>NZ_JARVSP010000006.1:0-333151 GCF_030209115.1 Pseudomonas sp. FR229a | reverse complement strand
TACTAATTGCCCGTGAGGCTTGACCATATAACACCCAAGCAATTTGCTGACCTGAGAAGGCACCAGATTGCGGTGTGTGAAGACGAAACGAACCGAAAGTTCGAAGCGCACAAACACCGACAGCTGTCACATACCCAATTTGCTGAAGCGAGGCCATCTGGTCACGAGTCAGTACCCGAATTTCTTGACGACCATAGAGCGTTGGAACCACCTGATCCCATCCCGAACTCAGCAGTGAAACGATGCATCGCCGATGGTAGTGTGGGGTTTCCCCATGTGAGAGTAGGTCATCGTCAAGATTAAATTCCGAAACCCCAATTGCGAAAGCAGTTGGGGTTTTGTTTTGCCTGCAAGAAAGTTTTTCACAGCGCCACCGGGGAAATACATCCTGAAGTGGACGGCCAGTTTTGGTATGGTGCAGCTCGTTTTTTAACGGACTGATGTCCTGCCCATGGATCGGCACTCATTTATGTCGAAGAGTTGCTGTAGAAATGCCTGAACCAATCCCGATCAAGGACCATGAAAAAGAGACGCGGCTGGTCAACAAACGCTTGATTGCCTGTGCTCTGTTCGTCTTTGCCATCAGCTGTGCTCTAGTGGTGCGTCTGTATATCCTTCAGGTGGTGGAATTCGACTACCACTCGACCATCTCCGAAAATAATCGTGTGCATGTCCTGCCGATTCCGCCGACGCGCGGATTGATCTATGACCGCAACGGTGTACTTCTCGCCGACAACCGTCCCAGCTACAACCTGACCATCACTCGTGAGCGTGCAACTGACGTCAATCAGGAATTGGACGAAGTCATCAACCTGCTGCACTTGCCTGCTGAGGACCGCATGGTATTCGACAAGGCGATGAAGCAATCCCGGCATCCGTTCACACCGGTTACCCTGTTTTATGAGCTGACGGAAGAGCAGATTGCCGTCCTGGCGGTCAATGAGTTCCGCCTGCCGGGCCTCGATGTCGAACCGCAGTTTGTCCGGCACTATCCCCTTGGCGCGCATTTCGCCCATTCAATCGGTTATGTCGGTCGGATCAACGAGAAAGAATCGAAGGCTCTCGACTCCGTTGAATACCGTGGTACGCAATCCATCGGTAAAACCGGTATCGAGCGCTTCTATGAAGCGCAGCTGCATGGCCATGTCGGCTATGAAGAAGTCGAAACCAACGCTCAAGGAAGAGTGCTTCGGGTGCTCAAGCACACCGACCCGGTGCCAGGTAAAAACATCGTCCTCAGCCTCGATGTGAAACTGCAGGAAGCCGCCGAAGCCGCTTTGGGCGATCGTCGTGGATCCGTGGTTGCTCTTGATCCGTCCACGGGAGAAGTACTGGCGATGGTCAGCAACCCCAGCTTCGATCCGAATCTGTTCGTCACTGGCATCAGCTCAAAGGAATATTCCGCCCTGCGCGATTCCATCGACCGGCCGCTGTTCAACCGCGTATTGCGCGGCCTGTACGCCCCCGGTTCGACGATCAAGCCGGAAGTCGCCATCGCTGGTCTGGACGCAGGCGTCGTGACCCCGCAAACACGCGTATTCGATCCCGGCTATTACCAACTACCGGACTTCGATCACAAGTACCGCAACTGGAACCACAGTGGTGACGGCTGGGTGGATATGGACGCGGCGATCATGCGATCCAACGACACCTACTTTTACGATTTGGCGCACAAGCTTGGCATCGATCGCCTGCACGACTACATGGCGATGTTCGGTCTCGGTGAAAAGGTCTCGCTCGACATGTTTGAAGAGTCCCCCGGTCTGATGCCGTCGCAGGCTTGGAAACGCGCAACGCGGCGGCAGGCATGGTATCCCGGTGAAACCGTTATCCTGGGCATCGGCCAGGGCTACATGCAGGTCACACCCCTGCAATTGGCCCAAGCTACCGCACTGATCGCCAATAAAGGGATATGGAATCGGCCGCATCTGGCCAAATCGGTCGACGGCGTAGCGCCGGTTGACGAGCACCCGATGCCGAACATCCTGCTCAAGGATCCGCGTGATTGGGAGCAGGTCAACCACGGCATGCAGATGGTCATGCACGATGCTCGAGGCATTGCCCGAGCGGCCGCTGCGGGCGCGCAATACCGCATTGCCGGCAAAAGTGGTACGGCGCAAGTCGTGGCGATCAAGCAGGGGGAGCGCTACAACCGTGAGAAAACCCTTGAGCGCCACCGTGACAACGCCCTGTTCGTAGGATTCGCGCCGGCAGAGCATCCGAAAATCGCCATCTCGGTAATGATCGAGAACGGCGAGGCCGGGGGGCGGGTCGCAGGGCCGGTAGTCCGGCAGATCATGGATGCCTGGTTACTCGATCAGGATGGTCATCTCAAGCCGCAATACGCCGCGCCGAGCAAAGCCCCGGGCGACCCCCACGTCTAAAGCGTAATAGCTTCATGGCACAGGCTCCAGCGGAGCCTGTGATTACGCACCGGGTACCGGGCAACTCATGTCGCCTTCCTCACATTTCAAATATTGCTTGAGCGCCTCGACACGCGTCTTGGTCATGCCCGTCAGGCAATCGCTGTAAATCAATGGATAAACACTCCCGCCCGCCACTCCTGATGCCGAAAACTTGCATTCAGAGTCGCGGAATCCAATCCATGCCCGCTGCGCGCCCACCAGTAGCTTCTTGCCGTCCGGGTTGTCTTTCAAGCGGCCGGTGATCTGCTGGTAAACCGCATTCAATTCCTTGTCTGCCGCTTTAAAGGCTTGCCCCGCGCATTGATTCATTGTCGCTTGATCACTGGTATTGGCGCAGTCAACGGCGGCGTGGACGAATGGGGAAAAAACAAAGGGCGCAAAGGCCAGAAGCAGTCGTACTGACATAAGGTTCTAGCTGTACCGAATGGAAAAGTGCAAACAGTGTAGCTAGGGTTGAGTGCGTAACCTGGAAGCTTCCAGCAGGCGATCCGCAGTGGCGGCGATTTCCTCGCGTTCATGCAGCCGCTCCAGCCAGTGCTCGGGAATCGCCCGAGTGCCGTAATAAGCACCTGCCAACTGACCCACGATAGCAGCGGTTGTATCCGCATCATCACCGAGATTGGCTGCTTGCAACACCGCGTCGGCGTAGGTCTGCGTGTGGTGGAAGCACCACAACGCGGCTTCCAGCGATTGGACGCTATAGCCGCTGCCCTTGATTTCAGTTTCCCCTTTGTCGAGGTATTCACCCCGTGCGATCGCAGCCACCCCGGGCTGGGAAAGCGCTAGCAGTGGCGCCCGGCGGAGCTGGGTTTTCTCCGCACCCTCAAGGGCTCTTGCGATCAGATCAGCCAGCAATTGGCAGCACTCGATTGCCTCCGGCGCGGCATGGGTTGTGCGTGAGCTGTCGGCAGCGAACGTCTGTATCTGTCGAACATCGGGAAAATAAAACAGCACGACGGGGGCCAGTCGCATCAGCGACCCGTTGCCAGCAGTCAACGGATCAGTCGAGCCGGCAAAAGGCTCCCCGGTGCGCTGGTACTGTTGCAGCGCCTGGCTCACGGTCATGCCGATGTCGAAACATTCACCGGTAGAACTCAGGTATCCCCATTTCCACCAATTGAGATAGCGGCCCATCTGATCAGCCGCATCGAAGCCGTTTTTGCTCAGCAGGCTCTCGGCCAGACACAACGCCATTGAGGTGTCATCGGTCCACTGCCCCGGTTTTAGCTGAAACGGGCCACCGCCGACCATATCACTCAGCGGCCGGAATGATCCTCGCGGTTGGAACTCGACCGTGGTGCCAACCGCGTCGCCGCAAGCCAGGCCTAGAAGGGCACCGCGATAACGATCGGCTAGAGAGGGCTGCATGGTTCGTCCTTGTTTCTGCGAATTCGCTGGCAAGATAGCAGGTCAATCGGCGCTGATTACAGAGCGCAAACTACGGCAGAATGTGTCTGCACGAGTCAAAGCTGCAGCGCTTCGATACAACTTCCCATTGGACATGTGGTCATACAAGCCTAGTGTTCAGAACAGGAGGTGACGTATGAAACCAGTACCTAACAGTTTCGAACGCAAAATCAAGCTCAAGGCGTCGCGTTCCCACGTCTGGCGTGCATTAGTCGATGCCGAGGCGTTTGGACAATGGTTTGGCGTGGCGCTCGAGGGGCGGCGATTCATCGCTGGCGAATGGACGCAGGGCCAGGTCACATACCCCGGTTATGAACACGTATTGTGGAACGTGCTGATCGAGCGGGTCGAGCCGCAGCAGTTGTTTTCTTTCCGTTGGCATCCGTATGCGGTCAACCCGAAGATCGACTACTCGCAAGAGCCCACCACCCTGGTCAAATTCGAGCTGCAGGATTTCGAGGACGGCACATTGCTCAAGGTTTCGGAATCCGGCTTCGCCCACATACCCGATGTTCGCCAGAAAGAGGCGTATTACATGGACAGTCGCGGTTGGGAGGAACAATTGAGCCGGCTTGAACAGTTCCTCGCCGAAAGCGCCAAGGCCCGTGAGAGCGGTAGTGCCTGACAGGTCTAAGGGTTTTCGGAAGTGTTTGTATGGCGAATGTCTTACACGCGTTGGTAGCTTTTACGACTATTGCTGATTGGATCCACTGGGTAATCTACACACATCAACTGAGACACAGGGAGTGTTTCAGGATCATGGATGATCGACCATTTGCAAGGATCGCTACCGACAGGGAGTCGATAATGGTCTTGGGAAAAACCCGCTTCGGCGGGTTTTTTTTCGTCTGCACGTAGGAGCTGCCGAAGGCTGCGATCTTTTGATCTTGCTTTTAAAGCCAAAGTCAAAAAAACCGCAGCCTGCTGCAAATGTCACCCGTTACGAAGCAATCAACTGCCGCAACACATAATGCAGAATCCCCCCGGATTTGAAGTACTCAACCTCGTTCAACGTATCAATCCGGCACAGGACCTCGACCTTCTCCTGACGCCCGTCCTCGCGAGTAATCACCAGAGGCAGATTCATCCGGGGCGTCAACTCGACACCGCTCAGCCCCTGAATCTCGAATGTTTCCTTGCCAGTCAGATTGAGACTCTTG
This sequence comes from Pseudomonas sp. FR229a, assembly GCF_030209115.1. Taxonomy (NCBI): domain Bacteria; kingdom Pseudomonadati; phylum Pseudomonadota; class Gammaproteobacteria; order Pseudomonadales; family Pseudomonadaceae; genus Pseudomonas; species Pseudomonas sp. FR229a. The sequence goes on along the minus strand of NZ_JARVSP010000006.1, from coordinate 328,158 downwards.
CGATTCTGGTCAAGCTTGAACTGCAACGGCAGCACACCCATGCCCACCAGATTGGAGCGGTGAATGCGCTCGAAGCTTTCCGCAATGACCGCTTTGACCCCCAGCAGATTGGTACCTTTTGCCGCCCAGTCACGGCTTGACCCTGTGCCATATTCCTGTCCGGCAATCACCACCAGCGGAGTGCCCGAAGCCTGATACTTCATGGCTGCATCATAGATGGCCATTTTTTCCCCGGTGGGAATGTAGAGGGTGTTGCCACCTTCCTCGCCCCCGAGCATCTCGTTGCGAATACGGATGTTGGCAAACGTGCCGCGCATCATCACTTCATGATTGCCGCGACGTGAACCGTAGGAGTTGAAGTCGCGAGGCTCGACGCCTTTTTCCTGCAGATAACGCCCGGCCGGGCTGTCGATCTTGATATTGCCGGCGGGGGAGATGTGGTCTGTGGTTACCGAATCACCGAGCAGGGCCAATACCCGTGCGCCTTTGACATCTTTGACCTCCGGCAGGGGGCCAGAAATGTCGTCGAAGAAAGGTGGATGCTGAATGTAGGTCGAATCGTCCTGCCACACGTAAGTGGCCGCTTGCGGCACCTCGATGGCTTGCCATTGCTCATCACCGGCAAACACTTCGGCGTATTCCTTGTGGAACATCGCCGTATTGACCTGATTCACCGCCTCGGCGATCTCTCGGCTGCTCGGCCAGATATCGCGCAGATACACCGGATTACCCTGCTGATCCTCACCCAGTGGTTCGCTGCTGATATCGGTGCGCACGCTACCCGCCAATGCATAGGCGACGACCAGCGGTGGCGAGGCGAGCCAATTGGTTTTCACCAGCGGATGCACGCGCCCTTCGAAGTTGCGGTTGCCGGACAGGACCGACGCGACCGTAAGATCGGCTTTCTGAATGGCTTTTTCGATCGGCTCCGGCAGTGGCCCGGAGTTGCCGATGCAGGTGGTGCAGCCATAGCCGACCAGAGAAAACCCCAGTTGATCAAGGTATTGGGTCAGCCCGGCAGCCTTGTAGTAGTCGGTGACGACTTTCGACCCGGGGGCCAGTGAGCTTTTGACCCACGGCTTGCGCGTCAGGCCTTTTTCCACTGCTTTTTTCGCCAGCAACCCGGCCGCCATCATCACGCTCGGGTTGGAAGTGTTGGTGCAGGAGGTGATCGCGGCGATGACCACGGCGCCGTTTTTCAGGCGATAGGTTTTGCCCTCGTATTCGTAATCCGCTTCGCCCACCAGATCGGCATTGCCCACGGCGACGCCGCCACCGCCCTCGCTTTCCAGGCGTCCTTCTTCTTTGCTGGTGGGTTTGAATTGCAGGTCGACAAAGTCACTGAAGGCCTGCGCAACGTTCGGCAGCGAGACGCGATCCTGCGGGCGCTTCGGTCCGGCCAGACTGGCTTCGACGCTGCCCATGTCCAGCGCCAGACTGTCAGTGAACACCGGCTCCTGACCCGGAAGACGCCACAGACCTTGAGCCTTGGTGTACGCCTCGACCAGTTTCACCACTTCCGCTGGCCGGCCGGACAGGCGCAGGTATTCCAGGGTGACATCGTCGACCGGGAAGAAGCCGCATGTCGCCCCGTACTCGGGAGCCATGTTGGCGATGGTCGCGCGGTCGGCCAGTGGCAGGTCGGCGAGGCCGTCGCCATAGAACTCGACGAATTTGCCGACCACGCCTTTCTTGCGCAGCATCTGCGTCACGGTCAGCACCAGGTCGGTCGCGGTGATGCCTTCCTTGAGCTTGCCGGTGAGTTTGAAGCCGATCACTTCCGGAATCAGCATTGACACCGGTTGCCCAAGCATCGCCGCTTCCGCTTCGATCCCGCCGACGCCCCAGCCGAGTACGCCGAGGCCGTTGATCATGGTGGTGTGGGAGTCGGTCCCGACCAGCGTGTCGGGGAAAGCGTAGGTGCGGCCGTCCTCTTCTTTGGTCCACACGGTGCGACCGAGGTACTCGAGGTTGACCTGGTGGCAGATGCCGGTGCCCGGCGGTACCACGCTGAAGTTATCGAACGCACTCTGGCCCCAGCGCAGAAACGCATAGCGTTCGCCGTTGCGTTGCATTTCGATGTCGACGTTCTGTTCAAACGCACTGGCGCTGCCAAACTTGTCGACCATCACCGAGTGGTCGATTACCAGATCCACCGGTGATAACGGATTGATCCGTTGAGGATCACCGCCAGCCTTGGCCATCGCCGCACGCATGGCGGCGAGGTCGACCACGGCGGGGACACCGGTAAAATCCTGCATCAATACGCGCGCCGGGCGGTACTGGATTTCCCGATCGGAGCGGCGCTCCTTGAGCCAGGCAGCAAGGGCCTTGAGGTCGGCACCGGTCACGGTTTTTTCGTCTTCCCAGCGCAGCAGGTTTTCCAGCAGTACCTTTAACGACATCGGCAGCTTGTCGAGGTCGCCCAGGCTTTTGGCGGCTTCCGGCAGGCTGAAATAATGGTAGGTCGTGGCGTCGATTTGCAGGGTTTTCAGTGATTTCAGACTATCGAGGGACGGCATTACGATCACTCCTTTGAGTCCGCACGGCTACGGACTGAGGGGACGGGCAGAGCATTAAACCTAGCTCTGTTTTGAGTAGCTGGCTAATAACTGGACTCTATGGGCGGAACCAAGGTTCCGACTTCGGCTATCATGCGCCGGTTTTCGTGACAGGCATTGCGGCAACGCAAGGCTTGAGCATCGCGCAGCGGCCGAATCATCGAGCGCTGCCCAGGAGTAAGAATGAACACCCTATTCATGCATTGCCGGCCCGGCTTCGAAGGCGAAGTCTGTTCGGAAATTTCCGACCTCGCCGCCCGTCTCAACGTCGCCGGCTACGCCAAAGCCAAAACGGCCGCGGCCTGCGCCGAGTTTGTCTGCACCGAAGCCGACGGCGCCGAACGCCTGATGCGCGGTCAGCGTTTCGCCGAACTGATCTTCCCGCGGCAGTGGGCACGGGGCTTTTTCATCGATCTGCCGGAAAACGACCGGATCAGCGTGATCCTCGCGCACATGGCCGATTTTCCGGTGTTTGGCAGTCTGTGGCTGGAAGTAGTCGATACCAATGATGGCAAGGAGCTGTCGAACTTCTGCAAGAAGTTCGAAGGCCCGCTGCGCAAGGCACTGACCGCCGCCGGAAAACTGGTGGAAGACGCCAGCAAGCCGCGTCTGTTGCTCACCTTCAAAAGCGGTCGCGAGGTGTTTCTTGGCATGGCCGACGCCGGTAACTCGGCAATGTGGCCGATGGGCATTCCGCGCCTGAAGTTTCCCCGCGAAGCGCCCAGTCGCTCGACCTTGAAGCTGGAAGAGGCGTGGCACCACTTCATTCCGCGTGATCAGTGGGAAGATCGCCTGCACAGTGACATGACCGGCGTCGACCTCGGTGCCGCGCCGGGCGGCTGGACCTGGCAACTGGTCAACCGTGGCATGCTGGTCACCGCCATCGACAACGGCCCGATGGCTGAAAGCCTGATGGAAACCGGGCTCGTGCAGCATCTGATGGCGGATGGTTTTACCTTCAAGCCGAAACAGCCAGTTGACTGGATGGTCTGCGATATCGTTGAGAAACCGGCGCGCAACGCCGCGATGCTGGAAGAATGGATCGGCGAGGGACATTGCCGCGAGGCGGTGGTCAACCTGAAGCTGCCGATGAAACAGCGTTATGCCGAAGTGAAGCGTCTGCTGGAGCGTATTGCCGATGGTTTCAAGGCGCGCGGGATCAAGGTTGATATCGGCTGCAAGCAGCTGTATCACGACCGCGAAGAAGTGACCTGCCACTTGCGTCGGCACGACAGCAAAAAAGCCAAGTCCCGCTGAAGCAGCGCAAACCCTTGTGCGAGCGAGCCTGCTCGCGAAAGCGTCTTGTCAGCCGACACCAATGTTGGATGAAACAGCGTATTCGCAAGCAGGCTCGCTCCCACATGGGTTGGACGATATCCGGCAATGCGCGACAATGCCGGCCAGTTTCTGGAGTAAACCATGAGCGAAATGATCAACACCCCAGTCGACGGCACCCTCGACGCCACCGGTCTGAATTGCCCGGAACCGGTAATGATGTTGCATCAGCACATCCGCGATCTGCTGCCCGGCGGCTTGCTCAAGGTGATCGCCACCGATCCCTCGACCAAGCGCGATATCCCCAAGTTCTGCGTGTTTCTTGACCATGAGCTGGTCAGCCAGCACGAAGAGGCCGGTACTTATCTGTACTGGATTCGCAAGAAGTCCTGACTCTGGGCAAAAAAAGACCTGCAAATGCAGGTCTTTTTTATGGGTGATCAACCTGCCGAACGACTGATCCGAATCCGCTTGCGCGCACTGCGCGTCAGACGGATCGAGAGCATCAGCGCCGCGCAGCTCAGACCGACGATCAACCCCTGCCACAGGCCGCTCGGGCCACGTGGCGCGCCGAGCCAGTCAGTCAGGCCCAACGCGTAACCGACCGGCAAACCAATCCCCCAGTAAGCGAACAGGGTCAGGATCATCGTCACGCGAGTGTCCTGATAACCACGCAACGCGCCGGCAGCAGTCACCTGGATCGCATCGGAAAACTGGAACAGCGCCGAATACACGATCAGCATCGCCGCGATGTGAATCACCGTCGGATCGGCGGTATAGATCGCTGCAATTGGCTCGCGCAGCAACAGCATCAGACTCGCCGACAGGCAGGCGTAGGCGAGGGCGGTGGCCATGCCGACTCCGGCGGCAAAACGCGCCTCCCGCGGTTCTTCGCGGCCCAATGCCTGCCCGACACGCACGGTGACCGCCATGCCCAGCGAATACGGAATCATGAACACCAGCGAGCTGACGTTCAATGCAATCTGATGCCCGGCCACCACCGTCGCGCCGAGGCTGCCGATGAGCAGGGCGATCACCGCGAAGATGCTCGATTCGGCAAACACCGCGATGCCGATCGGCAAACCGATCGACAGCAGACGCTTGATCACCGCCCACTGCGGCCAGTCGAAGCGGCTGAACAGCTCGCTCGAACGATAGGCCGGCGCCCAGCGTTCGTAACCGGCCAGACCCAGCGCCATCACCCACATCACGATTGCCGTGGCCCAGCCGCAGCCAACGCCGCCCATGGCCGGCACGCCGAAGTGGCCATAGATGAAGATGTAGTTCAGCGGGATGTTCAGCGCCAGACCGCACAAGCCCAACACCATGGCCGGGCGGGTGCGGCCAATGCCGTCACTGGTGCAACGCAACACGTGATAGAAGGCCACCGCCGGCAAGCCGCTGGCGATGCCGTGCAGGTATTGCATGCACGGGCCGATCAGCTCTGGGTCGACCTTCATCAGGTGCAACACCGGTTCAGCGGCGACCAGCATCGAGGTGGCGATCAGTCCCACCACCAATGCCAGCCACAGCGCCTGACGCACGATCGGGCCGATCTCGCTGTGCTTGCCGGCGCCGAAACGTTGCGCCACTTTCGGCGTGGTGGCGAGCAGAGTGCCGGTCATCAACAGAAACACCGGCACCCAGATCGAGTTGCCCAACGCCACCGCCGCCAGATCCTTAGGCCCGACGCGCCCGGCCATCACCGCATCGACGAAGCCCATGGCCGTGGTCGCCAGTTGCGCGATGATGATCGGCAGGGCCAGGGCGAGCAGGTTTTTCAACTCCAGGCGAATCCGCGCAGGGCGGGTCAGGGAGACGGCGACAGGTTGGTCAGTTACAGGGTTCACAGGCAAAGCGTCCAGAAAGTAGTGATGCGCGAGGCGGGGCATTCTACGCCGCTGACGCCCCGGTCAGGAAAAATCCTCTGTTGCGCATTTGTAAACGCAAAGCCTGCTGGCTGATCGACGCGTCTGCACCTAAACTGCCGATCCGCCCAAGGAGCCCGCCATGCTGATTGTTGCCGATGAAAATATCCCGCTGCTCGACGCCTTTTTTGCCGGTTTCGGTGAAATCCGCCGGGTCCCGGGCCGCTCCATTGACCGGGCGACGGTCGAGCAGGCCGATGTGTTGCTGGTGCGTTCGGTGACCAACGTCAACCGCGCGCTGCTTGAGGGCAGCAAGGTGCGCTTTGTCGGCACCTGCACCATCGGCACCGACCATTTGGATCTCGATTACTTCAACGAGGCCGGGATTACCTGGTCGAGCGCGCCGGGATGCAACGCTCGGGGGGTGGTCGATTACGTACTGGGCAGTCTGATGACACTGGCCGAAATCGAAGGGGTGGATCTGACCCAGCGTACCTACGGCGTCGTTGGCGCCGGTGAAGTCGGTGGTCGCTTGATCAAGGTCCTGAAGGGCTTGGGCTGGAACGTCATGGTGTGCGATCCGCCGCGTCAGATTGAAGGCGGCGATTACGTCAGCCTTGAGCAGATCATCCAGCTGTGCGACGTGATCAGTCTGCATACTCCACTGACCCGTAGCGGCGACGATGCAACGTGGCATCTGTTCGATCAACAGCGTCTGCGGCAACTCAAGCAGGGTGCGTGGCTGATCAACGCGGCGCGCGGCCCTGTGGTGGACAACGCAGCGCTGCGTGAGGTGCTGCTCGAGCGCGAAGACTTGCAGGCAGTGCTCGATGTCTGGGAAAAGGAGCCTGAAGTCGATGTTGCGCTGGCCGAACTCTGTGTATTGGCCACGCCACATATTGCCGGTTACAGCCTCGATGGCAAGCAACGCGGGACTGCGCAAATCTATCAGGCTTACTGCGCGTTCATCGGGCAGCCCGCAGATATCCAGCTCAGTGATCTTTTGCCGGCAGCGTGGCTGTCGGAAGTTTCCCTGCACGGCGGCAGTGACCCGGCGTGGGCGCTGGCGATGTTGTGCCGGGGCGTGTACGACCCGCGCCGCGATGATGCGGATTTCCGCCGCAGTCTGGTGGGAAATGTCGCTGAACAGCGTGCGGCGTTTGATGTGTTGCGCAAGCAATACCCGGTGCGGCGCGAGATCGAAGGGCTGAAGGTGCGGATTGAAGGGGATGCGCCGGCGTTGCGGCAGATTGTCGAGGCGCTGGGGGCTGTGGCTGTCTAGAAACCGAAGCGGCTCATTCGCGAGCAGGCTCGCTCCCACAGGGGATCTTCACTGAACATACGATTTGTGTGGGAGCGAGCCTGCTCGCGAAAGCGGCACCCCCGATCCTGAATTGCAGACAGAAAAAACCCGGCCAATCAGGGCCGGGTCAGGAAGACGGTGGCTATATCACTCTTGTTCGGCAGGCTTGACCAATCGCTTCTCCAGTTCGCGGCAAGCGTCCTGGATCATGTTTTCAGTGATCGGTACTTCGCGGCCCTGTTCATCGATAATCGAGCAACCCAGAGACTGGTCGGGTTGGGTGCGGATCACTTCAATCTTGTCTTCGCTGCTGTGTTGCAAGGACATGGCCTGTCTCCTCATCAGGTTGTGTGCCTAAGTTAAAACCGCCACGTGACCAGGCTGTGACAACTCCCTGCGGTCTGTCGGCGGGCGGCATCTCTACTCAAACAGAAATGACCGCTCGTCTCAACCGCAACCTTAGACCAATCGTTTCTAGCATCCGGACATCCCGGGCATATTTAACCTGACTCATTGTGATTTACAGAGTTCCACCCCATCTGAGTCTGTAGGCTGGCCCGATCCATTTGCGCAGACGTGAACTCCATGATCTCCATGCTTTCTTCCCGACACCGGCGCGCCCTGCGCCTGACCAGTCATTTTCTCCTTCCGTATCGCTGGCATGCCTTCGGCGCGTTACTCGCGCTGATCGTCACGGCCGGCATCACCTTGTCGATGGGGCAGGGCATCAAGTTGTTGGTGGATCAGGGCTTCATGACCCGATCGCCGCATCTGCTCAATCAGTCCATCGGCATTTTCATGCTGCTGGTGCTCGGGCTGGCGCTGGGCACTTTCGCCCGTTTCTATCTGGTTTCGTGGATCGGCGAGCGGGTGGTCGCCGACATTCGTCGCCAGGTTTTCAACCATCTGGTGTATCTGCATCCGGGCTTTTATGAGGACAACCGCAGCTCGGAAATCCAGTCGCGCCTGACTGCCGACACCACGCTGCTGCAATCAGTAATCGGCTCGTCGCTCTCGCTGTTCCTGCGCAATTTGCTGATGGTGATCGGCGGTGTGGTGTTGCTGTTCATTACCAACCCCAAACTCACCAGCATTGTCGTGATTGCGCTGCCGCTGGTGATCGCGCCGATCCTGATTTTCGGCCGCCGCGTGCGCAATCTGTCGCGCCAGAGCCAGGACCGCATCGCCGATATTGGCAGCTACGTGTCGGAAACCCTGGGCCAGATCAAAACCGTGCAGGCCTACAACCACCAGGTGCAGGATCAACAGCGCTTCGCCTCGACCGTCGAGCAGGCGTTCGACACCGCGCGCAAACGGATTTTTCAGCGGGCGTGGTTGATCACCTTGGTGATCGTGCTGGTGTTGGGCGCGGTGGCAGTGATGTTGTGGGTCGGCGGCATGGACGTGATGGCCGGGCGGATTTCCGCCGGAGAACTGGCGGCATTCGTTTTTTACAGCCTGATCGTCGGCAGTGCGTTCGGCACCTTGAGCGAAGTGATCGGTGAGCTACAACGCGCTGCGGGGGCCGCCGAACGCATCGCCGAATTGCTGCGCTCGGAAAACATCATCCAGCCACCGGTGACCGGACTGGTCGCTTTGCCAGCGCGAGTCAAAGGTGAGCTTGAACTGCGCGATGTGCGCTTTTCCTACCCGTCGCGTCCGCAAAGCTACGCAGTCGATGGCTTGAATCTGACGGTCAGGGCGGGCGAAACCCTGGCGTTGGTGGGACCGTCTGGCGCGGGCAAGTCCACGGTCTACGACCTGTTGCTGCGCTTCTACGATCCGCGCGAAGGCCAGATTCTGCTGGATGGCGTGCCGCTCACCAGCCTCGATCCGCTGGATCTGCGCCGCTGTTTCGCACTGGTCTCGCAAACCCCTGCGCTGTTCTTCGGCAGTGTGGAGGAGAACATTCGCTACGGCTGCCCAACCGCCACGCTGGAGCAGGTCAAGGAAGCTGCGCGAATCGCCCACGCCCACGATTTCATCGAGCAAATGCCTGATGGTTATCAGACTCATCTGGGCGATGGCGGGCTCGGGCTGTCAGGCGGTCAGCGCCAGCGCCTGGCCATTGCTCGCGCCCTGCTGGTGGACGCGCCGATCCTGCTGCTGGACGAAGCCACCAGCGCCCTCGACGCACAGAGCGAGCATCTGATCCAGCAAGCCTTGCCAACGCTGATGGAAAACCGCACGACCCTGGTCATCGCCCATCGGCTGGCCACCGTGAAGAACGCTGATCGAATTGCAGTGATGGACCAAGGCAAGCTGGTCGCGGTGGGGACGCACCAGGAATTGATCGCCAGCAACCCGCTGTACGCGCGACTGGCGGCGTTGCAATTCAATGATGGCCACGCAGTGGACTTGTAGGAGCTGCCGAAGGCTGCGATCTTTTGATCTTGCTTTACAAAAAATGCCCGCATTGAATGCGGGCATTTTTACATCAAAGATCGCAGCCTCGGCAGCTCCCGCCTGACCGGGATTACCGGTTATTGATCATCAAAGTACCGCTCATGCCAATCCACCAGCGGTTGCGGCGAGTTGAGCTTTTGACCGTAGATCACCGAGTACGACAGCACGTTCTGCACGTATTGCCGGGTTTCGTCGAACGGGATGCTTTCCACCCAGACGTCGAAGCTCAGGTGATCGGCGCCGCGCAGCCACTGACGCACGCGGCCGGGGCCGGCGTTGTAAGCGGCGGAGGCGAGCACGCGGTTGCCGTTGAACTGGCTGTGTACCTGGCTGAGGTAGGCCGCGCCGAGCTGGATGTTCTTGTCTGGATCGAGGACTTGCTGGGGCGAGGCCAGTGGAATGCTGAACTTGCGTGCGGTCTCCTTGGCGGTGCCGGGCATCAATTGCATCAGACCGCTGGCGCCGACGCCGGAGCGTGCGTCGTCCATGAAGGCGCTTTCCTGCCGGGTGATAGCGAACACCCAGCTCGAATGCAGCCCACGCACCTTGGCTTCGCGCACGAGGGTATCGCGGTGAGCCATCGGGAAGCGGATGTCCAGATCGTCCCAGTACTGCGCCTGACTGATGGTGCGAATCGCCGGGAAGTACCACTTCAGGTCGTAGGCCAGTTTGGCCTGGGCGACCATTTCATCGCGGTTGAAATGACGGCTGACGTGATACCACTCGCGACGCCCGTCGACGATCTGGCCGCGTGCATGAAACTCCAGCGCGCGGCGTACGCCCGGGGTGTTACGCACTTTATTGATCAGCGCCTGGCTGAGCACCAGTGGCTTGTTGTTCAGCGAGTAAGGCGACTGCGAGCGGTCTGCGGCGAGGAAGCCATAGAAGTCCCGTTCCCGCGCCAGATTCTTGTACAGGGTCAGCGCTTGCGGGTTCTGCGGCTGGGCCAGTTCCAGGCTGCGCGCCTGCCAGTAGCGCCAACGGTTGGTGGTGGCCAGATCTTGCGGCAGGCGTTTGGTCAGTTCGTAGGCATCGTTCCAGCGTGCCAGACGCAGCAGCAGGCGCAGGCGCCATTCCGAGACGGTGTTGTCGCGCAGCTCTGGATCGTATTTGGTCATTACGTCCAATGCGCGGCTGTCGAAACGGCGGGCCAGGGTCAGGCCGATCTCACGGGCGATCGCGACTTTTTCATCACGAGAAAAATGCATGCTGCTGGCGTAACCGTCGAGCAAGGCCATGGCCTTGTCCGGGTCCTGCCTGGCGAGGCGACGCAGGCCGAGGCTGACCACGTCGGACATCGGCTCGTCGGCCGGTGTAAAGCGCGACGGCTGATTGAGCAGTTCGGGTTTCTGCGCCACGTCGACCAGCAAACGACCGCGCGGGGCGAGGGTGGTCAGACCGTTGATCAGACTGTTGGCCAGCGGATAATTGCGTGCTTGCGCGGCGAGCTTGGTGCGCTCCCAGCGTTTCTGCTCGGTGAGCTGGCCGTCGGCAGCCCAGATGCCGAACAAGGCATCACAGGCGGCCGGTTGCGATTTGCCGGTCAGCCAGAGCTTTTCCGCGCTGGCATAGCCTTCGGCTTTCTTGTCGTGGCTGATCTGGTACTGCGCGTTGAGGCAATCGAGCTCGGTGAAATTCAGCTTCGGATCGTAGTACTTGACGAAGGTCGCCCAGTCGCCGCGGTCCGCGAGCCAGCGCAACCAGCGCAGTTTCATCCAGTTGGCTTGCGGCAGGTCGCCGTGTTCGGCAAGGAATTTCTCGATCTCCGCATTGCTCGCCGTCTTCAGGCGCGCTGTCAGTTCGTCGTAGGCCAGGTACGGTTCCAACGGATAATCGGCTAGCGCCTGGCTGTAGCGGAAATACGGGCCGGTATCACCCTTGGCAAGGGCGCGTTTGGCTTCATCGTAATACTGGCGTTGGGTGGAAAGGTCCACCGCCTGGACGGATTGAGCGGCAGCGGCGGTGAGTAACAAGCAGGACAAAACACTGAAAAGGCGACTGCGCATGAGACATCCGGGCAGAGAAATCATGACAAGTGCTGACCGAAATCCGCACTGAATTGCCTGTAGCTTAGCCTTTTGCCAGCAAGCGGCGAAAGCTTTGCGAGCCTCGCTGCACAAGTTCGCAACAAATGTTGTGCAGAGTGCTTCGACCGACAAATTGCCGGCCTGCTGAAGCCCCAAGTCGGGTAGAATGCGCCCCCGGTTTTTGGAGAAGCTCATGACCCTGCTCAAATTCAGCGATGTGTCCCTTGCGTTCGGCGCTATGCCGTTGTTGGACAAGGTATCCTGGCAGATCGCCCGTGGAGAGCGGGTGTGCATCATCGGCCGCAACGGCACTGGCAAATCCAGCATGATGAAACTGGTCAAGGGCGATCAGAAGCCCGATGACGGCTCGGTTTGGCGTGCCCCCGGTCTGAAAATCGGCGAATTGCCGCAAGAATTGCCGGTGGCCGACGACCGGACGGTATTCGATGTGGTGGCTGAAGGCCTCGACGGCGTCGGCGCGTTGCTCGCCGAATATCATCACTTGAGCCAGAACATCGTCACCGACGCCGACCTGGACAAGCTGATGCACGTCCAGCACGACCTCGAAGCCCGTGACGGCTGGCGCTTGCAGACCCTGGTCGACAGCACCCTGAGCCGCCTGCAACTGCCGGCCGACAAGACCCTCGCCGAGTTGTCCGGCGGCTGGCGTCGTCGAGTGCTGCTTGCGCAGGCCCTGGTGTCCGAGCCGGATCTGCTGCTGCTCGACGAACCGACCAACCACCTGGACATCGGTGCGATCGCCTGGCTCGAAGAGGCACTGAAGGATTTCCAGGGCGCCGTGCTGTTCATCACGCACGACCGTTCCTTCCTGCAAAACCTCGCCACGCGCATTCTCGAACTGGATCGCGGCGGCCTGATCGACTGGAACGGCGACTACGCCAGTTTCCTCGTGCACAAAGAGGCGGCGCTGGCCGCTGAAGAAACCGCCAACGCGCTGTTCGACAAGCGTCTGGCTCAGGAAGAAGTGTGGATCCGTCAGGGCATCAAGGCCCGGCGTACCCGTAACGAAGGCCGCGTGCGTGCGCTGAAAGCCCTGCGCGTCGAGCGCAGTGAGCGTCGCGAGCGTACCGGCAAAGCCAACATTCAGCTGGAAACCGCCGACAAGTCCGGCAAGCAGGTGATGGTGCTCGAGAACGTGAGCTTCGCGCATCCGGGCGGGCCGTTCCTGATCAAGGATTTCTCCATGGTCCTGCAGCGCGGCGACCGTATCGGTCTGCTCGGCGCCAACGGTACCGGCAAGACCACACTGCTGAAGCTGATGCTCAGCGGTCTGCAACCCACCAGCGGCAAAGTCGAAGAGGGCACGCGCATCGACGTGGCCTACTTCGACCAGTTGCGCCATCAGCTGGATCTGGAAAAAACCGTGATCGACAACGTCGCCGAAGGTCGCGACTTCATCGACATTGACGGGCAGAGCCGCCACGTGCTGAGTTACCTCGGCGACTTCCTGTTCAGCCCGCAGCGTGCGCGCACGCCGGTCAAGGCGTTGTCGGGTGGTGAGCGCGCGCGTCTGTTGCTGGCGAAGCTGTTCAGCAAACCGGCCAACCTGCTGGTACTCGACGAACCAACCAACGACCTCGATGTGGAAACCCTTGAACTGCTCGAAGAAGTGCTGCTGACCTTCAACGGCACCGTGCTGATGGTCAGCCACGACCGGGCATTCCTCGACAACGTGGTGACCAGCACTCTGGTTTTCGAAGGTGAAGGCAAGGTTCGTGAATATGTCGGCGGCTATCAGGACTGGATCCGTCAGGGCGGTTCGCCGCGCCTGCTGGGCGTGACTGAAAGCAAGTCGGGCAAGGCGGATCTCAACTCGGCAGTGGTTACCGCTGAACCTGCTGTGGTTGCTGCGCCAGGCGCAGCTGCACCGGCTGCCAAGAAGAAGCTGAGCTACAAGCTCCAGCGTGAGCTGGAAGCCTTGCCGGGCGACATCGACGCCAAGGAACAGCAGATTGCTGCGGTTGAGGCGGAAATGGCTGAAGCCGGTTTCTATCAGCGTCCGCCGGCGGAAACGGCCAAGGTGATAGCTTCGCTGGAGCAACTGCAGGCTGAGCTGGATGCGTTGGTGGAGCGTTGGGCCGAGCTGGATGCCTGATTGATCCTGATATGAAAAAGCCCGGCGCTTAGTAATGAGCGCCGGGCTTTTCATATGTAATGCGATAAAGGATGAATCAAATTACCTGTGGGAGCGAGCCTGCTCGCGAAAGCGGTGTGTCAGGCAGCACTCATTTTGAATGCGCCGACGTATTCGCGAGCAGGCTCGCTCCCACAATGAGCAAGACAAGTCAGCGTTTGACCAGGTGCACCGCCAGTACATCGCAAGGCGCACCGTGCAGCACGTCATTCGCAGTCGAGCCGAGCAATAGCGCCAAACCATGACGGCCGTGGCTGCCAACCACAATCAGATCGCACGCCTGGTCTTTGGCGAAGTGGTGGATTTCCTGGCGTGGCTGGCCGTAGGTCAGGTGGCAATTGGCGCCTTCGAGCTCGGGATATTTTGATTTCAGTTTTTCCAGGCGCTCCTTGGCCTGATCGAACTGCTGTTGTTGCAGTTGTGACAGGTCCATCGGCACGTCGCCACCGAAGGCCATGGCCATCGGTTCAACGATGTGCACCAGCGACAACTTGGCACCGTTGCTCACCGACAGCTCGCGGGCGCGGTGGATCACAGGGTCGCACTCTTCGGTCAGATCTACAGCGACCAGTATGTGGTGGTAGGGCATGAGGTGCTCCTCCTGAGGGTTCGATATTGGTAAGTATGGCTGGTTTCAAGCGCATTGGTTCGCTAGTGACACAATGGGCTCATCAAAAATCGGGAGTACAGATATGACGGTCTGGCTGGTGGTGTCAATCCTGCTGGTAGTTTTAAGTCCGCTGGCATGGTTGCGCCCATCGCGTACACAGAGCGGGCGCATGGCCCTGCGCATGGAAGCGCGGCGCATCGGCCTGGCCATGCAGCTGGCGCCGCAGGAGTGGCCGCACTGGCTGTTGCCTGAGCCGCCGAATCCCTGCGCCCAGTACCACCGGCCGCGGCGTGGCAGTCAGCCGGCGTGCTGGACCTACTGGCAGAAGACTCCCGGAGTCTGGGTCAATCAGTGGCAGGAAGTCTGCGAGGACCGGACGCTGCTGGATTATTTCGAAAAATTGCCGGGCAATGTTTTCAAGATCGAAGCGGACAGGCAGATGATCGCCTTGTACTGGGGCGAGAAGGGCGAAGCGACGGTTTTGCAGGATATTGACGCGACGCTGAAAGCGCTCGCGTGACGTGGCGATTTTTCTCACTGCAACGGTGTGATGCGTCCGGCAGACGCGCATTAAAAAGCCCGACATGATTCGTCGGGCGGGTTGGCCAGGCAGGCCGGTAAACTTTTTCGCGGCAGACGCTTGGTTCGCCTCGATAAATTCTCTGAAGTCCACCTAGCGTAGCCTTCTGAACAGGGCACGTCGGGAATTAGGGCGACTTTTCTAACTATTGATTCTATGAATAGCTGACCATGCGGGCGCGTGTTGCTGCTCATCATGGTGCAGAAATGACTGCAAAGTCGCGTTTCAGCCCGAATTTAGGGCGATTGACAATTGTCAGAAATTCCGTGAATGTGACGTACCCGAATCAAACGGGCGTATGAATTGAGCGTTTGTCTTACAGACTGCTCCTACAGAATCCCGACTATCGCGTTGGCGGGTGTGCCAGGCGGACAGGTATCAGCATTGACGAACAAAGCGTCCTTCTGAGCCATATGCCTGCGTCCGACGTGTACTGTTCAGCTTCCATATCGTGGAGATCAGTTGATGATTTACGAAGGTAAAGCCATCACGGTTAAAGCTCTTGAAAGTGGCATCGTCGAATTGAAATTCGACCTCAAGGGTGAGTCCGTCAACAAGTTCAACCGTCTAACCCTGAACGAACTGCGTCAGGCCGTAGACACCATCAAGGCAGATGCTTCGATCAAGGGCGTGATCGTCAGCAGTGGCAAGGACGTGTTCATCGTCGGCGCCGACATCACCGAATTTGTCGACAACTTCAAGCTGCCGGATGCCGAGCTGGTTGCTGGCAATCTCGAAGCCAACAAGATCTTCAGCGATTTCGAAGACCTCAACGTGCCAACCGTCGCGGCCATCAACGGCATCGCCCTCGGTGGCGGTCTGGAAATGTGCCTGGCGGCCGACTATCGCGTCATGTCCACCAAGGCCAAGATCGGCCTGCCGGAAGTCAAACTGGGCATCTACCCGGGCTTCGGCGGTACCGTACGTCTGCCACGCCTGATCGGCGTCGATAACGCCATCGAATGGATTGCCGCCGGCAAGGAAAACCGCCCTGAAGACGCCCTGAAAGTCAGCGCCGTCGACGCCGTGGTTGCTCCCGAGAAGCTGCAGGAAGCTGCCCTCGAGCTGATCAAGCGCGCCATTTCCGGTGAGTTCGACTACAAGGCCAAGCGTCAGCCGAAACTTGAAAAACTCAAGTTGAACGCCATTGAGCAGATGATGGCTTTCGAAACCGCCAAAGGTTTCGTCGCCGGTCAAGCGGGTCCGAACTACCCGGCGCCGGTCGAAGCAATCAAGACCATCCAGAAAGCCGCGAACTTCGGGCGCGACAAAGCTCTGGAAGTGGAAGCCGCAGGCTTCGTCAAACTGGCCAAGACCTCTGCTGCGCAGAGCCTGATCGGTCTGTTCCTGAACGATCAGGAACTGAAGAAAAAGGCCAAGGCCTACGACGAAATCGCCAAAGACGTGAAGCAGGCCGCCGTACTCGGCGCTGGCATCATGGGTGGCGGTATCGCCTATCAGTCGGCCTCCAAAGGCACGCCGATCCTGATGAAGGACATCAACGAGCACGGTATCGAGCAGGGTCTGGCCGAAGCGGCCAAGCTGCTGGTTGGTCGCGTTGACAAAGGTCGCATGACCGCCGCGAAGATGGCTGAAGTGCTCAACGGCATTCGTCCGACCTTGTCCTACGGTGACTTCGGTCACGTCGATCTGGTCGTCGAAGCTGTGGTCGAGAACCCGAAGGTCAAGCAAGCGGTACTGGCTGAAGTCGAAGGTCAGGTCAAAGAGGACACCATCCTCGCCTCCAACACTTCGACCATTTCCATCAGCCTGCTGGCCAAGGCCCTCAAGCGTCCGGAAAACTTCGTCGGCATGCACTTCTTCAACCCGGTGCACATGATGCCGCTGGTGGAAGTGATCCGTGGCGAAAAGTCGAGTGAACTGGCTGTTGCCACCACCGTTGCCTACGCGAAGAAAATGGGCAAGAACCCGATCGTCGTCAATGACTGCCCGGGCTTTCTGGTCAACCGCGTGCTGTTCCCGTACTTCGGCGGTTTCGCCAAGCTGGTCAGCGCCGGTGTCGACTTCGTGCGTATCGACAAGGTCATGGAGAAGTTCGGCTGGCCAATGGGCCCGGCATACC
This sequence comes from Pseudomonas sp. FR229a, assembly GCF_030209115.1. Lineage (NCBI taxonomy): Bacteria > Pseudomonadati > Pseudomonadota > Gammaproteobacteria > Pseudomonadales > Pseudomonadaceae > Pseudomonas > Pseudomonas sp. FR229a. The sequence continues at coordinate 311,290 of NZ_JARVSP010000006.1, read as the reverse complement.
TGATGGACGTGGTCGGCATCGACACCGGTCACCACGGTCGTGACGTCATGGCTGAAGGTTTCCCGGATCGCATGAAGGATGACCGTCGTTCGGCCATCGACGTGCTGTACGAAGCCAAGCGCCTGGGCCAGAAGAACGGCAAGGGTTTCTACGCCTACGAGGCCGACAAGAAAGGCAAGCAGAAGAAAGTCGCCGATCCGTCGGTGCTGGAAGTGCTCAAGCCGATCGTTTACGAGCAGCGCGAAGTCACTGACGAAGACATCATCAACTGGATGATGATCCCGCTGTGCCTGGAAACCGTGCGCTGCCTGGAAGACGGCATCGTCGAAACCGCCGCCGAAGCCGACATGGGTCTGGTTTACGGTATCGGTTTCCCTCCATTCCGTGGCGGCGCGCTGCGCTACATCGATTCGATCGGTGTCGCCGAGTTCGTTGCCCTGGCTGACCAGTACGCTGATTTGGGCGCGCTGTATCACCCGACCGCGAAGCTGCGCGAAATGGCCAAAAACGGCCAGAGCTTCTTCGGTTAAGCGCCCCCAACTAGAGTGAGAGTGAACTTATGAGCTTGAATCCTAGAGACGTCGTGATTGTCGACTTCGGTCGTACTCCGATGGGCCGCTCCAAGGGCGGCATGCACCGCAACACCCGCGCTGAAGACATGTCGGCGCACCTGATCAGCAAACTGCTGGAACGTAACAGCAAGGTCGACCCGGCGGAAGTCGAGGACGTGATCTGGGGCTGCGTCAACCAGACCCTGGAACAGGGCTGGAACATCGCGCGCATGGCGTCGCTGATGACCCAGATTCCGCACACCTCGGCCGGCCAGACCGTCAGCCGTCTGTGTGGCTCGTCGATGAGTGCACTGCACACTGCTGCGCAAGCGATCATGACCGGCAACGGTGACGTGTTCGTGGTCGGCGGCGTCGAGCACATGGGCCACGTGAGCATGATGCATGGTGTCGATCCGAACCCGCATATGTCGCTGTACGCGGCGAAAGCCTCGGGCATGATGGGCCTGACCGCTGAAATGCTCGGCAAGATGCACGGCATCACCCGCGAACAGCAGGATGCCTTTGGCGTGCGTTCTCACCAGTTGGCCCACAAGGCAACTGTGGAAGGCAAGTTCAAGGACGAAATCATCCCGATGCAGGGTTACGACGAGAACGGTTTCCTGAAACTGTACGACTACGACGAAACCATTCGTCCGGAAACTACCCTGGAAAGTCTGGCGGCGCTCAAGCCGGCATTCAATCCGAAGGGCGGTACCGTGACGGCGGGCACTTCGTCGCAGATCACGGACGGCGCCTCGTGCATGATCGTGATGTCGGCGCAGCGCGCGCAGGACCTGGGTATCCAGCCGATGGCGGTGATCCGTTCGATGGCAGTGGCGGGTGTGGATCCGGCGATCATGGGCTATGGTCCAGTGCCAGCGACCCAAAAAGCCCTGAAGCGTGCGGGCCTTGGCATCAACGATATCGACTTCTTCGAGCTCAACGAAGCTTTCGCTGCACAGGCCCTGCCAGTGCTGAAAGATCTGAAAGTGCTCGACAAGATGAACGAGAAGGTTAACCTGCACGGCGGCGCGATCGCCCTGGGTCACCCGTTCGGTTGCTCCGGTGCGCGTATTTCCGGCACCCTGCTGAACGTGATGAAGCAGAATAGCGGTACCTTCGGGGTGGCCACTATGTGCATTGGTCTCGGCCAAGGTATCTCCACCGTCTTCGAACGCGTTTAAGCGTCTCGTCGATGGAAGCCGGGGCCCAGTGCCCCGGTTTTTGTTTTTGGGTTTTTTATTTATTTTTGAAAAGATTTCAGTGAGGGCCGAAGCATGCCGATACAACCTGGGCTCTATCAACATTACAAAGGTCCGCAATACCGTGTATTCAGTATTGCGCGGCATTCCGAAACCGAAGAAGAAGTGGTCTTTTACCAAGCCCTGTATGGCGATTACGGCTTTTGGGTGCGCCCGCTGAGCATGTTTGTCGAGTCGGTCGAGGTTGACGGCGAGCAGGTGCCGCGCTTTGCTTTGGTGCAAGCCGAACCGAGCCTTTTTGACGAGGTTTGAGGCGACTGCGCAGAGAACCCTGCGCTTGACCTCACCTTGTATCAACTATATATAGCGGTGCCGCGTCAGGCGCCAACCGCCTTTCACTTCTAGAATTCAGGAATTTTCTGATCCATGGGCAAATCGCTGGTCATTGTGGAATCCCCGGCTAAGGCCAAGACCATCAACAAGTATCTGGGTAACCAATACGTGGTGAAGTCGAGTATCGGCCATATCCGAGACCTGCCCACCAGCGGTTCGGCTAGCGCCAGCAAAGAGCCAGCCGCCAAGCGTGGCAAGGCGGCTGCGGGCGAAGGTCCGGTGCTCTCGCCGAAAGACAAAGCTCGCAAGCAGCTGGTCTCGCGTATGGGCGTCGATCCCGAGCACGGCTGGAAAGCCAAGTACGAGATCCTTCCGGGTAAAGAGAAGGTCATCGAAGAGCTGCGCCGGCTCGCCAAGGATGCTGACACCATCTATCTCGCAACCGACTTGGATCGCGAGGGGGAAGCCATTGCCTGGCACCTGCGCGAAGCCATCGGTGGTGATGACAGCCGCTACAAGCGCGTGGTGTTCAACGAAATCACCAAGAAGGCGATTCAGGAAGCCTTCTCCGAGCCGGGCGAGCTGGACATCGATCGTGTCAACGCCCAGCAGGCGCGTCGCTTCCTCGACCGCGTTGTCGGCTACATGGTGTCGCCGCTGCTGTGGGCCAAGATCGCCCGTGGTCTGTCCGCCGGTCGTGTGCAATCGGTAGCGGTGAAACTGGTGGTCGAGCGTGAGCGCGAGATTCGTGCGTTCATCCCGGAAGAATACTGGGAAGTGCATGCCGATCTCGGCACTGCCAAAGGCTCGACCGTGCGTTTCGAAGTGGCTCGCGAAAAAGGCGAAGCCTTCAAGCCGCTCAACGAAGCCCAGGCCATGACTGCGCTGGAGAAGCTCAAATCCTCCAGCTACAGCATCGTCAAGCGCGAAGACAAGCCGACCAGCAGCAAGCCGTCGGCGCCTTTCATCACCTCGACCTTGCAGCAGGCCGCGAGCAACCGCCTCGGTTTCGGCGTGAAGAAAACCATGATGATGGCCCAGCGTCTGTACGAAGCCGGCTACATCACTTACATGCGTACCGACTCGACCAATCTCTCGGCCGACGCCGTAGCGATGGCGCGCACTTACATCGAAGACGAGTTCGGCAAGAAATACCTCCCGGAATCGCCGAACGTCTACAGCAGCAAGGAAGGTGCGCAAGAGGCTCACGAAGCGATTCGTCCCTCCGACGCCAACACCACACCGAGCAAGCTGGCGGGTATGGAACGTGATGCCGAGCGTCTGTATGAGCTGATCTGGCGTCAGTTCCTCGCCTGCCAGATGCTGCCCGCGCAGTACCTGTCGACCACCGTCAGCGTTGGCGCTGGCGACTTCGAACTGCGCGCCAAGGGCCGGATCCTCAAGTTCGACGGTTACACCCGCGTGATGCCGCAAATTGCCAAGCCCGGCGATGACGACGTGCTGCCGGATATGGCGCAGGGCGATGTGATGAAGCTGATCAAGCTCGATCCGTCGCAGCATTTCACCAAGCCACCGGCGCGTTACTCCGAAGCCAGTCTGGTCAAGGAAATGGAAAAGCGCGGCATCGGTCGTCCTTCGACCTACGCTGCGATCATTTCGACCATTCAGGATCGCGGTTACGTGACGCTGCACAACCGCCGTTTCTATTCGGAGAAGATGGGCGACATCGTCACCGAGCGTCTTTCCGAAAGTTTCTCCAATCTCATGGACTACGGCTTCACCGCCGGCATGGAAGAGAACCTTGATGACGTGGCGCAAGGCGAGCGCGACTGGAAAAACGTACTGGACGAGTTCTACGGCGACTTCAAGAAGAAACTCGAAGTAGCGGAAAACCCGGACAGCGGGATGCGCGCCAACCAGCCGGTCATGACCGACATTCCGTGCACCACCTGCGGCCGCCCGATGCAGATTCGTACTGCCTCGACTGGCGTGTTCCTCGGCTGCTCGGGCTACAGCCTGCCGCCGAAAGAGCGCTGCAAGGCCACGGTCAACCTGGTGCCGGGCGATGAAATCGCAGCGGACGACGAGGGTGAATCGGAATCGCTGGTACTGCGTGGCAAGCATCGTTGCCCGATCTGCAGCACGGCGATGGACGCCTACCTGCTGGACGAAAAGCGCAAGTTGCACATCTGCGGCAACAACCCGGATTGCGCCGGTTATGAAATCGAAGAAGGCAGTTATCGCATCAAGGGCTATGAAGGTCCTAGTCTGGAATGCGACAAGTGCGGCAGCGAGATGCAGCTCAAGACCGGTCGTTTCGGCAAATTCTTCGGTTGCACCAACCCGGAGTGCAAAAACACCCGCAAACTGCTGAAGAGCGGTGACGCAGCGCCACCGAAGATGGATCCGGTGAAGATGCCTGAGCTGAAATGCGAAAAGGTCAACGACACCTACATCCTGCGCGACGGCGCATCCGGTCTGTTCCTGGCCGCCAGTCAGTTCCCGAAAAACCGCGAGACCCGTGCTCCGCTGGTAATCGAGATTCTGCCGCACAAGGACGAGATCGATCCGAAGTACCACTTCCTGTGCGAAGCTCCGCAGAAGGATCCTGACGGTCTGCCGGCGGTCATCCGCTACAGCCGCAAGACCAAGGAGCAATACGTGCAGACCGAAGTCGACGGCAAGCCTACAGGCTGGAAAGCGTATTACGACGGTGGCAAGTGGACAGTTGAAGACAAGCGCAGCGCGAAGGCCAAGGCTGAGTAAGCGTTAGTCTGAACAGCGAAAAGGCCGCATGAAACCTTAAGGATTTCATGCGGCCTTTTTGTTTTGTGCTTGCGGTGGCATTGGCTGATCCACGACACTGTTCGGCCTGTGTGAAGCAATTATTTCGTTGTGGAGGCTGCCGTCATGGCCCACGAACTCTATACCCGCACCAACCAGAAGATCTATTTCGCCGGCCTGTCACTGGAAGCTCTGGCTCGTGCAGAAGAAGGGCGGGCGATGAATTCTCTGGCGCTGATTCAGGCCGGGCGTGAGTCGGCGCTGTTCCACCTCTACGGCGCACTGCTGGGTCTGTGTCATGAGATTGCCGGTTTTTACCGGCTACCGCAGGCCAATTCGCCGAGGGCGGAGGAGTTGCTGAAGCAGGAAGTCCTGGAATCGATCGCTATCCCGGAGCTGGCAGAAATGGTCGAGCTGGCCGGGAATCCGGAAACCTGGCTGGCCAAACTGCTGGCGGCGCACGCGGCACTGTTTCAACCTCCCAGGGTGCCACGCAAACCGAAAGGCGACGTGACACAGCCGCTGATTCAGGCCATCAACCTGGATGAAGAAGAGGCGTCAGAAGAGCTGACTCGAGAGGAGCTGGAGAGCTGGCGACAGAGCCTCAAAGGCTTGGCCATTAGATTCCGTGAAGGCTTGAACGAGTGCTGACGGGGTTTGATGCAGTGGCAATCAGAAACATGCTGCTGGTCAAGATCCCGAGCGAAGCTCGAATGATGTCTATATAATCGCTGCCTTTCGTGGAGAACAGACTTATATGCCAACGTCCTTTCTAGAAATTGTCGAGTTACCAGACGGCCGAATCGAACTGCGCAGGGCTGAGGACGAAGGCTCCCTGGTGACGCTGGATTTCTCCGAGGATGCCAAGGCGTTCCTGCAAGGCCAGCACGTCGAAATTGCCAAAGCGATGCTGAGCGTCGGCGTGCAGATGGCAGGGCGTATGGTTGAAGGCGAGTTTGATAAGGAAGAGGGGCCGCGGGTTCTTCATTGATCCACGCCTTGACCTTTTCTCGATCGCTTGCGCTTCAGATCGGCTTCTCTATCCATGGAGAAGCCCTGCGCTTCACACAGCCCGCATCACCAGGCAATTACCCCAAACGAATGTTCAGACTCTGAGCTTCGCCCGTACGCGCGGCGCTGATCAGTTGTTGCCGCGAGTTGGCGTTCAACGGGTTGAGCCAGGTCACCACTGTATGGCTGCGACCCAGGCGCAAAGCTTCGCACGCCAGTTGCTGAGCGCTTTGAGTGCCCCGCGGTTGCAGCAGCAGAATGCGTTCGCGATTCAGTCCGGCATCGCGCAGCCAGGTTTGCGTCAGGCTGGCGGGTGGGGCGATCAGCGTCAGCCAGCGAGCATCCTGATCCTCGCTGAGCTCGCGCAGGATCGGCGCGAGCAGGTTCAGGCAGTTCCCGGCAGCACCACGCAGTGACAGTTCACTGAAGGCATCGGGTTTGGCATTCCAATCACGCTCGACCACGTCTTTCAGAATCGGCGCCATAGGCTGGGCCAGAAACGCTTCGAATAAAGGCAGTTGTGTTTGCTGAGGTGTGTGTGGGAACTGCATGGAGCCTCCTTTAGCGGCGAATGACGCCGACGCTCAAGCCTTCAATCACCAGTTCCTGATCTTTCAGGTCGACTTCGATAGGGGCAAACTCGGGGTTTTCGGCGATCAGCCAGACTTTGCTGCCTTCCCGCTTGAAGCGCTTGACCGTGACTTCGTCGCCGATACGGGCAACCACGACCTGACCGTTACGTGCTTCACGGGTGGTATGTACGGCCAATAGATCACCGTCGAAAATGCCGATGTCCTTCATGCTCATGCCGTGCACACGCAACAGGTAGTCGGCGCGGGGATGGAAAAAGGTCGGGTTGATGTTGCAGGATTCTTCGATGTGCTGCTGGGCGAGGATCGGCGCGCCGGCAGCCACTCGGCCAATGATCGGCAGGGTGGAGTCGTCGGCCTTGGCTTCGAAGCCGGGAATACGGATGCCGCGGGAAGCGCCGGGCGTCATCTCGATCGCGCCCTTGCGGGCCAGGGCCTTGAGATGTTCTTCCGCCGCATTGGGCGATTTGAAACCCAGTTCCTGAGCGATTTCCGCACGGGTGGGCGGATAGCCGTTGTCTTCTAGGCAACGTTTGATAAAGGCCAGAATCTCGGCTTGGCGTGGCGTCAGCTTTAGCATATTGATCGCTCTGTCTTTTTATACAGTGACTGGGATTATATACAGTGAAGCGCTCTTGGCAATGGGCGTTTTTTTGCCGCCCGCCGAGCGGTCGCCAAGGGCGCTTATTAATGCTGTGGCCTCGTGTGGTTAAATAGCTGACCGACCATTCCCAAAACGAACCGGCAGGCTTGACAACGCACAGCCTGAAACGTATGTTTCAAACAAGTGTTTGTCAGGCGGAGTAGCCATGGCCCAGTCGGAAACCGTTGAACGTATTCTTGATGCTGCCGAGCAGTTGTTCGCGGAGAAAGGATTCGCTGAAACCTCATTGCGTTTGATCACCAGCAAGGCTGGCGTCAATCTGGCTGCGGTGAATTATCACTTCGGCTCGAAGAAGGCGCTGATCCAGGCGGTGTTTTCGCGTTTTCTCGGACCATTCTGCGTCAGTCTCGACAAAGAGCTCGAGCGCCGTCAGGCCAAGCCGGAAAACAAGCCGACGCTCGAAGAGTTGCTGGAAATCCTCGTCGAGCAAGCGCTCGTCGTGCAGCCTCGCAGCGGCAACGACCTGTCCATCTTCATGCGCTTGCTCGGCCTCGCATTCAGCCAGAGCCAGGGCCACTTGCGGCGTTATCTGGAAGACATGTACGGCAAGGTGTTCCGCCGCTACATGCTCCTGGTCAACGAAGCGGCGCCCCGCATTCCGCCGATCGAGCTGTTCTGGCGCGTGCACTTCATGCTTGGCGCCGCCGCGTTCAGCATGTCCGGGATCAAGGCCTTGCGCGCGATTGCCGAAACCGATTTCGGCGTCAACACGTCCATTGAGCAAGTGATGCGCCTGATGGTGCCGTTCCTCGCCGCCGGCATGCGCGCCGAAACCGGCGTTACCGATACAGCCATGGCCAGTGCGCAATTGCGGCCGCGCAGCAAATCCACGCCGGTCGCCGCCAAGGTTTGACCGCGCACGGGTGGGCGCGGCAGCGGGGATCCGCTAAGCTAGCCGGCCATGCCGACTCTCGTACTGAACCCGATCTGCATGAGTTCTGCTGACCGTCCGGGCGCTGCCCACGGTAGCGAACACAGGCAGGTCGGGTTTTTCGTTTTCAAGGAATCTCTATGACTGCTGGCCTGCAAGGCTCGTTGATGGTGGACGTCGCCGGTACCTGGCTGACGGCCGAAGATCGCCAATTGTTGCGTCAGCCCGAAGTGGGCGGCCTGATCATTTTCGCCCGTAACATCGAGCATCCGCGCCAGGTGCGTGAACTCAGCGCGTCAATCCGCGCGATTCGTCCGGATCTGTTGCTGGCGGTGGATCAGGAGGGCGGGCGCGTGCAGCGCCTGCGTCAGGGTTTCGTCCGTCTGCCGGCCATGCGCGCCATCGCCGACAACCCGAACGCCGAATACCTCGCCGAGCAATGCGGCTGGATCATGGCCACAGAAGTGCTGGCGGTCGGGCTCGACCTGAGTTTCGCCCCGGTGCTGGATCTGGACTATCAGCGCAGCGCCGTGGTCGGAACCCGTTCTTTCGAAGGCGATCCCGAGCGTGCTGCCTTGCTCGCAGGCGCATTCATTCGCGGCATGAACAGCGCCGGCATGGCCGCCACCGGCAAACATTTCCCCGGCCACGGTTGGGCCGAAGCCGACTCCCACGTGGCGATTCCGAACGACGAGCGCAGCCTCGACGAGATCCGCGCCAACGATCTCGTGCCGTTTGCCAAACTCAGCAAACACTTGGCCGCCGTCATGCCGGCCCACGTCATCTATCCGCAAGTCGACTCACAGCCCGCCGGTTTCTCCCGGCGCTGGCTACAGCAGATCCTGCGCGGCGAGTTGCAGTTCGATGGCGTTATCTTCAGTGATGATCTGTCGATGGCCGGCGCCCATGTGGTCGGGGACGCCGCCAGTCGCATCGAAGCTGCGCTCACTGCTGGCTGCGACATGGGCCTGGTGTGCAACGACCGCGCCGCTGCCGAACTGGCCCTCAGCGCCGCCCAGCGCATGAAGGTCAAGCCGTCCGCGCGTATCGCGAAGATGCGCGGTCAGGCTTTCGCCAGCACCGATTATCGTCAGGACCCGCGTTGGCTCACCGCCCTCGGCGCGCTCAAAGACGCCCAACTGATCGATTAAGGATTTTTCGTTATGACCGTTTACGCAATCATCGGTGGCACCGGCCTGACTCAGCTCGAAGGTTTGAGCATCCGCCAGTCGCTGGCAGTCGACACTCCTTACGGCGCACCTTCGGCCGAAGTGCAGATTGGTGAGTACGCGGGCAAGGAAGTGCTGTTCCTCGCCCGTCACGGTCACCCGCACCGCTTTCCGCCACACAAGGTCAACTACCGCGCCAACCTCTGGGCATTGAAGCAGGCCGGTGCCGAAGCGATCATCGCAGTGAATGCGGTCGGCGGGATTCATCCGGCCATGGGCACTGGGCATTTCTGCGTGCCGCATCAGATCGTCGACTACACCAGCGGGCGCGAGCACACCTATTTCGCCGACGATCTGGAACACGTCACTCATATCGATTTCAGCTTTCCCTACAGCGAGCCGTTGCGTCAGCAACTGATTGCCGCGCTCGCCGCTGAAGGCTGCGAATACAGCGATCAGGGCGTGTACGCCTGCACCCAGGGCCCACGTCTGGAAACGGTCGCGGAGATCGTCCGACTGGAACGTGACGGCTGCGACATCGTCGGCATGACCGGCATGCCGGAAGCCGCGCTGGCCCGTGAGCTGGATCTGGATTACGCCTGTCTGGCGCTGGTGGTGAATCCAGCCGCGGGCAAGACCACAGAAGTGATCACCATGGCCGAAATCGAGCAGGCACTGCACGATGGCATGGGCAAGGTGAAATCTACGTTGGCACGGGTGCTGGCCAGCTAAGGACTGTCCATGAGCATTTTCATCGAGCGGCTTAAAGGGCTGATATGGACCCACGCATTCACTAGCAAGGCGTTGGCCAAGGCCCGCGCTTATGCTGCGGATGACCGGGTCGAGATCATCGAAATCGATGACAAAAAAATCGAGGCGTTCTGCGTCGGTTCGGAACTTCAGGCGTATGAGCAAAGCATCTACCTGTCCGAAGATCGCCTGGGATCGGTTAATTTGCGGTGCTTGTGTACCTGTCCCGTTGCGATCGATTGCAAGCATTGTGCAGCGGTGCTCTATCACCTGCAGGGCACTGGCGACGATACGTCTGAAAGTGACGCAGCGGTCCCCTTGGGCCGGGCCCTGGAGCATTGGCTGTCGACAATTCCCGTGCCGGCCAAGCCTGCTGAAGAGAGTGCGCAAACCGCAGGCACGCGTCTGTTTTACAAGCTCAAACCGACGCCTGCGAACGGCAAGTGGCTGCTCGATATTTTCAAGGTCTATCAGCTCAAGAGCGGCGAGTTGCGCGAAGTAAAACCGATGTATTCGCTCTCGGACATGCTCATGCGCCAGCCCGGTTACCTGTCCGAACTGGATCTGCGCGTCGCCAGGTTGTTGGTCGCCATGCATTCCCATCACGCCTATTACAGCGGCTATCCGCTGGAAGGCAGCAGTGGCGCCGAACTGCTGGAAATGCTCCTGCGCACCTCGCGCCTGTTCCTCGACTTCGAAGACTTGCAGCCACTGACGCCGGGCGCGAAACGCGTGGGCCAGTTCTCTTGGGCCGGGCAGGCCGACGGCGGGTTCCGCGCCCAGTGGAGCAGTGCCGAAGCCGCGCAGGAAACCGTGCTGGCGCTGGAGCCGCTTTATTACCTCGATCGTGAGCAGCGCCAGGTTGGCCCGCTGTTCACTGAGCTGGAAGAAAAACTAGCCTGCCACTTGACCCTGGCTCCTGACATTCCGGCGCGTCAGGCCATGCAGTTCAGCCATCGCATGAGCGCGACGAGCAGAATCCCGCCGCCGCACAAGCTCACCGAACGAATCATCGATGACGTGCTCCCGCAGCCGCAACTGACCCTGGTCAGCGGCCGGGAGCGTTCGCGCTGGGAATACGTTCTGGAGCACCGCGCCGCTCTGGTGTTTACCTACAACGGCCAGCCGGCGGTGGATCGTAATCCGGAAGTGATGATCCTCAACGGCAGCGAAACCCAGCGCATTCAACGTCAGCCTGCGCTGGAAAAGAAGCTGCGCCAGAGCCTGCAAAAGCACGGCTTCAAAAAAGCCACGCGCAAGAGCGCTATGGATCGTCCCGGCGAGATGTTTACCTTGCCGGATGATTCCGCCTGGCTCGGATTCATGCACGAAGGGCTTGCCACACTGCGCTCCGCAGACTGGAAAATCGAGATCAGTCCCGGCTTCCATTTCAATGTGCAACCGGTTGAACAGTGGTACGCCGAGGTCGAAGAAGAGGCCGGGCATCAGTGGTTTGATTTGCAGTTGGGCATCGTCGTCAATGGCGAGCGCTACAGCTTGCTGCCGATCCTTCTGCATCTGTTGCGCATCCAGCCGCGCTTGCTCGACCCGGTCAATCTGGCGCAACGCAGCGATGACGAAAAACTCCTGATCGAACTCAAGCCCAACGGTTTTGGCGATCCGGCGGGTGCCAAGGTCGCGTTGCCGCTGAGTCGGGTCAAACCGCTGATGGCGACGCTGGGTGAGCTGTACCTGGGCGGACATCAGGGCGATGCGCTGCGCTTGACCGCTCCAGACGCCGCGCGCCTGAGCATGCTCGATGGCGTACCGCTGGATTGGCAGGGCGGCGAACGCCTGCGGACTTTTGCCAGGCGCCTGCAGAATTCCAGTCACGCCCACGTTGCTGCGCCGGCCGGTCTCAATGCGCAACTGCGCCCGTATCAGCTCGAAGGCTTGAACTGGATGCAAACCCTGCGCGAGCTGGAGGTCGGCGGCATTCTTGGCGATGACATGGGCCTGGGCAAAACCCTGCAGACCCTGGCGCACCTGCTCACGGAAAAGCACGCCGGGCGTCTCGATTGCCCGGCACTGGCGGTAATGCCGACCAGCCTGATTCCCAACTGGCTCGATGAAGCCGAGCGCTTCACGCCGCAGTTGAAAGTGCTGGCGCTGCACGGCACCGGGCGGCAAAAGGACTTCGCCAATCTTGCCGAATACGACCTGGTGCTGACCACTTACGCATTGCTGCCCAGGGACCTGGAGACGTTGCAGCCGCAGTCGTGGAGCGTGCTGATTCTCGATGAAGCGCAGAACATCAAGAACCCGCTGAGCAAAGCCGCACAGGCCGCGCGTGACTTGCAGGCCCGTCAGCGCTTGTGTCTGAGCGGTACGCCTCTGGAAAACCACCTCGGCGAGCTGTGGTCGCAGTTCCATTTCCTCATGCCCGGCTGGCTCGGCGACAGCAAGTCGTTCAACCGCGATTACCGCACACCGATCGAGAAGCACGGCAACGTGCAGCGCATGCAGCACCTGACGGCGCGGATCAAGCCGTTTTTGCTGCGGCGCAAAAAGGATCAGGTCGCTACCGAGTTGCCGCCGAAAACCGAGATCATTCACTGGGTCGAACTCAGCGATGGTCAGCGCGACGTCTATGAAACGGTGCGCGTGGCAATGGACAAGAAAGTCCGCGACGAAATCGCCCGCAGCGGCGTGGCGCGCAGTCAGATCATCATTCTCGATGCGCTGCTCAAGCTGCGTCAGGTCTGCTGCGATCTGCGCTTGATCAACATGCCGCTCACGGCGAAGGCGTTGCGCTCGGGCAGCGGCAAGCTGACCAGCCTGATGGAGATGCTTGAAGAATTGCTCGGTGAAGGTCGCAGAATTCTGCTGTTCTCCCAGTTCACCTCGATGCTGGCGCTGATCGAGGAGGAGTTGCAGCAGCGTGGGCTCGGTTATTCGTTGCTGACCGGCGACACCACCGACCGGCGCACGCCAGTCAAGAATTTTCAGGGCGGCAAGGTGCCGTTGTTCCTCATCAGTCTCAAGGCCGGCGGTACTGGTCTGAACCTGACGGCGGCGGACACGGTGATTCACTTCGACCCGTGGTGGAATCCGGCGGTGGAAAATCAGGCGACTGATCGGGCGTATCGTATCGGCCAGAACAATCCGGTGTTCGTCTACAAATTGATTGCCAAAGGCACCGTCGAGGAGAAGATCCAGGCGTTGCAGCAGGAGAAGGCTGCGCTGGCCGGAGCGGTGCTTGAGGGTGGCACGACGGGGGGATTCAAACTCGAACAGAGTGATATCGAAGCGTTGTTTGCGCCGTTGCCTGTTTCCAGGGATTGAGCTTCGGTTTCAATCGTTTGACCGAGGTGATGCCTTTCGCGAGCAGGCTCACTCCTACAGGGGAACGCATTTCGAACTGTAGGAGTGAGCCTGCTCGCGATAACTATCCAACCAGCGACGACAATTTCAACGCTTGTCGATCTTGTCCGGCAACGGCGCAAACAGCGCTTCAATATCATCGCTCTGCAACTTCCAGTCTCCGGCCTTGCGCCCATCGAGCACGCCCGCGGCGAGGTCGGACTTTTCCTTCTGCAGGTGCTGAATCTTCTCTTCCACCGTGCCCCGGGCAATCATCTTGTACACGAACACCGGCTTTTCCTGGCCAATGCGATAGGCCCGATCGGTGGCCTGGTTCTCGGTTGCCGGGTTCCACCACGGGTCGTAGTGAATCACCGTATCGGCTTCGGTCAGGTTCAGACCGACACCGCCAGCCTTCAGGCTGATCAGAAAGATCTGACGCTTGCCGCTCTGGAATTCCTTTACCGGGGTGCGCCGGTCACGGGTCTGGCCGGTGAGCAGGGCATAGGCGACCTTGCGTTTTTTCAGTTCGTCCTCGATCAACGACAGCATCGAAGTGAATTGCGAGAACAGCAGAATCCGCCGACCTTCTTCGAACAGTTCCTCAAGCATTTCCATCAGGCTGTCGAGTTTGCCCGAGGTGCTGCCGCGTGCGGGCAGGGTGGCGTCGTTGACCAGACGCAGGTCGCAGCAGACCTGACGCAGCTTGAGCAGTGCTTCGAGAATGATGATCTGGCTGCGCGCCACACCTTTGCGGGTGATCTCGTCGCGGACTTTCTTGTCCATCGCCAGACGCATGGTTTCGTACACATCGCGCTGCGCTTCGTTGAGTTCGACCCAATGGATGATTTCGGTTTTCGGCGGCAGCTCAGTGGCGACCTGCTCTTTGGTCCTGCGTAGCAGAAACGGTTTTATCCGACCGTTGAGGTGCTGCAGCCTGACTTCACTGCCGCGCTTTTCGATCGGCACGCGGTAGTCGGCATTGAAGCTCTTCACGTCGCCGAGCCAGCCCGGCAGCAGGAAGTGAAACAGCGACCACAGTTCACCCAAGTGGTTTTCCAGCGGCGTACCGCTGAGGCACAGGCGCTGGCGCGCATTCAGGTCGCGCGCGGCCTGGGCGGCTTTGCTGTTGGGGTTCTTGATGTACTGCGCTTCATCCAGCACCAGTACGTGCAGCGGCTGTTTGGCCAGACGCTCGACGTCCTTGGGCAGCAGGGCGTAGGTGGTCAGGATCAGATCGAAGTCGGCGAGATTGTCGAAGTGTTTCTTGCGCGTGGCGCCATACAGCGCGAGTACTTTCAGTTGCGGAGTAAAGTGCGCGGCCTCGTCGAGCCAGTTGGGGATCAGGCTGGTCGGCATCACCACCATGCACGGGCGATCGAGGCGTCCGGCGTTCTTCTCGGTGAGAATATGCGCCAGGGTCTGTAGGGTTTTGCCCAGACCCATGTCATCCGCAAGAATCCCGCCGACTTCCAGCTGCCGCAGCGATTGCATCCAGCTCAAGCCTTCGAGCTGGTAGGGGCGCAGCGTTGCGTTCAAGCCTTGCGGCGCTTCGGCGCTGAAATCGCGGATGTCGCGCAGGCGCTGAGCGAAGGTGCGGATCTGCTCGCCGCCTTCCCACAGCAGCGGCAGGCCTTCCAGCGAATTGAGCCGGGTGGCATCAGCCTTGCTCAGGCGCAGGGTGGTTTCGCCCGGCTCCTGCAAATAGAACTCGCCCAGCGTCATCAATACCGGCTTCAAGCGGCCGAGCGGCAGCGCCACCTGCAACGGGCCGTGCTCGCTGGTGCGTTGCGGAATGTTTACCAGAATCAATTCGTCATCGCGACGACGGGCGAGGCGTTCCGGGTTGAGGATCTCGGTGTGCGAGCGCATCAGATTGAGCAGGATCGGCAGCAGGCTCAGGCGTTCGCCGTTGACGATGATGCCCAGTTCCAGATCGAACCAGTCGCGCTCCGGCGCCTGTTCGACGGTGGCGTACCAGTCGTCGACGGCGGTCAGGTCGAAGCCGAATTCTTCATCGATCTGCAACTCCCAGCCCTGGCTGCGCAACTTCGGCAGATCGTTGAGGGTGAAGGTCAGCCAGGCGCTGTCGTTGACCATTTCGTAGAGTTCGCCGGCGCTTTCCGGCAGGGCTTTGCTCTGCCTTGTGGCGATGCGGAAACCGAGGATTCTTAACTGCTCGCGGTAGGACTGTTCAACATCCGGGTGGCGTTTTATCCGCAAGGTCTGGGCTTCCTGACGGATCAGGATATCGCTGTGCTTTTGCCCGCTGACATATTCGTCCAGATAGCTGAACGACAGCGCCGCGCGGTGTTGAATGTAACGCTGCATCTTGCCATTACGCGGCTCGAAAGCGCTGAACTCGACACTGGCCAGCCACAGGCGCGGCACCGGCTGCACGTTGTCCACCAGAACCTGCGGTGGCGCTTTCGGGCTGCGGTTTTCCAGCACCGCCTGGAGTTTCTCCAGCAGTTCGGCATCTTTCGCGGCGGCGGGGTAGTCGAGGGTTTCCTGGATTTTCAGCAGCACCGCAGCGCAGTGTTTGCAGTTGCTGCGCACCGGACAGGTGCAGGTGGCGTCGACCAGCAGCAGGGTGGCTTTGGCTGACTCGCGCAGATGGATAGTCTGCCGGTAGACACTGCCGCCAGAACCTTCGCAACTGGCGGTGATGGTCGCATCGCCGACCTGGGCGATGCGCACCCGATTCTCCAAAGCGTAGCGACGGCCGCGCTCCAGACTCTGTTCTTTGAATCGGCTGACCCACGATGGGGCCAGCGGTTTGCTCAGGGGCGGCGGCATAAGGACTTCGATCAGTCCGGCACGACTTCAGGCGCTTCCCGCGGCGCTGGCGCGGTGAGGGAAGTGATCTTGATCAGCAAGGCCAGATGACCGTTGTCGAGGTAGTTGAGCTGGCCGTTCTTGGTGTGGCTGTCCTGGCGCAGACGCTCACTGGCGGTGACCAGGCCATTGGCGTCGATCTGATTGACCCAGAAATCGGCGGTCACGTCGGTGAAGCGGCCGAGTTTCATTTCCAGCGTGCCCTCGATGGGGAACTGGCCGAACTGCTCCTGACCTTCACTGACCGCGACTTTCGCTGGCGCTTCGCCGAGGCTCTGCTGCCAGGCTTTGTGCATCAGCACCGTGTACTCGCCACTGGCCGTGAGTTTGGTTACCACATCATTGAGCGCGGGCGTGCGCTGGCTGTCGTTGCCCAAACGCTGGGCGCCAGCGGCCCAGTCTTCCGGGGCGGCGCGGCTGACGATTGCGGGTACGGCATTCTGGCGCACCAGAATCATTTCGACCTGATACGTGTCATCGGCAAACGCCGCTGGTGCTGCCACTGTCATCAAGAGCGAGGCAAGCAACAAAGTCAGAGAGCGGAACAGGCGCATCGGGCGTCCTTCAAGCGGATTTCGGGATGAGGCGCTCAAACAGCGCCTCGACAGTATTGAAACGTTCTTCCGGGCGCTCCATCGGCACCTGGAATTTGAACATCGTTGCGCCTTCGAACTTGTAGCGTTTGGGCTGCGTCTGGATCAGCTTGATCAGGGTCATCGGGTCAACCGGCGTCTGCGCTTCGAACTCGATGCGTCCGCCTTGCGGCCCGCCATCGACCTTCTTGATGCCGAGCTTTTCCGCCTGCAGTTTCAACGCGGTGATCCGCACCAGGTTCTTGGTCGGCTCCGGCAGCAGGCCGAAGCGGTCGATCATCTCGACCTGCAGATCCTTGAGCCCTTCCTCATCGGTGGCCGAGGCGATGCGTTTATACAGAATCAGTCGCGCATGCACATCCGGCAGATAATCTTCCGGAATCAGCGCCGGCACCCGCAGATTGACTTCCGGGCCGCCGCCAAGCGGTTGATCGAGGTTGGGTTGCTCGCCTTTGCGGATCGACTTCACCGCGCGCTCGAGCATCTCCATGTACAGGGTGAAGCCCACGGCTTGAATCTGCCCGCTCTGACCATCGCCGAGCAGTTCGCCGGCGCCACGGATTTCCAGGTCGTTGGTGGCCAGGACGAAACCGGCGCCGAGGTCCTGGGTATTGGCGATCGCCTCCAGACGCTTTTCCGCATCCGAAGTGATCTGCTGGCGCGGGGGCGTCAGCAGGTAGGCGTAAGCCTGGTGGTGACTGCGACCGACACGACCACGCAACTGGTGCAGTTGCGCCAGACCGAACTTGTCGGCGCGCTCGATGATGATGGTGTTGGCGCTCGGCACGTCGATGCCGGTCTCGATGATGGTCGAGGCGATCAGCACGTTGAAGCGCTTGTGGTAGAAATCGCTCATCACCTGTTCGAGTTCACGCTCGCGCATCTGCCCGTGGCCGATACCGATACGCGCTTCCGGCACCAGTTCGGCGAGGTCGGCGGCGCATTTCTCGATGGTCTTCACATCGTTGTGCAGGTAGTAAACCTGACCGCCACGCAGCAGTTCACGCAGCAACGCCTCTTTGACCGTGCTCTTGTTCTGCTCCATGACGAAAGTGCGCACCGACAGGCGTCGCGCCGGTGGAGTGGCGATGATCGACAGGTCGCGCATGCCCGACACTGCCATGTTCAGCGTGCGCGGGATCGGCGTGGCGGTCAGGGTCAGGATGTCGACTTCGCTGCGCAGGGCCTTGAGCTGTTCCTTCTGGCGCACGCCGAAACGGTGTTCTTCGTCGATGATCACCAGCCCGAGGTTTTTGATCTTCACGTCGTCGGACAGCAGCTTGTGCGTGCCGATAACGATGTCGATCTTGCCTTCCGCCAGATCGGCGATTGCCGCGTTGACTTCCTTGGCCGACTTGAAGCGACTCATCACTTCCACCGTCACCGGCCAGTCGGCGAAGCGGTCGCGGAAGCTGTTGTAGTGCTGCTGGGCGAGGAGGGTGGTCGGCACAAGAATTGCCACCTGACGACCGCCGTGCACAGCAATGAACGCGGCGCGCATGGCCACTTCGGTTTTGCCGAAGCCGACGTCGCCACAGACCAGGCGATCCATCGGTTTCGGCGCGAGCATATCCTCGCGCACGGCCTCGATGGTGGCTTGCTGGTCGGGAGTTTCTTCGAACGGGAAACCGGCGCTGAACGTAGCGTAATCGGCCTTCGGGTCGGCGAAGGCATAACCTTCACGGGCGGCGCGACGGGCATAAATGTCGAGCAGTTCAGCGGCGACGTCGCGCACCTGTTCGGCGGCTTTGCGCTTGGCTTTCTGCCAGGTTTCCGAGCCGAGGCGATGCAGCGGCGCGAGCGAATCGTCGCTGCCGGTGTAGCGTGCGATCAGGTGGAGGTTGGCGACCGGCACGTAGAGCTTGGCGTTCTCGGCGTATTCGAGGGTGAGGAATTCGGCGGCCTGATTGTCGATTTCCAGAATCGTCAGGCCCAGGTAGCGGCCGACGCCGTGATCGATATGCACCACCGGCGCGCCTTCGCGCAGCTCCGTGAGGTTCTTGATCACCGCATCGTTGCTGACGTCGCTGCGCTTCTCACGGCGACGACGTTGCATGACGCGCTGACCGAACAGCGGACTTTCCGCGACCAGCGCCAGTGCTGGGTCGTCGAGCAGCA
This sequence comes from Pseudomonas sp. FR229a, assembly GCF_030209115.1. Classification (NCBI taxonomy): domain Bacteria; kingdom Pseudomonadati; phylum Pseudomonadota; class Gammaproteobacteria; order Pseudomonadales; family Pseudomonadaceae; genus Pseudomonas; species Pseudomonas sp. FR229a. The sequence continues at coordinate 292,552 of NZ_JARVSP010000006.1, read as the reverse complement.
GACCTTCGTCGAGCGGAGCGATAGTGATCGCCAGACGATCCTTGCTGGCGACGAAGTCCGGCCAGCTGTCGACGGTTTTCGGCCGCAGCTTCAGACGTTCCAGCAGTTCCAGCAGGACTTCGCGACGCCCCGCCGACTCAGCGGTGAACAGCACGCGACCGGGGAATTCTTCGAGGAAACCTGCCAGCGCCGCCAGCGGTTGCGTGGCCTTGGCTTCGATGGCCAGATCCGGCAGCGCGTGCGCCGGGAAGCGTTCACGGCCCACGCCGCTTTCAACGTCCTGCTGACTGGCGACGACCCGCGGCCAGTTCTTCAGGCGCGCAAAGCAGTCTTCCACCGGCAGGAACAGTTCGGCCGGTGGCAATAAAGGACGCGAAGGATCGACGCGGCGTTCTTCATAACGGTTGCGTACGTCGTTCCAGAAATTTTCCGCCGCTTGCTCGATGCCCGGCAGCGAGAACACCTGAGTGTCCTGGGGCAGGTAATCGAACAAGGTCGAGGTTTCGTCGAAGAACAGCGGCAGGTAATACTCGATACCGGCCGGGGTGATGCCGCTGCTCAGGTCCTGAAAGATCGGGCAGCGGCGGAAGTCGACGTCGAAGCGCTCGCGAAAGCGTGCCTTGAAGCGGGTGACTGCGTCTTTCTGCAGTGGGAACTCACGAGCCGGCAGCAGCTTGACCGACTCGACCTTGTCGATCGAACGCTGGGTTTCCGGATCGAAGGTGCGCAGGGTTTCGATTTCGTCGTCGAACAGGTCGATGCGATAGGGCAGCTTGCTGCCCATCGGGAACAGGTCGATCAGCGCGCCGCGTACGGTGAACTCGCCGTGCTCATACACCGTGTCGACATAGCGATAGCCGCTGGCTTCGAGCCGCGCGCGCATCTGTTCGACGTCGAGCTTCTGGCCGATATCCAGCACCAGACTGCTGCCGAGCAGGAATTTGGTCGGCGCCAAACGGTGCAGGGCGGTGGTGATCGGTACCACCAGCACACCGTGGGCCAGTTCCGGCAGGCGATAGAGGCTGGCGATGCGCTGGGAAATGATGTCCTGGTGCGGCGAGAACAGGTCGTAGGGCAGGGTTTCCCAGTCGGGGAAATGCAGCACGGGCAAATCCGGGGCGAAGAAACTCAGCTCCTGTTCCAGCCGTTCGGCACTTTGGCTGTCGGCGGTCAGCAGCAGGGTAAAGCGCTTGGCAGCGCTGGCAGCCTCGGCAATCGCCAGGCTGAGGGCGGCACCGGGCAGATTGCCCCAATGCTGTTTACCTGCTTCGGCAGGGAGTAGCGGTAGACGCAGAACAGGCACGGAAGGTTGAGCTCCAGGCGTTGCGACAAAGTCGGTAATTGTAGCGGCCTCCGGTGCCGCCTGTCAGTTGCAGACTGCGTCTATCTTCACGGTTTGGACGAAATGTAGTGGTAACCATAAAAACGGGCACTTTTTTCGTGGTTATGTAGTGCCGAAACCGCGCGGTGTTACGGAGGGTTACAGACATCGTCTAACAGTCGTCGAAAAATTGACTGCGCTGAAAGCCCCGGTTTTACTGGGCTGGAGAAAGGCGTAAATTTTTTGAACGGGATTTTGTTACCGATTGCGCGACAAGCGCGCATTGCTGAAAGGGCTTGTCGGCGGCATAATGTAGCCCCTTTTTTCTGCCCCTACATGTGGAAGGTTACCGTGACTCAGAAGCCCGACCAGTGTCTTGGTGAATGGATCGACCGTGAAGCACTCGCAGAAGCGATGATCCCGCTTATCGGTCAGCTCTACCGCAATAACAACGTGGTTAGCTCGATCTATGGCCGCAGCCTGATCAACCAGTCTGTCATCGCGATTCTCAAAGCTCACCGCTTTGCTCGCCACCGTTCTTCCGACGACAGCGAACTCTCCGTCCACGAAACATTCCCACTGCTCAAGGCCATGAGCGAGCTCAAGCTCGGCGCGGCGTCGGTGGATCTGGGCAAGCTGGCGTTCAAATTCCGCAATGAAGGCAACGGCCGCAGCGCCGAGCAGTTCGTGCGTGAAGAGATGGCTGACGTGGTTGGTCAGCAAAACGCCTCGGCCCGCAAAGGCACTGACGTTGTTCTTTACGGCTTCGGTCGTATCGGCCGTCTGCTGGCGCGCATCCTGATCGAGAAAACCGGTGGTGGCGACGGTCTGCGTCTGCGTGCCATCGTCGTGCGCAAAGGCGCCGAGAACGACCTGACCAAACGCGCCAGCCTGCTGCGCCGCGATTCGGTACACGGTTCGTTCAACGGCACCATTACCATCGACGAAGAAAACAACACCATCACCGCCAACGGTAACCTGATCCAGGTGATCTACGCGAAGAACCCGACCGAGGTGGATTACACCCAGTACGGCATCAAAGACGCGCTGCTGGTGGACAACACCGGTGTATGGCGTGACGCCGACGGCCTGGGTCAGCACCTGGCCTGCCCGGGTATCGACCGCGTTGTTCTGACCGCGCCTGGCAAGGACAAGCTGAAGAACATCGTTCACGGCATCAACCACGGTGAAATCACCGCTGACGACAAGATCGTGTCCGCCGCTTCCTGCACCACCAACGCCATCGTGCCGGTGCTGAAAGCTGTGAATGACAAGTTCGGCATCATCAACGGTCACGTCGAAACCGTTCACTCGTACACCAACGACCAGAACCTGATCGACAACTTCCACAAGGGCGATCGCCGTGGTCGCAGCGCCGCGCTGAACATGGTGATCACCGAAACCGGCGCCGCCACCGCTGCGGCCAAGGCGCTGCCAGAGCTGGCCGGCAAGCTGACCGGCAACGCGATTCGTGTGCCGACGCCGAACGTGTCGATGGCCATTCTCAACCTCAACCTTGAGAAAGCCGCCACCCGTGAAGAGATGAACGAGTACCTGCGCTACATGGCGCTGCACTCCGAGCTGCACAAGCAGATCGACTTCGTCAATTCGCAGGAAGTTGTGTCGACTGACTTCGTCGGCTCGCGTCACGCCGGTGTGGTCGATGCTGAAGCGACCATCGTGCAGGACAACCGCGTTGTTCTGTACGTGTGGTACGACAACGAGTTCGGCTACAGCTGCCAGGTGGTTCGCGTGATGGAAGACATGGCTGATGTGAATCCGCCAGCGTTCCCGCGCTAAGCCTCAGGCTTGAATGAAAACGCCCCGGCATTTTGTCGGGGCGTTTTTGTTTGTCTGCTTTATAGAGTTGTGTTGCCTGCGTAGGCCTCATCGCGAGCAGGCTCACTCCTACAGGGGGGGGGCGTTCACAATTCCCTGTAGGAGCGAGCCTGCTCGCGAAAGCATTCCGTCAGGCGCCGCTGGCAACCGAAGCCTGCGCCGTGCGCAACTCATGCCGATTGCCACGGAACAACACCAGCGTGGCAACCAGGCCCAATACCGCCGCGCCGCTGAGCCAGATGCCCGGTGCTGCCTTGTTGTCCAGCACATGAATCAGGTAGGTGCACGCCGCCGGAGTGAACCCGCCGAACGTCGCCGTCGCCAGGCTGTAGGCCAGTGAAAACCCGGTCGTGCGCACTTCCACCGGCATGATCTCAGTCAGCGCCACCACCATCGCGCCGTTGTAGGAGCCATAGAGGAACGACAGCCACAGTTCGACAATCAGCAAATGGCTGAAGCTCGGATTCGCCACCAGCCACGACAGCGCCGGATACGCAGTCAGGATCGCCAGAATCGTCGCCGCCAGCAGTAAGGGCTTTCGCCCGATCTTGTCGGAAACAGCGCCCATCACCGGCAGCCAGAAGAAGTTCGACAAACCAATGCACACGGTCACCAGCAAGGCATCGAGGTCCGACAGGTGCAGTTCGGCTTTGCCGAACGTCGGGGTGTAGGCGGTGATCAGGTAGAACGACACCGTGGTCATCACCACCAGTGCCATGCCGGCAATGACGATGCCGAAGTTCTGGCCGATCGAGCGGACGATTTCGCCGAGGGTAGGGCGGTGGGTGCGCGCCTGGAATTCCGGGGTTTCCTCCAGCGAGCGACGGATGAAGAAAATCACCGGCACGATCATGCAGCCAATCAGAAACGGTACGCGCCAGCCCCATTCGCCCATTTGCTCCGGACTCAGCCAGTGATTCAGACCCACCCCGAGCAGGCCGGCGAACACCACCGCAGCTTGTTGGCTGGCGGACTGCCAACTGACGAAAAAGCCTTTACGCCCCGGCGTGGAGATTTCCGCCAGATACACCGACACACCGCCCAGTTCCACCCCCGCCGAGAAGCCTTGCAACAGACGGCCGAACAACACCAGCAGCGGCGCGGCGACGCCGAGCGTCGCGTAGCCGGGCACGCAGGCAATCAGCACTGTACCGGCGGCCATCATCGCCAGAGTGATGATCAGCCCTTTGCGCCGTCCGTGACGGTCGATATAGGCGCCGAGAAAAATCGCCCCGAGCGGGCGCATCAGGAAGCCGGCACCGAAGGTCGCCAGCGACAGCATCAGCGAAGCGAACGCGCTGTCGGTGGGGAAGAAAGTTTTGGCGATGGCCGTGGCATAGAAGCCGTAGACCATGAAGTCGAACATTTCGAGGAAGTTGCCGCTGACAACGCGAAAGATCGCTTTGCCTTTGCCCGTGGTGGAGGACATGGGAGGTACTCACTGTTCAATTTTGTATAAAGGCGTTGCTGCCATGGGGAAGCGAGCAGGCGCTTGTGGTTCATAATGGCCGCCGTGGTTTTGCGGGGAGATGAAGAATTGTTAACTGGACGCTGGTTGGGGCTTGTGGTCTTGGCGGGGGCAATCGGCGGCTGCGGCAACGGCGATTCCCTGGAACAGGTCGGCGGCTCGACCATGGGCAGCACCTGGTCGGTCAAGTATGTGCGCCACGCCGGGGTTGCCGATCCTGCACAGGTGCGCGGCGAAGTGGAGGCCATCCTCGGTGAAGTCGATCAACAGATGTCGACTTACCGAAGTGACTCAGCCATCGAGCGTTTCAACTCGTTGCCTGCCGACAGTTGCCAATCGATGCCGGCAGCGGTGCTTGAGTTGATCCGCGTCGGTGAGCAGCTTTCGACGCAAAGCGAAGGTTCCTACGATCTGACCGTGGAACCACTGATGAATCTTTGGGGATTTGGCCCGCAAGGACGCGAAGAGATCATCCCCGATGAGATTGCTCTGGCCGAGGTCATGCAGCGGGTCGGCCATCAGCATCTGCGTATCGACGGCAACCGTTTGTGCAAGGACGCCGCTGTCGAAGTCGACTTCAACAGCATCGCCGCCGGTTATGCTGTGGATGCCATCGCCGCCAGATTGCAGGGCATGGGCATCGCCAATTACCTGGTCGAAGCCACGGGCGAACTCAAAGCCAAGGGCAGCAAGCCAGATGGCTCAGCGTGGCGCATCGCCGTCGAAGAGCCCCGGGATGACCAGCAAGTGGCCGAGCGGATTATCGATGTCGATGGTTACGGCGTATCCACCTCCGGCGACTACCGCAACTATTTTCTGCAGGACGGCCGGCGTTATTCCCACACCTTCGATGCACGCAATGGGCGACCGGTCCTACATGAGCTGGCGTCAGTCACGGTGATTCATCCTTCAGCGTTGATGGCCGATGGACTATCGACGCTGTTGCTGATTCTCGGGCCGGAAAGGGCGCAGGACTATGCCGAAAAGCATGACATTGCTGCATTCTTTGTCCTGCGTGCCGATACAGGTTTCGTCACCCGCAGCAGTCAGGCATTTGCGCAGCTTGTCGACGAAAAAAACTGACTGAAGACAAGACGAAAGCTGGCGTTGTAGTGCAGGCAAAAGTAGCCTACGACGCGACCAAGGGTTAATGTGCGCGGCGTTGACGCTTCTATAGACTGTGTCCGGGTTCTTCACTGGCCCCCAATTGTTCCTTCGCGCCGCCGTTCGGCGTGATTTAGCCGCCGGTGCTGCTGGCATCGCGGCCTGTTCTGAGGAGTACGCATGGCTGTCTACAACTACGACGTGGTGGTACTGGGTTCCGGCCCGGCGGGAGAAGGCGCGGCAATGAACGCCGCCAAAGCGGGGCGCAAGGTCGCGATGGTCGACAGCCGTCGCCAGGTCGGCGGCAACTGCACCCACCTCGGCACCATCCCGTCCAAGGCACTGCGTCACTCGGTGCGGCAGATCATGCAGTTCAACACCAACCCGATGTTCCGCGCGATCGGCGAGCCACGCTGGTTCTCCTTCCCGGACGTGTTGAAAAGCGCCGAGAAAGTCATTTCCAAGCAAGTCGCTTCGCGCACCGGCTACTACGCCCGTAACCGCGTTGACGTGTTCTTCGGCACCGGCAGCTTTGCCGACGAGCAAACCATCGAAGTGGTCTGCGGCAACGGCGTGGTCGAAAAACTGGTCGCCAAGCACATCATCATCGCCACCGGTTCGCGTCCGTATCGCCCGGCGGACATCGATTTCCACCACCCGCGTATCTACGATAGCGACACCATCCTCAGCCTCGGCCACACCCCGCGCAAACTGATCGTTTACGGCGCTGGTGTGATCGGTTGCGAATACGCGTCGATCTTCAGTGGTCTGGGTGTGCTGGTCGAACTGGTCGACAACCGGGGCCAGTTACTGAGCTTCCTCGACTCGGAAATTTCCCAGGCGCTGAGCTACCACTTCAGCAACAACAACATCACCGTGCGCCACAACGAAGAGTACGACCGCGTCGAAGGCGTGGACAACGGTGTGATCCTGCACCTCAAGTCCGGCAAGAAGATCAAGGCCGATGCCTTGCTCTGGTGCAACGGCCGTACCGGCAACACCGACACGCTGGGTCTGGAAAACATCGGGGTCAAGGTCAACAGCCGTGGCCAGATCGAAGTCGACCAGAACTACCGCACCTGCGTGGAGAACATCTACGGCGCCGGTGACGTGATCGGCTGGCCAAGCCTGGCGAGTGCCGCCCACGACCAGGGTCGTTCGGCCGCTGGCAGCATCGTCGACAATGGCAGCTGGCGCTTCGTCAATGACGTACCGACCGGCATCTACACGATTCCGGAGATCAGCTCGATCGGCAAGAACGAGCAGGAGCTGACCCAGGCCAAAGTGCCCTACGAAGTCGGCAAGGCCTTCTTCAAGAGCATGGCGCGGGCGCAGATTGCCGGCGAGCCGCAAGGCATGCTGAAAATCCTCTTCCACCGCGAGACGCTGGAAGTGCTCGGTGTGCACTGCTTCGGTTATCAGGCGTCGGAGATCGTTCACATCGGTCAGGCGATCATGAACCAGCCGGGCGAGCTGAACACCCTGAAGTATTTCGTCAACACTACGTTCAACTACCCGACCATGGCCGAAGCCTATCGGGTAGCAGCGTACGACGGCCTCAACCGGCTTTTTTGACGGGCTCCGGCCGGTGGCCTGAGCCGGCCGGGGAGACCGATTTCAGCAATTCTCAAGGGTGGCAGTGGCCAAACCGGGAAAGTCTGTAATCAGGCTGTCAACGCCGAAGTCGGCGAGTCTGCGCATCAGTGCAGGCTCGTTGACGGTCCACACCGACACATGCAGGCCCTGACGCTGCGCCTTCTGCAGGCGTTCCGGCGTACACAGCGTCCAGTTCAAGGCGAGAATCTCGCAGCCGTAGCTGGCGGCAACCTTCAACGGATCGAGCCAGGCGTATTCGGCCACCAGGCCACGCGACACGTCCGGTACCAGATCCAGCGCTGCCTTCAAGACTTCCCGCGAACTCGAGGTGATCGTCACCTTGTCGAGCAGTCCGTGGCGCTGAGCCATTTCCCGAATCGCCAGCACGGTAGTCGCCGCGCGGGTGCGCGAAGCGCTTTTGACTTCCAGCTGCCAGTGCTCGAAATCACACTTCTCGAACAACTCTTCCAGCGTCGGAATCGGGCACGGCTTGATCCAGCCCGGGCCACCCTTGCGCGCGTCATAGGTCACCAGTTCGGCAGCGGTGTGCTCGACGACTTTGCCGCGGCGTTCGGTGGTGCGCTTGAGCGTCGGGTCATGGATGACCATCAGCTCGCCGTCCTTGGACAGGTGCAGATCCAGTTCGCAGCGGCGCACGCCGTGCTTGAGGCATTCCTGAAAGCTGCTCAGGGTGTTTTCCGGTGCTTCGCCCTTGGCGCCGCGGTGGCCGTAGATGAGGGTCACGGTGCTTCCTTAAGTTAAATGCCAGATTCGTTCTGTTCGCGGGCCAGACGGCGTTCCTGAGCCTGCTTTTGCAAGATGTAGCGCGCAAGCAACTGGCGCTGCGCATCGGTCGGGCGTTCGAACTCGGTGCCGACGTCATAGCCATCGCCCTTGGGATCGCAATGCGTGACCCGGGCGCGCAGCAGCAGGCCCAGCGCCTGCGGCATCAGCACCAGTTTCACCGACAGGTGCGCGCCGGTGGCGATCGGGGTCGGGTACTGAAAGTCGATCCCGCCTTCGGAGATGATCACCGGCTGCGGCTCGCCGATGTGGCCGAGCGCGGTCAGGGCGATCACCTGGCTGAGCAGGTCGATGCGTTTGTTCTGCGATTTGAGAAATGCAGCGATGGCGCGGTCGCGCTCGCTGATCTGCCGCAGCAGGTGCTGCGACTCGAATTCGCTCAGGTGCAATTCGCTGAGCAGGTTGAACAGTGGGGAAGCATCCTGCAACACTTCCTGGCCTGCGGCTTCGGGAGCGGACAGGGGCCGAATTTCCAGTGCGATCGTGTCCTCGATACGGTAGTATTCGCGGCGATCTTCTTCATCTAATGTCGACATGGCGAACCCATGGTAGCGGCGGTGGTCTGAGTGTAAAGCTGGTTTTCGACCCCCGCCACAAGGACGTTCCTTTTCCCTCCGAACAAGCCCCGACATGTTCAGACCTCTCTTCGTATTTATCGGCACGCGTTATACCCGTGCAAAGCGTCGCAATCATTTTGTGTCATTCATTTCCCTGACTTCGATGATCGGGCTCGCCCTTGGCGTGGTCGTGATGATCGTCGTACTGTCGGTGATGAACGGCTTCGACCATGAGATGCGCACCCGCGTGCTGGGCATGGTGCCCCACGCTACTCTCGAGACCGGCGAGCCGATCAATGACTGGCAGAGCCTGGCCGATAAGGTCAAGCAGAACCGGCAGGTCACGGCAGTAGCGCCGTTCACCCAAATGCAGGGCCTGCTGACCAATAACGGTCAGGTCTCCAAAGTGTTGCTCAATGCCATTGATCCTGCGCTCGAGCGCAATGTGTCGATCATCGACAACTTCATGAAGCAGGGCAAACTCGACGACCTGACGCCCGGCAGCTTCGGCATCGTCATTGGCGACAAGGCCGCGACCAAGCTTGGCGTCGGCATCGGCGACAAGGTTACTTTTGTCGCGCCGGAGGTCAGCGTCACCCCGGCCGGGATGTTCCCGCGCATGAAGCGCTTCACCGTGGTCGGCATTTTCCATGTCGGCGCCGGTGAGCTCGATGGCTACCTCGGCGTGACCAATCTGCAGGATCTGGCGAAAATGCACCGCTGGAAAGCCGATCAGGTGCAGGGCCTGCGTCTGAAGTTCGACGACCTGTTCCAGGCCCCGCGCGAGGCGTGGAACATCGCCCAGCAGCTCGGCGAGGACCGTTACTACGCCCGCGACTGGACCCGCACCCACGGCAACCTGTATCAGGCAATTCGCATGGAAAAAGCCATGATCGGTCTGCTGTTGCTGCTGATTGTCGCCGTCGCCGCGTTCAACATCATTTCCACGCTGGTGATGGTGGTGAACGACAAGAAGGGCGACATCGCCATTCTGCGCACTCTCGGCGCCACACCGGGCACGATCATGCGCACGTTCATGGTTCAGGGCACGGTGATCGGAGTGGTTGGCACGGCCATCGGCGCGGTGGTCGGGATTCTCGCGGCGCTGAATGTCAGTGCGGCGATTTCGGCGCTTGAAGGGCTGATCGGCCACAAGTTCCTTAATGCTGACGTGTATTTCATTGATTATCTTCCTTCGCAGGTACAGAGCCAGGACGTCGTCATGGTCTGCGCCGCTGCGTTGGTCCTGAGTTTCCTCGCCACCCTGTATCCCGCCTGGCGTGCCGCGCGCACCCAGCCGGCGGAGGCGTTACGTTATGAGTGAGTCGGGCATGAGTGAACAAGCAATTCTGAGCTGCCGTAACCTGGGCAAATCCTACGAGGAAGGCCCTGAGTCGGTACAAGTGCTGGCCGGCCTGCAACTGGAGTTGCATCCGGGCGAGCGCGTGGCGATCGTGGGTAAATCCGGTTCCGGCAAAAGTACCTTGCTCAACCTGCTCGGCGGTCTCGATACGCCGAGCAAGGGCAGCGTCTGGCTCGATGGCGAAGAGCTGTCGGCGTTGAGCGAGAAGAAGCGCGGCCTGCTGCGCAACCGCGCGCTCGGCTTCGTTTATCAGTTTCACCACCTGCTGCCGGAATTCACTGCGCTGGAAAACGTCTGCATGCCGCTGTTGATCGGCAAGACCGCCATCCCGGAGGCGCGCCAGCGTGCCACGGCGTTGCTGGAGCGGGTCGGTCTGGGTCATCGCCTCGAGCACAAGCCGGCGGAACTGTCCGGCGGCGAACGTCAGCGCGTAGCCATCGCTCGTGCCCTGGTCAACAACCCGGGGCTGGTGATGCTCGATGAGCCAACCGGCAACCTCGACCTGCACACCGCCGAAGGCATTCAGGATCTGATGCTCGAGCTGAGCACGTCGATGCGCACGGCGTTCCTGGTGGTGACGCACGACATGAACCTGGCTCGCCAGATGGATCGCGTTCTGCAGCTGCAGGAAGGCTGCCTCACCCCCATCTGACTGGCTGAAACCCGGCGCTCGTAACGGCGCCGGGTCTTTTATTTCTACACGGTGCCCCAGCGAATGTTCAGACCGTTATCGATCTTTATCGGCACGCGCTATACCCGCGCCAAGCGCCGCAATCGCTTTGTTTCATTCATTTCGATGACCTCGATGATCGGCCTCGCCCTTGGCGTGCTGGCGATGATCGTGGTGCTGTCGGTGATGAACGGTTTTCAGCGCGAAATGAGCTCGCGCATCCTCGGCATGGTGCCCCACGCGACCATCGTCGGCGTCAAGCCGATCGACGACTGGCAACCGGTGGCCGCCGCCGCGATGAAAAATCCCGAAGTGACCGCCGCCGTGCCATTCACCGAAATGGAAGGCATGCTTTCGTACAAGGGTTCGATGCAGCCGATCCAGATCAGCGGCGTCGACCCGGCCCAAGAAGGCAAGGTGTCGATCGTTGCTCAGCACATCGTCCAAGGGCGTCTTGATGCTCTGAAACCGGGCGAATTTGGCGTGGTGATCGGTGAAATCACCGCGCGGCGTTTCCGCCTGAACGTCGGCGACAAGATCACCCTGATCGTTCCGGAAGTCAGCACCGCGCCGGGAGGCATTACTCCGCGCATGCAGCGCCTGAATGTGGTTGGCGTGTTCAAGGTCGGTGCCGAGCTGGACGGTTCGATGGGCCTGATCCATGTCGCCGATGCCGCGACCATGCAGCATTGGCAGCCGAATCAGGTGCAGAGCGTGCGCCTTGCAGTCAAGGATCTGTACGCCGCGCCGAAGGTGTCTGCGGACATTGCCGGTGGCCTTGGCGCCGACTTCAAGGCTGACGACTGGACCCACACCCAGGGCAGCCTGTTCAGCGCGATGAAAATGGAAAAAACCATGATCGGCCTGCTGTTGCTGATGATCGTCGCGGTGGCAGCGTTCAACATCATCGCGACGCTGATCATGGTGGTGAACGACAAGGGCGCCGACATCGCGATCCTGCGCACCATCGGCGCCACACCGCGGCAGATCATGGCGATCTTCATGGTGCAGGGCACGGTGATCGGCATTGTCGGCACCATCATCGGTGGCGTGCTGGGCGTTATCGCCGCGCTCAATGTCAGCGAACTGGTCGGCTGGGTCGAGCGCGTGACCGGGCAGCACATCTTCAGTTCGGACGTGTATTTCGTCAGCAACCTGCCCTCGGAACTGCAGGGCGGCGACGTGCTGTTGATCTGCTCGGCGGGCTTCGTTCTGAGCTTTCTGGCGACGGTGTATCCGGCGTGGCGGGCGGCGAAGATCGAACCGGCGCATGCCTTGAGATATTCGTAGCCTTTAGACCGCTTTCGCGAGCAGGCTCACTCCTACAATTGGAATGCGTTCCCTCTGTAGGAGTGAGCCTGCTCGCGATAGGGCCGGTACTGCTGGCCTCATTCTTCCGTTGGCAATTCGATCACAAACCGCGTCCAGCCCGCTTCAGATTCGCAATGAATCGTCCCGCCATGCGCACGGACGATCGACTGGGTAATTGCCAGCCCCAAGCCCGCATGCTCACTGCTGCCTTCCTGCCGCGCCGGATCCGCTCTATAGAACCGGTCAAACAGACGTTGCAGTAATTGCCCTGAAATCCCCTCACCACTGTTCTCGACGCAAACGCGTACAGCCTGCGGCTGCTCGACAATGCTCAGCCGAACATCACCTTCAGCCGGGGTAAAGCGCAGCGCGTTATCCAGCAGATTCGACAAGGCCCGGCGCAACATGCCGCGATCACCCTCGATACGCGCCGCCCCCTCACGACTCAGGTTAACGCGAGCGTCTTCGGCCAATGGCGCAAAAAACTCCAGCAACATGTCAGCCTCGTCCGCCAGTTCCAGCGGTTCGCGCTTGGGCATCAGCAGGCCGTGATCGGCCTTCGCGAGGTAGAGCATGTCGTTGACCAGTTGCGCCATCCATTGCAGCTCTTCGAGGTTGCTGTGCAGCGCTTCGCGGTAATCCTCCAGTGCCCGCGGACGGGTGAGGGTGACCTGGGTGTGGGTGAGCAGGTTCGACAGTGGCGTGCGCAGTTCATGGGCGATGTCCGCGGAGAACGCCGAGAGGCGCTGAAACGAGTCGTCGAGGCGAGCGAGCATGGTGTTGAAACTGTGGGCCATTTCCGCAAGCTCTGGCGGCATTTTCTCTTCAGGCAGTCGGGCATTCAGCGATTGCGCAGAAATCCCACGGGCCACCGCGCTTATCCGCCGCAACGGGCGCAGTCCGCTGCGCGCGGCCCAGGCACCGAGCAACGCCGTGGCTAGCGCTGACAGGCCGACGGTCAGCCAGATCAGATGCTGCATGCGCGCAAGGAAATGCTGGTGATGGGTGATATCCAGCAGCAGCGTCAGTTGCGGCGAATCGGCTGTGTCCGGGTAGAGCGGGGCGCGGAGTACACGGTAGTCGGTGCCGTCATGGCTGATGGTCGACAGGCCAGTTTGCAGCGGCAGACTCTTGGGGATCTGCACCGAGCTGTCGTACCAGTGCTGACCGTCGCCGCTGGTGATGCGCAACGACAAGTCGGCCTGGCGGCTCAGCTCATCGGCCAGCCGCGCTTCGCGCTGGGCAGGCTGGAGATCCTGCAAGGCGCGGCGCAGGCCGATCAGCTTAGCCTCCAGTTGTTGCTGATCGAGCTCGATGAAGTGCGCCTCGCTGGCGCGGTCGAACAGTACCCCGGCGAACAGCGAGACCACCGCGGTGCAGGCGGCAAACAACAGGGCCAGGCGCGTGCTCAGGGACAAGTGACGCATCACAGCGCACGCTCTTCGAGCACGTAACCCATGCCGCGCACGGTGTGGATCAGTTTGTTGGGGAAGTCGTCGTCGATCTTCAGGCGCAAGCGGCGGATCGCCACTTCGATGACGTTGGTGTCGCTGTCGAAATTCATGTCCCAGACCTGCGAAGCGATCAGCGATTTCGGCAGGACCTCACCCTGGCGGCGCAGGAGCATTTCCAGCAGGGCGAACTCCTTGGCGGTCAGGTCGATGCGTTGGCCGCTGCGTTCGACCCGGCGGCGGATCAGATCCAGGCGCAGATCGGCCAGTTGCAGGCTGGTTTCCTGGGCGATCGCGCTGCCGCGCCGCAACAGGCTGCGCACCCGGGCGAGCAGTTCGGAGAAGGCGAATGGCTTGACCAGATAATCGTCAGCACCCAGTTCGAGGCCGTGAACCCTGTCCTCCACGGCGTCCTTGGCCGTCAGAAAAAGTACCGGCGTGTCGAGGCCGGCGCTGCGCACCGCTTGCAGAATCTGCCAGCCATTGCGTCCGGGCAGCATCACATCGAGGATCAGCAGCGCGTACTCGCCGCTCAAGGCCAATTGCTGGCCGCTGATGCCGTCTGCCACCAGCTCGGTATTGAACCCGGCCTCGGTCAGGCCCTGACGCAGGTATTGCCCGGTTTTGGCTTGGTCTTCAACGATCAACAGTTTCATGGGCGACTCGGACGGGGGGGTATTTAGAAGGACGAGGGCGTTATACCGTGAGATCCGGCGATAAGCGCCAAGCTGACAAAGTTGTAATCTGTCTGTCAGGTCGGTGCCAGCCCAGGGTGGTTAGAGTTTCCCACAGGCTGAACCTTCTCTTGCTGGAGCGTGACCATGTTTTTTCGCACATCTCTTACAGTAGTGGCTTGTCTGCTGGCATTGAGTTCGCCAGCCTGGGCGACACCGGCGCACACCTACGCTTTCGGCCAGCCGGCAGCGGTCAGCCAGGCCACGCGCAGTATCGAAATCGTCATGGGCGACATGAACTTCGATCCGAAAACCATACAGGTCAAGGCGGGTGAGACGGTTCGCTTTGTGCTGGTGAATAAAGGCCAGTTGCTGCACGAATTCAACTTGGGTGACGCGGCGATGCATGCCAGTCACCAGCAGGAAATGTTACAGATGCAGCAGAGCGGCATGCTCACGCCGACGGGGATAAAAGAAATGTCCCACGACATGGCGGGCATGGATCACGCGGCGATGGGCCACGGAATGAAACACGACGACCCCAACAGTGTATTGGTCGAACCGGGTAAATCCGCGGAGTTGACCTGGACCTTCAGCAAGGCCACGGCGCTTGAGTTCGCCTGCAATATTCCGGGGCATTACCAGGCGGGCATGGTCGGCAACCTGACAGTCAGTCAGTAAGCACTCAAAGGCGCGGGCAAAGGCTGGTAGAATCCGCTGATTCTTCAGTCAGGTTTCCGCCATGCATCCCGCAGCCGAACATTCGCCGCTGGGCAAATCCAGCGAATACATCGCCACCTACACGCCGTCCCTGCTGTTCCCGATTCCGCGCACCGCGAAATGGGCAGAGCTGGGCCTGAGCGCCGAAACCCTGCCGTATAAAGGCGTAGATTTCTGGAACTGCTTCGAGCTGTCGTGGCTGCTGCCGTCGGGCAAACCGGTGGTGGCGATCGCCGAATTCAGCATCCCGGCGGACTCGCCGAACATCATCGAATCGAAGTCGTTCAAGCTGTACCTCAACTCGCTGAACCAGACGCCGTTCGCCGACGTCGCCACGCTGGAGGCGACGCTGGTCAAGGATCTGTCCGCCGCCGCCGGCAAACCGGTGGGCGTGCGGGTTCGCAGTTTGAAGGACGTTGAGGCTGAAGGCGTCGTGGCACTGCCGGGCGTGTGCATCGACGATCTGGATATCAGTGTCAGCAACTACGAACATCCGCGCCCGGAATTGCTGCGTTGCGACGATTCGCGAATCGTTGAAGAGAGCGTGCACAGCCATCTGCTCAAATCCAACTGCCCGGTGACCAGCCAGCCGGACTGGGGCAGCGTGGTGGTGGAATATCGCGGCGCGGCGCTGGATCACGCCAGCCTGCTGGAATACATCGTCAGCTTCCGCCAGCACTCGGATTTCCATGAACAGTGTGTGGAGCGGATTTTTCTTGATCTGCAGCGGTTGCTGAAGCCGCAGAAGCTCACTGTATTTGCGCGATACGTTCGGCGCGGCGGGTTGGATATCAACCCGTATCGCAGCACTGAAGAGGTGCAACTGCCGAACCATCGTCTGGTGCGTCAGTAACTGTAGGAGTGAGCCTGCTCGCGATAGCTGACTGACATTCAACGTTGATGTCGAATGGTCCACCGCTATCGCGAGCAGGCTCACTCCTGCAGGAGATTGCGTTTCAAATTGTGGAAATGAAAAAGCCCTGCCATCGCTGGCAGGGCTTTTTTGCGCGGCGGGGCGTCAGATGCCCATGCTGCCCAGCGCGTTGACGATGTTGCGCAGGGTGCCGGCGATAGCTGGATGTTCAAGCTCAAAGCGATCCACTGCCAGGTTCACACCATCGGCAATGCTCGCGTCCTGGGTGGCAGTTTCCAGCTGGATTTCCGATTCGATCTGCGCCATCAACGCACGCAGATCTTCACGCTCGACTTCCGACAGCGGTGGATTCTGTTCCAGCTGCTCGCGCAGGGTATCGAGCTGTTTTTGCAGTTCTTGGGCGGGCATGGTGGTTTCCTTTTATCAATAGGCACTGGCATTGACCGCAGCCGCGCGCCAAAGGTCTATGCCTGACCTTTAGATTAATCCACTCTCGGTGAACCTGCATGACGTTGGTCAGGGCTTTTCGCCTTTGGCGCGGCGCGAGCAGATGTCGGCAAGACAGGCATCCAGTTCGCCGAGATGATCGATCACTGAGTGCACGCCAAGGCTGAACAACTGCACGGTCGCCTTGCCGCGCAACTGTTCGCGTTCCGCTTGCGAGAGCGCCTGCCATTCGCTCGGGCTCAGGCCGCACAACGAGCCGCAGGACGCCAGGCCAATTGTCCACAGTCCGGCATTCAGGCCGGCCTGCAACAGACGCGGCTCACCGCTGACCAGCACGCAGCCATCGAGGCGGTCGATGTTCAGATCCATCAATGCTTGCCAACACGCATTGGGTGCCGGCCATGGATTCATTGTTGCTGAATGTTGCGTCGGCTTGATCCAGGTTGGCAGCGAAGCGGCCAGTGAATGAGCGAGGGCGGGGGGCAATTCGTCGAGCCAGGCACAGGGTATCCGCTGGCGCTGCAAGCTTTTCAGGCTATCGAGCGCGCCCGGGGTGGCTTCGGCGTGTTCCGGCCCGGCGGTGAGCTGTTGCGCGGCGCAGGAACCGAAATCCACCAGGCAACCGCTCAGGCCGAACAGCACGGCAGTCAAACTGGGCGCGGCGACGGGCAAGGTTTCGGCGTGAGTCATGGCAACGTCCCTGAAATAACGCTCAAGGCTATGGCGCGCGGGTGACAGTTGCATGACAGCCCTGTGAAAGACGACGTAGGAAACTTCCTGCATATCCTTGCCTGGCAGACTGCCCAAATCGCCGTTTACGCTTATACTAGCGGCCTTAATGCCTGGGCCCCGAGGTCCGCGCCAGTATCAAATCCAAGGAGTTTTTCTATGCGCTGGAGCCCTTCGCTCGCTCAGCTAAGTGTATGTGCCAGCCTGTTGCTGGCGCCGTTCGCCACTCAGGCGGCCACGGAAGAAGACCCTTGGGAAAGCGTCAACCGGCCGATATTCCGGTTCAACGACTTCGTTGACACCTACGCGCTGAAGCCATTGGCGCAGGGTTATGAGTTCGTCACCCCGCAGTTCGTTGAAGATGGCATTCACAACATGTTCCGCAACGTCGGTGACGTCACCAACCTGGCGAACAATATTCTCCAGGCCAAACCGGCTGCAGCGGGCGTTGATACCGCCCGACTGATTTTCAACACCACCTTCGGTCTGCTCGGCTTCTTCGACGTCGGCACCCAGATGGGCCTGAACCGCAGCGACGAAGACTTCGGTCAGACCCTCGGTTACTGGGGCGTGGGCAGCGGCCCGTACGTGATGCTGCCGCTGATGGGCCCGAGCACCCTGCGTGACGCACCGTCGAAATACGTCGACAGCTACACCGGGATGTACCGCTACATCGATCACGTGCCGACGCGTAACTCGATCTTCGGCCTCAACATCGTCGACACCCGCGCCAGCCTGCTGTCGAGTGAGAAGCTGATCAGCGGCGACAAGTACACCTTCATCCGCAACGCTTACCTGCAGAACCGCGAGTTCAAGGTGAAGGACGGACAAGTCGAAGACGATTTCTGATTCGACCGATGCCAAAAAGGCGACCCTCGGGTCGCCTTTTTTGTCTGCGCAAGAGCATCGCCATCGACTGCCGCTACCTTCCATCGGGTTACGTTTACAGCGGTTCTTATAACTCCCGGTGATTTGACAAACAAAGTCGTCAAGCGACAATCGGCGCATGCTTGAAACGCTCTGCGGATGGGAGTACCGTCTGCGCCTTAGAAGGGCACCTCTGTTTAAAACCGCGCGCCAGGCGAATGCTTGAAAGCGCTGCAGCAGAGAGGCTAGAAAGCGAATCCAGTAGTCTGCGCAGGGCCGTTGCCCCGCTCACTACGCCAACCTAATTCTGGCGCCGTTTGCCCACATGCCAAAAACCAGTGCCACGCTGCTGATAATCGATGATGACGAGGTAGTGCGCGCGAGCCTCGCGGCCTATCTGGAAGACAGTGGTTTCAGCGTCCTGCAGGCCGGCAACGGTCAACAGGGTCTTCAGGTATTCGAGCAAGACGAGCCCGATCTGGTGATCTGCGATCTGCGCATGCCGCAGATGGGCGGTCTCGAACTGATCCGTCAGGTCACCGAGCGCTCGCCGCAAACGCCGGTGATCGTGGTCTCGGGTGCCGGGGTGATGAACGACGCGGTCGAGGCCCTGCGCCTCGGCGCGGCGGATTACCTGATCAAGCCTCTCGAAGATCTGGCTGTGCTCGAGCACTCTGTGCGCCGGGCCCTGGATCGTGCGCGGCTGCTACTGGAAAACCAGCGTTATCGCGAGAAGCTGGAAAAGGCCAACCGCGAGCTCGAAGCCAGCCTGAACCTGCTCCAGGAAGACCAGAACGCCGGTCGCCAGGTGCAGATGAACATGCTGCCGGACAGCCCGTGGAGCATCGACGAATTCAACTTTGCCCACCAGATCATCCCGTCGTTGTACCTGTCGGGTGATTTTGTCGACTATTTCCGCGTCGACGAGCGTCGGGTCGCGTTCTACCTGGCGGATGTTTCCGGGCATGGCGCGTCATCCGCCTTCGTCACTGTGCTGTTGAAGTTCATGACCACGCGCCTGCTCTTCGAATCGAAACGCAGCGGTACCTTGCCGGAGTTCAAGCCTTCGGAAGTGCTCGGTCATATCAACCGGGGGCTGATCAGTTGTAAGCTGGGTAAACACGTCACAATGGTCGGTGGAGTCATCGACGAGGAGACCGGTTTGTTGACCTATAGCATCGGCGGCCATCTGCCGTTGCCTGTGTTGTACACGCCTGACAGTGTTCGTTATCTCGAAGGTCGTGGTCTGCCGGTGGGGCTGTTCAATGAAGCCACCTACGAAGACCACGTGCTTGAGCTGCCGCCGACGTTCAGCCTGACGCTGATGTCTGATGGCATTCTGGACCTTTTGCCGGAAGCAACGCTCAAAGAAAAAGAGGCTGCTTTGCCCGAACGGGTGAAGTCAGCGGGCGGCAGCCTGGATGGTCTGCGGCAAGTGTTTGGTTTGGCCACGCTAGGGGAGATGCCGGATGATATCGCCCTGTTGGTGTTGAGCAGGAATCTTCAATGAGTACCGGTAGAATCCAGTTCGCCGAGCAGGACGGCACCTTCGTCCTGAAGTTCGTCGGTGAAGTTCGCCTGACCCTGTGTTCGGCGTTGGATGCGACTATTGAGAAAATCTTCACCGCGCTGAACTTCAACGCGATCGTGATCGATTTGACCGAAACCCGCAGCATCGACAGCACCACCCTCGGCCTGCTGGCCAAACTGTCGATCCTGTCGCGGCAGAAGGTCGGTCTGTTGCCGACGGTTGTCACCACCCACGAAGACATCACCCGGCTGTTGCAGTCGATGGGCTTCGAGCAGGTATTCAACATCGTCAACCACCCGGTGCCGTGCCCGGAGTGCCTGGACGACCTGCCGGATCAGGATCAGTCGGAAGAGGTGGTGCGCATCAAAGTGCTGGAAGCGCACAAGATTCTCATGGGCCTGAACGATTCCAATCGTGAGGCGTTTCATGATCTGGTGAATGCCCTCGAAAGACACTGATGGCCCTGTGGCGAGGGAGCAAGCTCCCTCGCCACAGGTGACGGGCTGACAGCGAATTGCGTGTACACAAAAAAGGGCGAACCCTCTCAGGTTCGCCCTTTTTGCATTCTACAAACTCAAATCACAGCTTGGCCTGCAGCAACGCTTCCAGCTTCTCCTGGTCGCGTGCGAACTGACGGATGCCTTCAGCCAGTTTCTCGGTGGCCATCGCGTCTTCATTGGACAACCAGCGGAATTGCGCTTCGTTGAGGCTCAGACGCGCTTCCCCGGCGTTGCCCGGTGCCAGTTTGCGTTCCAGCTTGCCGGTGTCGGCGGCGAGTTTTTCCAGCAGTTCCGGGCTGATGGTCAGGCGATCGCAGCCGGCCAGTTGCTCGATCTGGTTGATGTTGCGGAAGCTCGCGCCCATGACCACGGTCTTGTAATCATTGGCCTTGTAGTAGTTGTAGATGCGCGTCACCGACTGCACGCCCGGATCATCGGCACCGGTGTAGTCGTTACCGTTGGCCTTCTTGTACCAGTCGTAGATGCGGCCCACGAACGGCGAAATCAGGAAGACACCGGCGTCGGCGCAGGCGGCGGCCTGGGCGAAGGAGAACAGCAGGGTCAGGTTGGTCTGGATGCCTTCTTTCTCGAGGATCTCGGCGGCGCGGATACCTTCCCAGGTCGAGGCGATCTTGATCAGCACGCGGTCGCGGCCGACGCCAGCCTTGTCGTACAGCTCGATCAGGCGGTGTGCACGCTTGAGGATCGCGTCCTGGTCGAAGGACAGGCGCGCATCCACTTCAGTGGAAATGCGGCCCGGAACCACGTTGAGGATTTCCTTGCCCACTGCGACGCCGAAACGGTCGCTGGCCAGGCCGACATCGCCCTTGCAGTCGCGGACGCAATCGTTCAGCAGTTCGGCGTAACCGTGAATCGCCGAGGCCTTGAGCAGCAGGGAAGGGTTGGTGGTGGCGTCGACCGGTTTGACCCGGGCGATCGCTTCGAAGTCGCCGGTGTCGGCAACCACGGTGGTGAACTGTTTGAGTTGTTCCAGCTTGGAAGTCATGGGCGTGCTCTATCCTATGGGTCTGAAGACATTACCCGAGCGCTGACGGGCACTCAAGGGTGCATTCGTGGATCGATGGCCCCTGCGGCAACAACCTGAAAACGATTGTTTGAAAGGCGGGGCGCGGTGTCGATGAATACGATGCCAAAACAGCCCACAGGTTCAAAGCAACCGACCTGTGAACAGACCGGTTGCCCAAGCCCTACTCAGCGTTCAACAAACCTTCCACGGACAAGCGTGCCGGTTTTGGCTGACCGTCGGAAGTGAGAAAGCCGAAGTTCTTCTCGCGATCATTGCTGCCTGAATCACTGTTGCGCCATTCATAGATAGATGTCAGCGGGATATTCAGACGTTTAACGTCAGCGATAAACGCGTTGATCCTGGTCGCCTGTCCCTCAGGCCCGCCGTTGGAGGCGAGGGCGGAAACTCCCCACTCACTGATGACCCCCGGCAGATTGAAGTTCTGCTGGATAAACGTCTGCGCGTTGCTGATCTGCGTAGCGGTCATGCCGTAAGGGTGATAGGACACCGCGTTGAGGCATTTGGGGTAATCGCTGACGATGCTTTTCAGCGCCACCGTCGAAGCCGAGCCGGCGCTTGGCGGCCGGGCGAAGCCGAAACCGACGCGCGGTGTCGTCTGCGGCTGGCCTTCGAAGGCCTTGCACATACCTGCCATGAACGGCACGAACGTGGTGTCGAAATTGCGGGTTGGCCAGTAGGTTTCCAGATCCGGCTCGTTCCAGATTTCGATCGCGACTAATTGCGAACTCCAGGATTTTTCCAGCCCGGTCACGGCGTTGGCAAACGTAGCACCGGCTGCGTTCAGTTCAGCGGGCGAAGTGGCGGGCAAAGCCTTGATAGCGCGCACGGTCAGCAACACCGGCAGCCCGGCGGAAGCAGCGGCGGCGAAGGCGTCGCTGACCTGTTTCTGATAAGCCTTGGCGGTGAGGCTGTCGCTCCACACGCCGAAGCGCACAAAGCTGAAACCTGCTGCTTTGATCTGCGCGGCATCGGCAGCGGTAAAGCTCTGGATCTTCACCTGAACGCCGATGGTTTTCGCTGGAAGGTTGGGGAACAGCTCACTGGCATGAACCTGACTCGTGGCACCGATTGCCATCAGGACGAGGGCGGCGAGTTTATTGCGCTGTGCTGATTTCATGTCTGCTCTCCTGAAGAGAATGACAACTACGAATATTTATCCCGTTACTCAATTTCCGATAACGATGATGGCACTAAGTGCGTGAATGTTATTTTTTGTCAGGAAAACAGCAACTGAAAATCACAGTTATTTTTAGTCCGCTAATTGTGGTTGGGGCGGCTTAAAACGCTGTGGTACTTAATGTTCCTGTACTAACAGGGCGAAGCTATTTCTGAGTGCAGGAAAGTCGTGGGGGTTCATTAACTTTCACCGCATGTTGGCTGTTTGATATTACACAGGAAAGCAAGACTTGTTCAAAAAGATCCTCGTTGTCTGCGTGGGCAATATATGCCGAAGTCCGACGGCTGAACTGCTGCTGCGCAACGCGCTGGGCCCGTCCGCCATCACGGTGTCCTCCGCCGGCCTGTCCGCCCGCGTGGGCGAGGGCGTCGAAGCCTCGGCGCGGCAGGTTCTCGAAGAACACGGGCACTGCGCCGAGGCTTTCAAGGCGCGGCAACTGACTTCGGACATCGTCAATGACTCGGATCTGATCCTGGTCATGGAAAAGGCCCACGTCAATCAAGTGCTGAAGATTGCCTCGCACGCCAGAGGCAAAGTGTTTCTGCTCGGCAAATGGCAGAGCGAGCGCGAAATACATGACCCGTATCGTCAAGGCAAGGCCGCTTTTATTCATGCCCACGCATTGATTGAAGATGCTGTTAGTTCATGGGCAAAGCGTCTCGGGCATTGATGAATATTCTTCAGAACAGTGAATGGTAAGAACAGACTTATGCAGTTACCGTCCGTAATCGGCTCCCGCGACAATGATCAAGACAGTATTGATCTGCTCGGCATCTTTGGCAGCCTGATCGACCAGAAGTGGCTGATCGGCGCGCTGACCGGTGCCTTCATGGTCACTGGCGTCGCCTATGCGGTGCTGGCGACGCCGGTGTATCTGGCGAACGCGCTGGTGCAGGTCGAACCGAAAAAGAACGACATGCTCGGTTTCTCCGACCTCAACAGCATGCTCGGTGGGCAATCGCCATCGGTGACCGAAATCGGCATCATCAAATCCCGCGCGGTGATCGGCAAAACCGTTGATGACCTGCGCCTGGATATCGACGTCACTCCCAACACGTTTCCGTTGATCGGCGGCTTTCTTTCGCGGCGCTATCGCGGCGAAAGCGAGACCAGCGTCGCGCCGCCGCGCTTCGGTCTGAGCAGTTATGCCTGGGGCGGTGAGCGTCTGGAGTTCACACGGCTGGAATTGCCGAAAGACCTGCTCGGCAAGAAACTCACCCTGATCGCGGGCGAGCAACAGCGCTTCCAGCTGTTCGATGAGAACGACAATCTGCTCGCCGAAGGTGTGGCCGGTGAAGCGTTTGCCAACGACGGTGTAGAAGGGCAGATCGCGCAACTGGCGGCCAACCCCGGTACGCGTTTTCAAGTGGTGCGCAATCCACGGATCGTGACCATTCAGGGCTATCAGGACGCACTGGATATTTCCGAGCAAGGCAAGGAGTCGGGGATCATTCGTCTGGCGCTGGCCAGCTCCGACGCTGGCGAAGCGGTGAAGATTCTCAACAAGATCGCCTCGCTCTACGTCGAGCAAAACGTGCGCCGCACCTCGGCGGAGGCCGCGCAAAGCCTGGCGTTCCTGCAGAGTCAGTTGCCGCAGGTCAAACGCGATCTGGCCAAGGCCAGCGACGCCTTGAATGCCTACCAGACCCATGGCAAGACCGTGAATATCTCGCTGGAAACCCAGTCGGTGCTGGGCCAGTCGGTGGCGCTGGAAACGCGCATTTCCGAACTGAAAATGCAGCAGGCCGAGCTTGATCGCAAGTTCACCAAACAGCACCCGGCTTATCGCGCCCTGATGACGCAGATCGGCGAGCTGACCCAACAGCAGAAATCCCTCGAAGGCAAGGTTCAGGACCTGCCCGCCACCCAGCAGGAATTGCTCAACCTGACCCGCGACGTTGAAGTGGCTTCGCAGATCTACACGCAGTTGCTGAACAAATCCCAGGAACTGGACATCGTCCGCGCCGGGGCCGTTGGCAATGTGCGTTTGATCGACACCGCTGACGTCGACCTGACCAGCCCGATCAAACCGAAGAAACCGCTGATCGTGCTGATCGCGACGTTGCTCGGTGCGTTCGTCGGCGTGGCCCTGGTGTTGCTGCGCAAATCCCTCAGTCGAGGCCTCGAAGGCCCGGAGGGCATCGAGCAGTTGGGCCTGCCGGTTTATGCGTCGATTCCCTACAGTGCCTTGCAGGAGGAAGAGGACAGTAAAAAAGGCCGCGCCCGGGATGGCGTTGATAAACCGGCCTACTTGCTGGCGCTGCGCAATCCGACCGATCTGTCGATCGAATCGATCCGCAGCCTGCGCACGTGCCTGCACTTTGCCGGGCTCGACTCGACCAACAACCGCATCATGATTTCCGGGCCGAGCCCGCAGGTCGGCAAGACTTTTGTCTCGTCCAACCTCGCGGCGGTCATGGCCCTGAGCGGCCAGCGCGTGGTGCTGATCGACGCCGACATGCGCAAAGGGCACCTGCACAAAACCCTCAACACTCCGATCAGCAACGGTCTGTCCGACCTGCTGGTCAAGCGCTGCACCCTCGAGCAGGCGATCAACACTGTCGAGATCGACAACCTGCATTTCATCAGCCGGGGACAGGTGCCGCCCAATCCTTCCGAGTTGCTGATGCACGCCAACTTCCGTGAGCTGCTGGCGCAACTCAGCGAGCGCTATGACCTGGTGATCATCGACACGCCGCCACTGCTGGCGGTGACCGATGCCGCCATCGTCGGTCGTGAGGCCGGCATCAGCCTGATCGTCACCCGCTTCGGCGTGAACCCGGCCAAAGAAATCGAACTGACCATTCGCCGCTTCGCCCAGAACGGCATCGAGTTGAAAGGCGCGGTGTTCAACGGCGTCGAGAAGCGTGCAGCGAGCTATTACGGCGGCACTGGCTATTACAACTACGAATACGCGTCCGACAAATCCTGATGATTGCCGATTGTTCTTTCCTGTTTGAAGTGGGTGAGCTGTGAAAAAAATACTGCACGTGGCAGAGACGATCAAAGGTGGCGTGGCGACGGTGATCCGCACGATTTCGGCATCGCCCGACGACGACGCGGCGAATTATCAACTGGTCTATCTGGTCCCGGAGGATCAGGCCAAAGAACTGCACGGCATCGCCCCGCAGCAGGTGCGCACCTTCCCGCGCAGTGGCCGTAACGTGACGTCGCTGCTGCGTTTCGCCTGGCGCCTGAGCCAGGTGCTGCTCAAGGAAAAACCCGACATCGTGCATCTGCACAGCACTTTTTCCGGAGTGATCGGCCGTTGTGTCTGCGTGCTGTTGCGGCCGTGGCGCAAGCCGAAAATCGTCTATTGCCCGCACGCATTTTCGTTCCTGATGGAAAGCTCGCCGACCAAGCAGAAGGTCTACGCGTGGATCGAACGGGTGCTGCAGAAAGTCACCGACGTGATCATCTGCGTCAGCCAGTACGAACTCGACAAAGCTGCGCGCTTCGGCATCGAGCGCAAGCGCATGAAGCTGATCTACAACGGCATTCACCACAAGGACGAGGCGCCGAAGCGTGCTGGCGCCGAGCCGATTCATCTGCTGTTTGTCGGACGCCTGGACTATCAGAAAGGCTTCGACGTGCTGCTCAAGGCCTACGCCAAGGTCAATCGCAACGACCTGAAACTCACCGTGGTCGGCAGTGCGGTCAACGAGGATTCGGTGGAGTGCCCGCCGATGGATTCCGTCGAGTACCTGCCCTGGGTGACCCCGAGCGAAGTGCAGGCGCTGTATCAGAAGGCCGATGCGCTGATCGTGCCGAGTCGCTGGGAAGGCTTCGCCATGGTGCCGCTGGAAGGCATGGCCATGGGGCTGCCGGTGATTGCCAGCAACTGCACCTCGCTGCCGGAACTGGTCACCAATGAAGTGTCCGGCTACGTCTTTCCGTCCGGCGACCACCAGGCGCTGGCCGACGTGTTGACGATCATCCAGAAGCCGCGCCTGCTCGACCTCGGCAATGAAGGCCGGAGCATCGTCCGTGAACGCTTCAGCGCCGCATTGATGATCCGCCAGACCTACGACCTGTATCACGCTCCCACTTATTAAGTAGAACTCAAGCTTATGAACGTAACGATTTTGCATGGCTACAGTGCGTCCAACTCCGGTGACGGTCTGCTTGTCGATCTGGCCATTGCTCTGGTGCAGCGTAACTTCGGTGAAGACACCGCGATCAATGTCGTGGCGTCCGATCCCGACTCGTTCAGCTATCTGCCGCACCCGCGTTTCGATGCGCCGGTGATGGCGGCCAAAGGCCTGGGCCGGGTCAAGCAAGCGGTGTTTCTCAATCAGTCCTACGCCGGGCTCGCCGAGCTGCTGAAGAAGACCGATCTGATCGTCGGTGTCGGCGGTGGCTACATGCGTTCGAAGAGCGCGTTCGAGCACATCAAGCTGAAGCTCGGCCACGCCAAGCAACTGGAAACGGCGATCCTCAGCAAGGTGCCGTCGGTGTACCTGCCGCAGAGCATTGGCCCGTTCCATGGCGAGAGCAACAAGATCGTTGAGCATTACGCCAGCGCCGATGCGGTGTTCGTGCGCGACAACCGCTCCTCGGCGATTTTCGACGCTTGCGAAAACGTCTATCGCGCGCCGGATCTGGCCGTGCAATCGCTGGCAGGCAAGATTCTTCAGCAACCGAAATTCACCCGCTGCGCCGCCTCGCCGACGACAGTGTGCGTGGTGCTGCGCAAGCCGCCGGAGTGGAGCAAAGAAAAGAAGGTCGCCTACGTGGCCAACCTGAAACTGCTGCTGCAGCGTCTGAAGAACAAAAGCAAAGTGGTCTGCGCCGTGCAAAGCGCGGTGCGTGGCAACGATGACGGCGCGTTCTACCGCGAGCTGGGCATCAACGAAGACCTGCTCTCGCTGAAGGCAACCATCGCCAAATATCAGCCGGACCTAGTGATCTCGGTGCGTCTGCACGGCGCCATCGAATCGCTGCTCTCCGGCGTGCCGGCGTACCACATCAGCTACGAGCGCAAAGGCTTTGGCGCCTATCAGGACATGGGCGTCGAGGACTGGGTGATCAATGGCGGCGACATCGACGTCGATACCATCATCAACACCGTTTACGCACCGAATGCGCTGGCGGATTTCGGCAAGCGTCTGACCGACACCTGCCGCGAGATCGAGGCGAAAACCGTGGCCATGGACGAGATCATCAAGGGTGTCGTTCGA
This sequence comes from Pseudomonas sp. FR229a, assembly GCF_030209115.1. Taxonomy (NCBI): domain Bacteria; kingdom Pseudomonadati; phylum Pseudomonadota; class Gammaproteobacteria; order Pseudomonadales; family Pseudomonadaceae; genus Pseudomonas; species Pseudomonas sp. FR229a. Next base: position 265,321 of record NZ_JARVSP010000006.1, on the reverse strand, counting down.
TGATATTTCGGCTGTTGCTTCGCGGCGGAGCGTTGGGCGCGAAGTTCTTGCTGGTGTTGGCCATCACCCATTACCTCGGGTACGAGGCGCTGGGTTTTTACGGCGTGGTGGTCGCGGCGTCGCTGATCGCTTCGAAGTTCTACAGCGTCGGCTTCAGTTCCGAGATCAATCGGCTGATCAGCGTCGGCGGCAGTTCGCGGCGGGTGGTCGATAAAGTCCTGCTGCTGTACCTGGCAGTGGGGCTGTTGTTGTCGGTGCTGACCGTGCTGATCTATTCGCTGTTTCAGTCGGTGGAAGCAACCGCCACGTTGGTCCTTTGCGTGACCCTGGTGCTGCTCACCGAGCACCTGTCGTTCGAAATCAATTCCTTTGTGTTCTCCGCACAGAAAGCCACCGCCGGTGCCTTGCTGTTCTTCATCAAGACCGGCCTTTGGGCCATGTTGGCGGTCGGCGGCATGATGCTTGGCAGGGTCGCGGGCATCGCCAGCGTCTTGTGGCTGTGGGTCGCCGCCAACGTGCTGGTGATCATCGCCGGATACCTGATCGTGGTGAACGTGCACAAGGGTCGCGAGGCAGCGGTGCTGGACACCGCGACGGTGTGGAAGGCCGGGTTGCCGTTCTATCTCGGCACCGGTCTGATCGCCCTGAGTCAGTACGCCGAACGCTTTCTGATCATCGATCTGGAACCCTACGCCAGCCTCGGAAAATATGTCTACGCGTGGTCGGCGGCCAACACTTTGCAGGCGTTGTCGTACGCAGTAGTGGCGGTGGTCGGCATCCCGGTGCTGGCGAAGCGTTTTCAGGCGGATCAGCAGGCGTTCACGGTCAGGCAACTGTTCGTCAACAAATGGGTGATGCGCTCGCTGTTGATCTCCGCCGTAGTGGCCGTGGCGATCTATGTGTTTTTCAACCTGGTGCTCGATTACGTCGCCAGCAGCGTGCCGCGTCCGGATAATGCTCTCCTCGCGGTGCTGATTTTTTCTTTCGCCTTGCGTGCAATCGGCGACATCGTCTGGGGCGGTTTGATTGCCTCGAAGAACAGTCGGGTGTCGCTTGCCAGCGCGGCCCTCTGTCTGCTGATTTCGGTGCCGGTCAGTTATGTGCTGATCAAGCATTACTCAATTTATGGCGCGGCGTGGGGCAACGTCTTTGCCATCGTCGTGCAGCTTGGCGTGATCGCGTTATTGACCCGCGTCACCGGCGCGAAAAAGGCTGCGCTGTCATGGGCCTGAAACTGCCGCGCATCGAATTTCGCGGGCGCAAATTCGATTCGTCGATTTCCTTTCTGATCCTGTTCACCGGGCTGTTCCTGTCAGTGGCGATGCCGCTGCTGGTGCCACGCGATCCGGGGCCGGATGCGATGACCCTGTGGTCGTCCTATGCGCGCGCGGACAACTGCAATTTCTGGAACCCGTTCTCGCCGGATCGTTCGTCCTACGAGTGTTCGGCGTTCCTGCTGCGACCCACCGGGATCAACCTGACCAATGCCTGGGCCTACGGCATGTTCTGCAATTTCTTCCTCACGGCGATTCCGGTGGTGGTGTTCCGGCGCATGCCGCTGACCATCTTCGGCACCCTGTGTCTGTGGGGCATCGTGCGTTCGTTTTTCCTCGAGAACCTGACCAAGGAAATCATCGTCTCGGTGGCGGTGTTGAGCATTCTGCTCAGCGCATTGACGCGCAAATATCGCGGCGGTTTTTTCCTCTCGGCGGTGATTTACGGTGTGCTGATCCGGCCGTACTGGATCCTGTTTTCGCTGTCGTGGGTCGGCGTCTGTGTGATGAAAAAGTACGTGTCGCGCTTCACCTTCTTTCTGATGCTGTTCCTGTTTTATCTGGCGGTGGCCATGGCCATTCAGCTGGCGCTGGGCTTTCCCGTGTCGTCGATTCGCGCGAGCAACAACGAACTGCGCACGGCAGGCGAAGAGGGTTCGAAGTCGCTGATCGTCTCGTGGCTCAGCGGCAGCGACTTCGTCTCCCAGGCGCTGGACTCGATGATCATTTTCTTCCGCCTGTCGTTCCCTGTGGAGCTGATTCTGCTGTCCGGGCCGGGGCAGGTGATCTTCGTTGCGCTGATGATCATGACCGCGCTGCTGCTGTTCAAGGTCATCACGTCGACCGACTACAAGGGCGCGCCGATCCAGACCAAACCCAAGGAGCTGATCGCGATTCCGCTGGCATTCCTGTTGGTGCAAGGCTTGTTCGAGCCGGACTTCGGCTCCTTCGCCCGCCACTTCTCGATGGTCGTGCCGGTGTTGTTCGTCGGCCTGGGCTTGATGCTGCGCGCGAACAAGCCGGCGCAGGTCGAATCACGCATTCTCACTTAAGGCAGGTGCTCTATGTCGAGCAAGAAAAAATCCCTGGAGATCGAAACCCTGCGCGGCCTGGCGTGCCTGCTGCTGGTGCTCTATCACGTCATCGGTCCGTTGGGCGGCGGCTTGAAGATCGACATCGGCTCGCCGTTCCGGGTCATCGCCGACTCGATGGTGTACGTGCGCATGCCGCTGTTCACCTTTATCTCCGGCTACATCTATTCGATCTACAAGATTCGCGGCAATGACTTTTCCGCGTTCTTTAGCGGCAAGGTGCGCCGGTTGATCGTGCCGCTGCTGTGCGTCGGCGTGCCGTTCTCGGTGCTGCAAGCGGTGGGGCCGGGGGTGAACAAGGACGTCGGCGTGATCGATGCGCTGTTGTCGTTCTGGGTGCCGATCAACCACTTCTGGTTCCTGCAGGCGGTGTTCATCATTTTCATCTTCGTCGGCTTGCTGGAATGGCGCGGCCTGCTGCGTTCAGCGACGCGGTTGTATGGGTTGTTTGCGTTTGCCGCGGTGTTGTTCCTGCTGCCGCCGTTGCCGCTGGATGCGTTCGGCATCAACGGTGCGATATACCTGCTACCGTTTTTCGTCGCGGGGATGATTGGCCAGGAAAATGTCGATGTTTTGAAGCAGCGTTTCAAGGTGCTCGGGCCGCTGCTGTTTGTGCTGATTTCGCTGACGTTGCTGTATGTCGCGGCGATCGATCGTGAGCTGATTGTCGATCGTCGCAGTGTGATCGGTCTGACGGTGGGGTGTGTGTCTTGCATCGCGTTGCTGTCCAGTGACATGCGCTCGAAAGCGCTGACCTGGCTGGGCGGATATTCCTATGCGATTTTCCTGTTTCATGTGCTGTTCGCGGCGACCTCGCGGTTTGTGCTGGGACGCATGGGCGTGAAAGATGAAAGCTTGCTGGTGCTCGGTGGTTTGAGCAGCGGTTTGCTCGGGCCGGTGGTGTTGGCGATGGTGTTCAGTCGGTTCAACTTCACCTCGGTGTTGTTCCTTGGCGAGCGCGCGGCGAGTAAGAAACCGTTGGCGCCCGTCACCCCCGTGGTACACACGCAATCATCCCTGTAGGAGCTGACGAGTGAAACGAGGCTGCGATCTTTTGATCTTTTGCCGTGGCTTGCGAAGATCAAAAGATCGCAGCCTCGTTGCACTCGTCAGCTCCTACAGTGGATCCGTGCAAGTCACACATCCTTGTGGGAGCGAGCCTGCTCGCGAAAGGGCCATCCCGGACAAAGGAAATATTGAATGATGCCAGTAGACGCCCCTCAACCAGTCGCCACCTCGGCCATCACGGTAGAGGATGCCAGCGAACGTTTTGCGCAATGGCGCGAGGGCAAGGCCGGCAAGGTGTTGTCCGTTTCGGTGATCGGCGACAGCTACACCGCCGGGCAGGATTTTTACCTGAACAAACTGGTGCAACGAGTGGCTGCCGAGGTGGGTTTCGCCGGCCCCGGTTACGTCGGGTTCAATCACGGCGCGGCGCTGGGCGGCACGCATTTCAAATACACCCGCAGCAGCGACAAATACTTCGGTGGCGACTGGAAGGTTTCCGAGCTGGGCCAGGCCAGCCCGGACAGTCGCACGATCAGCGGCAAACCTGGCGCCTGGTTGCAGGTGGATGCCAACCCTTCGCCGCGCATCGATACCGCGGTGACTCAGGCGAAACTGTTGTATCTGGGTAACGGCGGATCCGACGAACTGCGCTATCGCTGGTCGCCCACGCAAGACTGGCGCCCGTTGCAGCTCGCAGGCTCGGGCGTTCAGGAAGTCGCGCTACCCGGCGCTCCTTCAGCCGCAGACTGGTCATTCAAACTGGAAGTGGTGAAAGGCGCGCCGACGCTGTTCGGCCTGTGGCTGGGCAACGAGCACAAGGGTGTGCGGGTGTCGAAACTGGCGGCGTCAGGTGCGGCATCGGCCGATTTCTATCACGCCGATCCGCAGTGGCAGACGCAATGGAAAGCCGTGGTGTCGAAGATTCCGGCCGACGTTTACCTGATCATGCTCGGCGGCAACGATCAGGGCTTTGGTGTCAAGCCTGCGCAGTATCTGCAGAACGTTCAGGGCTTGGTGAGCATGCTGCGCGAGATCCAGCCGGCGGCGAGCATCAACCTGATCATGCGCCAGGACACCACGCGTTCCAGCGCTTACCCGATGTCGGCCTATGCGCAGGTGCTCGAGCCTTGGGCGCGTGAACAGCATCTCGGATTCGCCAACCTGCAATGCGCATTCGGCTCCGACGTCAAACGCTACGCCAGCGCGATGATCGGCCCGGACAGGATTCATCCATTGCCGGCCACGGGCGGGAAGGTGATTGCCGATTATTTTTATGGCTGGATCATGGGGCACGAGACTGGGTGCGGCAGCGCTGCAAAAATTTGAATGTGGGAGCGAGCCTGCTCGCGAAGGCGCCGTGTCAGATACCCAAGTGCTGACTGTGCCACCGCTTTCGCGAGCAGGCTCGCTCCCACAATGGATTGGCGTGAAGCCCGGGTGATCAGGCGTCGTGCTTGAAGGCGTCGATGAGCCCCAGCAGTTCGTCAAGCTTCTGCGGCATCAACCGTGCATCACAACGGGTTTCAACGTTGATGATGATCGCCGGGTCATTGCAGCAGATGCGCACACGAAAGCGCCAGTCGCTGAAAATCACTTTCAGGCCATCGCGGTCGTCCATCTCCAGCGCTTGTCCACCGTATAGCGCCTTCAGGTGCGCGAGTAGCGGGTAGGGATCGCGGATCGGCCGGCGAATATCGCCGGACGCAGGAAACACACCGATCCGCTCCACCAGCAGAATCGTGCCCAGCCAGGTTTCGTTGGCGCTGGGCAGCGGTTGATGGCGCGACAACCAGGTCATCACCCCGAGGTTGCCCACCTCACGTTCAATCTCTGTCGAATGTTGTGCAATGTTCATGGTTGCCTGCCTGTGGGGAAGTGGAAAGCCGTCTCAGCGGCCCTTGAGGTACACGTTGTCGTAGCAGAAGTTGGTCGCCTGCAGATAACCCTCGGCGTCGCCGCAATCGAAGCGCAGGCCTTTGAATTTGTACGCCAGCACGCAGCCGTTCTGCGCCTGTTTCATCAAGGCGTCGGTGATCTGGATTTCGCCGCCCTTGCCCGGTTCGGTGTCGGCGATCAGGTCGAAGATATCCGGCGTAAGGATGTAGCGCCCGATGATCGCCAGGTTCGACGGCGCATCCTGCGGTGCCGGTTTTTCCACCATGTTGTTGACCCGGTAGATGCCTTCGGAAATCAGCTCGCCGGCGATCACCCCGTACTTGTGAGTCTGATCGGCCGGGACTTCCTGGATGGCAACGATCGAGCAGCGGAATTTCTTGTACAGCTGGATCATTTGCGACAGCACGCCGTCGCCTTCGAGGTTCAGGCACAGGTCGTCGGCCAGTACCACGGCAAACGGCTCGTCGCCGATCAACGGACGGCCGCTGAGAATCGCGTGACCCAGACCTTTCATTTCCACCTGACGGGTGTAAGAGAAGGTGCAGGTGTCGATCAGCTCACGGGTGCCGGCCAGGAATTTCTCTTTCTCCGTGCCGCGAATCTGGTGCTCGAGTTCGTAGCTGATGTCGAAGTGGTCTTCCAGCGCGCGTTTGCCCCGGCCGGTGACGATGGCCATGTGTTGCAGACCGGCGTCCCGTGCTTCTTCAACGGCGTATTCGATCAACGGCTTGTTGACGATCGGCAGCATCTCTTTCGGCATGGCTTTGGTTGCCGGCAAGAAACGCGTGCCATAGCCGGCAGCGGGGAACAAACATTTACGAATCATAAAAGTATCCTGGACAGTCATGGAACACAGGCGACGGTTGCGCACCAGAGAATGGCGGCAAGTTTCAATGATTATTGAAGGCTTACTTTAATACCCGAGTCAGGCTGTGGGTGGCAATTAGTTGCGCCGTTAAAAGGCGTTAATGTTATGAGATGTCGAGTACTGCGTTCTAAGTTATTTTTAGTCGGTATCCGTTGATAGTGATAAGTGCACGGGGAGTGCTAATAAGTATCCGCAGATAGTTTGGCTGGCAAAAATATTTATTGCCAGTGGTTGAACTAAATTTGTTTGAGGTTGTTGTCGCCTTGTTTGTGTGAATTGCCCCGCATATCCACCAGGCAAGGCTTGACACGCTACCGGGTATTTATTCAATGACGGATCGCGCTATGAAGATTCTGGTAACGGGTGGCGCCGGCTATATCGGCTCGCATACCACACTTGCATTCCTTGAGGCAGGTTATGAAGTTGTCGTTCTGGATAATCTTTGTAACAGCAGCGACGCAGCACTTCACGCCGTTGAAGCCATTTGCGGCAAAAGTCCGTGGATGATTCGCGGCGATGTTTGCGATCGCCCATTGCTGGATCGTATTTTCCGCGAACATCAGATCGATGCCGTGCTGCATTTCGCCGGGCTGAAAGCCGTGGGCGAGAGCGTGCGCAAGCCGCTCGAATACTACGAAACCAACGTCGGCGGCAGCATCACCCTGTGTCAGGCGATGGCGGCGGCGGGGGTGTTCAGACTGGTGTTCAGCTCCTCGGCGACGGTGTACGGCGAACCTGAGGAGATGCCGATCCGCGAGGATTTTCCGACGGGCAATCCGACCAATCCCTACGGCCAGTCCAAGCTGATCGTCGAGAATGTGCTGCGCGACCTGAGCCTCGCCGAGCCACGCTGGAGCATCGCACTGCTGCGCTACTTCAATCCGATCGGCGCCCATGCCAGCGGGCACATGGGCGAAGACCCGAACGGCATTCCGAACAATCTGGTGCCGTATATCAGCCAGGTCGCGGTCGGCAGCCTGCGTGAGTTGTCGATCTTCGGTAACGATTACCCGACAGCCGATGGCACCGGCGTGCGCGATTACATCCATGTCGTCGATCTGGCGGACGGCCACTTGAAGGCGTTGCAGTCGATCAGTGAACGCACCGGCATCCACACCTGGAACCTCGGCACCGGCGATGGCTACAGCGTGCTGCAAGTGCTGCATGCGTTCGAACAGGCCTGCGGGCGGCCGGTGCCGTACCGGATGATGCCGCGTCGGGCTGGTGACATTGCCGAAAGTTTCGCCGACGCTTCGAAAGCCGCAAAAGAACTCGGCTGGAAGGCCACGCGCAACTTGCAGGACATGGTCGCCGACACTTGGCGCTGGCAATCGAATCACCCCAACGGTTATTCGCGATGATGGCCTTTTAGTTCGATGTTAGTTTCAGTCAGGTTGTTAGATAACGTCGGGAAATTACACTGGCAATGCCTTTTGCAAGTCCGTAGATATAAACCTGCCGTTCGACTTTTATCAGTTGGGTAAGACTGTGAAAGAACAACGGATCGTGTTCGCGCTCTTTGCGGACTCGAACGCTACCAGCTCTGACACAGACCGGTTTTTTTAACAGGTCGAATGTTAGAAAGGAGTTGTTATGAAAAAAGTGATGGCAGTTGCCCTGTTGACGATGTTGAGCAACTGGGCTGCCGCAGCTGAAGCGCCGTTGACAGCGGTAACCAATGTAGGTGGCAGTGTGGCGGCTTCGCAAGCGCCCGCCGCCAGTACTGCAATGGTTGCCAGTGCTGTAGCGGCGTCCAACAGCGGTGGCAGTGCCAATGGCGGTACCACCGGTACGACAGGTACCACCGGTACAACCGGCACGCATAACTAACAGGAACATTTGTTAGTGCAGTACAGAGTCGCCCGACGCAAGTCGGGTGACTTTGTTTTTTGGATTCGCCCTTGAATAGCGTAGTGCCATTATGACTCGTAGTGTTTATCTTTTAATGTTGGCAAGTCTCGCTTTGCAAGGTTGCATGTTTTCCCCCGGTCAATACCTGAGCACCAGCGATATCACCCGCCAGGGCGCCAGCGAAAGCAGTCGGGTCGAGCTGATTCCGATCACCCCGAAGCTGATCGCCATGAACCGCGCCACGCAAAAGCGTGAGTCGCTGCCGGCGGAGCTGCTGGTAACGCCGGCGGAATATCGCATCGGCAACAATGATGTTCTGTACATCACCGTCTGGGATCACCCGGAGCTGACCGCCCCCTCCGGCGCGCAACAACAGATCGATGCCAACGGCCGCCTGGTGCGCTCCGACGGCACGCTGTATTACCCGTTCATCAAGGAAGTCCAGGCCGCTGGCCGGACCATCCAGCAACTGCGCGCGGACATCGAACAACGCTTGTCGGCATTCATCGCCGAGCCCCAGGTCGATGTAGCGGTGTTGCGCTTCGCCAGCCAGAAAGTCGTGGTCACCGGTGCCGTAACGAAGGCCGGCCCGCAAGCGATTTCGACCAATCCGCTGAGCGTGGTCGAGGCCCTCGGTTCCGCCGGCATCGACACCAATAACGCCGACTTGTCCGGACTGTTGCTGACGCGCAACGGGCGGGTCTATCCGCTCAATCTCGACTCGCTCAATCAGCAGGATTCCGAACTGCAGAACGTCTACCTCAAGGGCGGCGATCAGCTGTACCTGCCGTACAACGACAACAAGCGCATCTACGTCATGGGCGAGGTCAACCAGCCACGCGCGCTGAGCTTCAAGACTGCGACGATGAACCTTTCCGACGTGCTCGGTTCGGTCGGCGGCCTGAGTCAGACCAGCTCCAACGGCAACGCGGTCTACGTCATTCGCGGGGTAGAAAATCTCGACGTCGAGCCAGCGAAGATCTATCAGCTCGAAGCCGAATCACCGACCGCCATGGCGCTTGCATCGCACTTCCAGGTGCGGCCGCAGGATGTCGTCTACGTCGGCCCGGCCAACGTCACTCGCTGGAACCGTTTCATCAGCCAGTTGGTGCCGTCGGCGTCGATTGTCGGCACTGGGGCTTCGGCAGCGAAGAACTGGAGCGAATACAGCAACAACAGCAAATAAGGCCGCCCGACTGTGAACCTATTGAAAGTGGGCGTCTGCCTGATGGCGGCGTCGTTGCTGTGCGGCTGTAACCCGCTGATGAGCGCGTCGCTGAACAACCTCAAGGCAGCCGTCGTCGGCCCCGATGAAGTTGACGTTTCGGCGGCCGAAGTTGCCGGGGTCAACTATCCGCAACTGAAACTGACCACGCCCTCCGGCTCCGGCGTGCTGGCGCTGGTGCGCGAGCGTGAAGACCTGCAGTTCTGGGTCGCCTCCGGCAAGCAGGTATTGCTGCTGCGCGATGGCCTTGCCGTGCGCAGCATTGGCCTGGGACTGGAGGGCGATCTGGATGGCACGCGGCTGGCCGATGACTCGCCGTTCAAGCAAGGCCTGCACCACGTCGCGGATGGTTACACCACGCGGCGCTGGATCGACCTGTACAAGGGCCAGGAAGTCGGTGTGGTGGTCAACAGCCGCTTTTCGCGCCGCTCCACCGAGACCCTGGAAATTCTCGACAAAACTTACTCGGTACTGCGCGTCGATGAGCAGATTGACGCGCCAGCCATCGGCCTCAGTGCGACCAACCGTTACTGGGTCGACCCACGTGACGGTTTCATTCTGCAGAGCGAGCAACAGCTGACCTCGCAACTGCGCGTCAAGCTGGTGCAGCTGACCCCTGATCGCAGGCACCTGCCGTGAAGCGCTTCAGCCTTATCGCGGTGGGCTTTCTGCTGATCGCCGGGGCGAGTCAGGCCGCCGTCACGGTGTCCGGCGATGTCGCTAATCCCGGGGCGATAGAGTTGCCGCCGGGCGGGCGCTTGCTCGATGTGATCGGCGAAGCCGTGCCCAATGCCGAAGGCTATTGGCTGGCGGGCGGCTTGTTGCGTCAGTCGCTGCTCGAGGAACAGACACGGCTCAAGGTCGGCGTGCTGTTCGACCTCGATGTGCTGCAGCGCATGGCGACGTTGTTCGACCGGCCAGGCCGCGCAGCACTGGCGCAGCGCATTGCCGAAGAAGTCCGGCAAATGCCGGTGACCGGGCGGCAGATCGCTGACCTCGACCCGGTCGCCGTGGAAGTCGGCTTCGCGCGCAACATTCGTCTGGATGACGGCGATCGGCTGATCTACCCGAAACGGGTCGACGAAGTGCAGGTATTGGGCGCAGTCGCCGAGCCGTGCCACCTGCCGTATCAGCCGTTGCAGGAGGCTCGCGAATACCTGGAAGGTTGCTCGATTCTCGACGACGCCGAGGCCGATTACCTGTGGCTGATCCAGCCCAACGGCGTGTCGCGGCGTGTCGGTATCGCGCACTGGAATCGCGAGTCCGGACAGTTACCGGTGGCCGGCAGCAGGATTCTGGTGCCGATAAAAAATGATGATCTGGATCCGCCTCTTCCTGAACTGAATCAGCAGTTGGCCGAATTCATTGCCACGCAGCTGGCCGAGGTGGTTCGTTGAAGTTACGTTTTGCAGCTGTGTTGTTATTGCCCTGCGGTCTGGCCCACGCCGAGCCGCGCATCACCCAGAATGACTTCGGTGGCACCGGCCTGTTGCAGACGCCGACGGCGCGCATGGCCCCGGCCGGCGAGCTGAGCGTCAACGCCAATCGCACCGACCCTTACAGCCGCTACAGCGTGTCGTTGCAGCCGCTGGACTGGCTCGAAGGTTCGTTTCGCTACACCGCGATCACCAACCGGCCGTACGGCTCGGAGGCCCTCAGCGGCAGTCAAAGCTACAAGGACAAGGCGGTCGACGCCAAAGTGCGCCTGTGGCAGGAAAGCCACTGGGCGCCGGAAGTGGCGCTGGGCTTTCGAGATATCGGTGGTACCGGTTTGTTCTCCAGCGAATTCTTCGTCGCCAACAAGCGTTTCGACAATTTCGATTTCAGCGCGGGCATCGCCTGGGGCTACATCGGTAATCGCGGCGACTTCGACAACCCATTGGGCTACGTCAGCAATCGCTTCGATACCCGCCCGGCCCTTGAAGGCACCGGCGACGTCAACTCCGGCTCGTACTTTCGTGGCAAACCGTCGCTGTTCGGTGGCGTGAGCTATCAGACGCCTTGGGATCGTCTCAGCCTGAAACTGGAGTTCGAAGGCAACGATTACAAGAACGAGCCGAAGGACAACGAAATCAAACAGGACTCGCCGATCAACCTCGGCGCGGTGTTCAAGGTCACCGATTCAATCGATCTGAGCGCTGCGTGGGAACGGGGCAATACGGCAATGTTCGGCGTGACCTTTCACACCAATTTCGTCAGCCGCAAGGCCCCGGCCAAGACCTACGACCCGACGCCCGAACCCCTGCCGGCGAAGGCCCCGACGACCTCGATGGAGCAGGTCAACTGGGCCGATGTGTCGCGGCGTCTGCAGCAGAATGCCGGGTACAAGGTAGAGCGCATCAGCCAGCGCGATTCCGAGCTGATCGTGTATGGCGAGCAGCAGCGATATTTTCATTCGTCCAAGGCTGTCGGCCGCGCGAGCCGGATTCTCGACAACAGCGTCAACGACGACATCGACTGGTTCACCGTGGTCAACAAGCGCTACGACTTGCCGCTGGAAGAAACCAGCCTGCCGCGCCAGACCTTTCGCGAGGTGATCAACAACGAGGAGCCGTTGCAGTCGCTGCACCGCACCACCGAAATCAACCCGGCGATGCCGCGCAACGAGAAAACCCTCTACACCGAAGCGCCGCAGCATTTCAGCTATGGCGTCGGTCTGGGCTTCAAGCAAAACGTCGGCGGCCCGGACGGTTTGCTCTATCAATTCAGTGCCGACGCGGACGCGGAATATCGCTTCAACCGCAACACCTGGTGGAGCGGTTTGCTCAGTGCCAATCTGGTCAACAACTTCGACAAATTCGTCTACGACGCGCCGAGCGGATTGCCGCGCGTGCGCACGGATTTGCGCCAGTACCTGACCACCTCCAACACGACCATGCCGTTGTTCCAGCTCAGCCATGCCGAGCAGTTGGACAAGGATCTCTACGGCATGGTTTATGGCGGTTATCTGGAATCGATGTTTGCCGGCGTCGGTGCCGAAGTGCTGTTCCGCCCGACAGGCGAACGCTGGTCGGTAGGAGCGGATTTGAACTGGGTGCGCCAGCGCGATTTCGATCAAGGCTTCGCGTTGCGCGATTACTCCGTGGTGACCGGGCATATCACTGGCTATACCGATCTGCCTTTCGACACGCTGGCCGCGGTCAGTGTCGGTCGTTATCTGGCCGGGGACTGGGGCACGACCGTGGACATCTCCCGCGAGTTCTTCAACGGCGTGCGCGTCGGTGCCTGGGCGACCATTACCACGGCCAGCAGCGCCGAATACGGCGAAGGTAGTTTCGACAAGGGCCTCTACCTGTCGATCCCGTTCGACGAAATGATGAGCATGTCGACCATGCGCCGCGCAAACCTGGTCTGGGCGCCGCTGACCCGAGATGGTGGCGCCCGACTGAGCCGCAGCTATCAACTGCACTCGATGACGGATAGCCGGGAAGGGGACATGTTCTATCGCAACTTCGAGAAGATTACCGAGTAAGCGCCGACCTCCCAAGCCCGACACAAAACCTCGTAGGAGTGAGCCTGCTCGCGATAGCGTCCGATCAGCCGACATCGTTGTTGACTGACCTACCGCCATCGCGAGCAGGCTCACTCCTACAGTTGATCTGCGTCGCGCCACACATCCCGGCCATGTCTCAAAGCCCCTTGTAGGAGTGAGCTTGCTCGCGATAGCGTCATGTCAGCCGACATCATCATTGACTGACACAGCGCCATCGCGAGCAGGCTCACTCCTACAGTTGATCTGCGTCGCGCCACACATCCCGGCCATGTCTCAAAGCCCCTTGTAGGAGTGAGCCTGCTCGCGATAGCGTCATGTCAGCCGACATCATCATTGACTGACACAGCGCCATCGCGAGCAGGCTCACTCCTACATTTGATCGTCATCCAATTACAGAACCCGGCCATAACCCAACCCCCTGTGGGGGCGCACCTGTGTTCGATACCGTTGTGCCAAATCCCGCCCACAAAAAAGGGGACTTTCGTCCCCTTGCGATCTGAAGTTGTGAACCTCAGTAAATGTCTTTCGATAACAACGTAAACGGCGTTTTTACCAGGATCTTCAGGTCCAGCCACAACGACCAGCTGTTGATGTACTGCAGGTCGATCTCGACACGCTTCTGCATCTTGTCGATGGTGTCGGTCTCGCCGCGGCAGCCACTGATCTGTGCAAGCCCGGTGATCCCCGGTTTGATTCGGTGACGCGCCATGTAGGCGAGGATTTTGCCCGAGTAGTAGTTGTTGTGCGCAACAGCATGTGGACGCGGACCTACCAGAGCCATATGCCCCTGCAAGACGTTGAACAGTTGCGGCAACTCATCCAGCGACGTGCGGCGGATAAAGCGACCCACGGCGGTGATACGCGAGTCATTACGACTGGCCTGTTTCACTTCGCGATCATCGTGGACACGCATCGAGCGGAATTTCCAGACCTTGATCACCTTGCCGTTCCAGCCATGACGATCCTGCTTGAAAAACACCGGGCCAGGCGAGTTGAGTTTAACCGCCAGCGCGATGATCAACAGCAGCGGACTGAGGGCAATGATCGCCAGGAACGCCACGGTCTTCTCAACCAGACTTTTGCTCAGGGCAGCGGTCGGGCGGCTGGTCAGGGGGCTTTCGTTCAGGTAGATCGCCGGCAGGCCGTCCACGACTTTCACCGAGTGGTTGAGCAGGGTCAGGCTGTTGAGATCCGGTACCCACACCACATCGACGTTGGCCCCGAGCAGATCGACATACATCGCTTCGATTTTGGCGGCTTCGCACAGCGGCAGGGTGATGTACAAGCGGCGGATGTCGTGAGCCTCAATCAGCTCGAGCAACTCATCCTGAGCGCCGACGACGCGTGGTGCGTCCGCAGCGAGGACTGGTTTGTCGCCGTTGCTGACCAGACCGATCAGCGGCAGGTTTTCCAGTTGGCTGAGTTTCTTCGCCAGGCCCAGTGCCAGTTCGCCGGTACCGACGATCAGCGTCCGGTGCTCGCTTTTACGCGAACGCTGGTAGTACTTGGAAAACGCATGCAGCGGCGCGTATAGGAAGGCCTGACCGAGGAAGCCGTACACCGCCCAGCTCAGGATCACCTGACGGGAAAACAGCTCATCGGCCTGGCAGACAAACGCGATGCACGCCAGCGCGGCCATGGTCATCGACCAACCCATGAACAGACGGCCGAGGCCAGTCAGGTAGTTGTCGCGTTTGCGATAAACGCCGCTGAATGTGTAAGCCGGCACCGAGGCCAGGACGGCGAGGGTGGCGCACATTCGGTAGTAGAACGCGACGGTGCCGGTGTGCTGTTCAGCGAGGATGAACAACAGCGTCACAACGAAAGCCTGTGCCAGCGCCCATTGGCCCCAAAAGGTCAGTCCCTTGAGGCCCGTGCTTCGATTAATACTGAGAGAAAGATCCATACGATATCCCCAAAAGACGTCCATTCAGGTTTCAACAGTTGAAAGCCGAGTTGTTATGCAGACTTATTGTTTTTGTTTTAGCGAGTGTCTTGAGGTAACAACATCGAGAGCAGAACTGTCGTCAGCCGATAGACTAAGTTATTGCCGGGAATGGTGTCTGACGAGTTCTAACAAGATGGCACAATGCCAACTTTCTAATATTTAAATAGCAGGCTGTTAGAAAAGGTCGTAGAGAGGGGGATGAAAAGGCGGGGATGTATTTGTTACTGTTGGCGGGGTGGAGGCAGGGAAGCTTTTATTGAATCAGGGAGGAAAAACCAAACAGAGTGCTCTTCTTGTTGTTGTAGTCGCACTTTATATCTGTTTGTCTCGGTTAGAATGTCGCCTGTGATTACGCGACGACTTCCTGGATCAAGCAATATCCGCGATTTCTTACGGCTCGAAACAATCGCTCGCCATTACTCGCGCTCTTGAATTTATCCTGCAAGCGGCTCAGGCACATCTCCAGACCACGGTATTGCTCGGGCTCCCGGCCAATACTGATGATCAAGTCATCGCGACTGACCACCCGTTCTTCATGGGTCAGCATTTTCCGGACCAGGGCGGTTTCCAGGCCAGTCAGGCTGATTGCGATGTTGTCCTTGAGCAGTACGCCTTGATCATCGTCAAGATGCCAGGTGTCGCTGCAGGCCTCAGGACTCTCGCTGACATTCGAGATATGTGCTCGTTCTGCACTAACTGCCGGAAAGCTCTGGAACGGATTGTCTGTCTGCGCGGCTCGCCATTCATTTTCAAGGGTGGCCAGTATGCGTTGAGTATCATGTTCGATACTGCGCGCAACGTTCTTTCGGCTAAGACTTGGGTAACTGAACTCCATGACCATCGGGGCGGAAGAGGGCGAAGCAACACCTTCAACAAACATTTGCGCCTGCGACGTGCCAAACGAATTGAAACGCTCACTGGACAAAATGCTTTCCAGTTCACGCTGCGACGTTGTGCTGTGCGTCACAACTACAAAATATTTTCTGGGGAGGGTTGTACTCGTTTCCATGTCTCTCTCCTAAATACACACCAAAATTGGCTAAAAGATAAATCGGCAGGCGAGCAATGACTTCCTCGGAAGTAATCGTAGGCAGGGTTCGGGCCGAAAATGGCCGTCGATAAATTCCACTCGATCTGCTGCTATGTTATGGAGTTTTATTGTTATGTGGCGTGTTGCCGCGCTCATTCAAGTGCTTGAGTTTTAATAAATATGAAGCGGAACTGAAACGATATGGCTGCATCAGACGATCCTTCGTACGTATGCAAAAGGGAAGACTGCCCGAGACTCAGGCAGTCGATATCAGGCCCCGCATCAGGCGATAGCCGTAGCCGCGGATGCTCTGAATCGCGTTTGTACCATACATGTCCTTGATTTTTCCACGCAAGCGGCTGATTGATTTCTCCAGTGCCCGAGGATCGTAGAAATTGGCGTTGAGGCCCATGATGCTGGCGATTTCATCATGGCTCAGAATGTGATTGGCGGTCTGCGCAAAGGCCTCGAGGATCTTCATCTCGGCGAAAGAAATATCGAGTTTGCGCCGACTGTCCAGCAGGCAGATCCGCGTCGGATCAAGCGTCAGAGTGATATCCCGCTGCCAGTCTTCGCTGTTGAAGAACTCCGTGAGCAGGTCGTCGCTGTCATCGCTCAGTGTGTTGAGCTTGATACAGGCATCGGCGCCGGCGAGATAATACTTGATCTTGTTGACCGCCCCGCGGCCGGTGATGACTGCGCAAATAAGCGGTTTCAAGTTCGCATCACGCAGATTCTGTATAAGCGCCAAATTGTCTTCGAGGGCCTGTGGGCTATCGATGATGAGGAAGATGGCGCGATAGGAATCGATGTAACGCTGCTGTTTATATGAACTAGTGAAAGCACCTGTTTCCAGGATCATATCGGGCTGCACGTGCTTTGCGATCAGCGTCGTAAAATGATCGGCCACACCCAAGGTACGACCCAGAGCAAGAACACCGGATTCATCATTTGTCGGGCGCGGACTTCTAGTCGCCAAGTTCCCTGAGAGCATCATGCGTTGACTCGAATTAGGTGCTGACATCGGGATGTTAAAGCACCGGTTCTCATCTGTGACTGACAATTGGTAACATTTACGCGGATTTTAGACGTGTCTCCCGAGTTTTCTAACAATAAGTAAGCTTTTCAAGCTTTTAGTTGATTTTTCGGGGGTTGTGAACTAATGCGTGGATGATGGCTATATGCAATGGTGCCACTATTTTGAGCTTATAGCGATGGCTTTGTCTATGTCCTTTTGCCATGGGTTGGCCATGTCCTGATTGTGTGAAGTTGATCACATTTCATATCTGAACTGAAATAATTGTTGTAATAGATGTAAATTTTTCCAGTTAAGTTCGTCGACCGACGATTACTAACATGACTTGAGTGTGGTAATCCGTTAGACCTATTCTTCAAGACCAAAAGATCGCAGCCTTCGACAGCTCCTACGCTTGAAATGCGTTCCCCTACAGGAGCTGCCGAAGCCTGCGATCTTCTGATATTCATAAAAGCCAATTGTGTAACTTCAGATACTCAACCCCTGAGTGTTATTGACCGGTCGCTCGTCTCGAGTGCTCTGACGGAGGATTAATGGATTTCTGGACCCTTTTCCAGGTGTTGATATTGGGCGCGGTAGAAGGCTTGACCGAGTTCTTGCCGATCTCGAGTACCGGTCACCAGATTATTGTCGCCGACCTGCTCGAATTCGGCGGCGAACGCGCGATGGCGTTCAACATCATTATTCAACTGGGGGCTATTCTTGCGGTGGTGTGGGAATTCCGTCCGAAGATCTTCGAAATCGTCAAAGGCCTGCCCACCGAGCGCAATGCACAGCGTTTTACCCTTAATCTGCTGATCGCGTTTCTCCCCGCCGTTATCCTCGGCGTGTTATTCGCCGACGCGATCCATGAATATCTCTTCAACCCGATCACCGTTGCGGTTGCCCTGGTTGTCGGCGGCATTGTCATGTTATGGGCGGAACAGCGTAGCCATGTGGTCAGCGTCGAACATGTCGACGACATGCGCTGGTCTCACGCGCTAAAAGTCGGTTTCGTACAATGCCTGGCGATGATTCCCGGCACCTCGCGCTCCGGTTCGACCATCATCGGCGGTCTGCTCTTCGGCCTCTCACGCAAAGCCGCGACCGAGTTCTCGTTCTTCCTCGCCATGCCGACCATGGTCGGCGCCGCGGTGTACTCCGGCTATAAATACCGCGACCTGTTTCAGCCCAACGACCTGCCAGTCTTCGCCCTCGGCTTCGTCACCGCATTCATCTTTGCGATGATCGCCGTGCGTGGTTTGCTGAAGTTTATTGCCAACCACAGCTACGCGGCGTTCGCGTGGTACCGGATCGGTTTTGGTTTGTTGATTCTGGCGACGTGGGTGTTTGGCTGGGTGAACTGGACGGCGGCTGCGGCCGCTTGAGGCGTCAAGCCAGGCGGATCAAACCGCCCGGCTATTGAGGGCAGGGCATCAACGCCCTTCAAGCAACTGCGCCGCGTGGTCAAGCAACGCTAACGGATCCGTGGCCTTGTGAATATCCACCGACAACAGCTGCCGAAACTTGCGCGCCCCGGGGAAACCAGTGCCCAAACCCAGCACATGCCGCGTGATGTGATGCATCGCACCACCGGCCAGCAGATGTTCGGCAATATAAGGCCGCAACTGCGCCAACGCTTCAGCCCGGCTGATCACCGGCGCGTTACTGCCGAACAACTGCTGATCGACCTCTGCCAGCAAATACGGATTGTGATAAGCCTCACGCCCCAACATCACGCCATCGAACGTCTGCAGATGCTCATGGCAGGCCTCCATGGTCTTGATCCCGCCATTCAGCACAATCTCCAGCTCCGGAAAATCCGCCTTCAACTGCGCCGCGACGTCATAACGCAACGGCGGAATGTCGCGATTCTCCTTCGGCGACAGCCCTTCGAGAATCGCAATCCGCGCATGCACGGTAAAACTCGTGCACCCGGCATCGCGCACCGTACCGACGAAATCGCACAGCTCGGCATAACTGTCGCGTCCGTTGATGCCGATGCGGTGCTTTACCGTCACCGGAATCGACACCGCATCGCGCATCGCCTTCACACAATCCGCCACAAGCTGCGGATGCCCCATCAGGCACGCGCCGATCATGTTGTTCTGCACACGATCGCTCGGGCAGCCAACGTTCAAGTTCACTTCGTCGTAGCCGTGCTCTTGCGCCATACGCGCGCAGGCCGCGAGATCAAGCGGAACGCTACCGCCCAGCTGCAACGCGAGCGGGTGTTCGGCTTCGTGGTGACGGAGAAAACGTTCGTGATCGCCGTTGAGCAACGCGCCAGTGGTGACCATTTCGGTGTAGAGCAGGGCGTGCTTGGACAGCAGGCGCAGGAAGTACCGGCAGTGGCGGTCCGTCCAATCCATCATGGGGGCGACGGAAAAACGGCGGGAGAGTGGGGCGGGTTGTAGGGGCATGTGAAGAATCTGAATCAAGGAGGCGAGGGCGCAAGAGTTTATCAGGTCTACGAACAGGCAAAGGCTTGCGAGGCGCTGTTTGTGGTTTGAACTGGTCTCCGACGCGCTCGGCCTGATGGGAGGAAGTGTATTTCTGCCTGTTTTCTGTCCTTCAATATCCGTTTAAACGGTTACGCGGGCGCTTGTTTAAATCTGACTAGTGAAAGTCATCCGAAGCCTACGTTGTCTTGCGCCTCCCCCTACACCTAAGACAGAATCCGCCGGCTTGTGCGTCTAGCCTACGGGCTCTATCGTCCCTGGGTCACTGAAATCAGTGATCGGGTTTGGTAGCCCGCTTCGTGTCTAGATGCATTGCGTCACCTGATTCAGGTCGCTTCTCAGCGCTCGAATATCATGGTGGTCATGCGTGGGGTCCATTCGTGGGCGCCGGGTTCTAGTGCGACCGGTCTACCAACCCGCGTATGGCCGCCACCCTTCGTTTGGTAGCGAGGGTGATGGCTCCTTTTGGTAATCGCGCTAGAGGATTCATCCATGTTCAAACCCACACCAAATCCGCCGGACACCGATCCCGCATCCCCCTACAAATCCCCAGACTCAAAAAAACTCCACGACGCCGCCGAGCGTGCGCTGGATTACTACTTGCCTCCCGCCAGTCACATCAAAGCCTCCACCAACCAGCCCGAACGCATGTTCCTCGCCAACCCTGCGTACGACAGCGAATCCCTGTTGGCCAATGCCAGCGAATCGCTGGGTTCGGCCAGCATCATGCTCAACGACTTCGCCGCGTTACTGGAAAACTCGCAGCGCAAGACGTTATTGGGCATCGCCCAGGTAGTGATGCTGGGAGAGATCGCAGTGAATCAGGCGTTGGACAAAGTCGAAGTGAAGGCTTGAAGCGACCCTCGCGGTGACGGAGCGGTTATCCGTCACCGCGAGACTAAATGGCTAGTTGAACATTCGCTTTCACCGCTGCACGACGATTAACGGTTACTGCGCCGGCACCGCAATCCACTCACTCAACGTCTGCTGATACTTGCCAGTAACCTTGCTCAAATGCAGCCACTGATCGACATACAGTTTCCAGCTGATGTCATCGCGCGGCAGCAAGTACGCCTTCTCGCCATATTGCATGTATTGATGCGGATTCACCGCGCACAAACCGGGTTTGAGCTTCTGCTGATACAGTGCTTCCGAGGCGTCGGTGATCATCACGTCGGCCTTGTTGTCGAGCAGTTGCTGGAAGATCGTCACGTTGTCGTGCAGCGCCAATTGCGCTTTGGGCAGGAAGGCGTGGACGAAGGCTTCGTTGGTGCCGCCGGCCGGTTCGACCAGGCGCACGGTGGGCTGGTTGATCTGTTCGATGGTCTGGTATTTGGACTGGTCGGCGCAGCGCACCAGCGGGATCTTGCCGTCGGTGTCGAGGGTGTTGCTGAAGTAGGCCTTTTTCTGTCGCTCGAGGGTGACCGAGATGCCGCCCATGCCGATGTCGCATTTGCCCGCCTGCATGTCGGGCATCAGGGTTTTCCAGGTGGTTTGCACCCATTGCACTTTGACGCCGAGGCTGTCGGCCAGGGAGCGGGCCATGCTGATGTCGATGCCTTCGAAGTCGCCATCGCTGCGCTTGAAGGTGTAGGGCTTGTAGTCGCCGGTGGTGCAGACGCGCAACTGGCCTTGTTGCTGGATGCTGTCGAGGTGGGTTGACGGTTCGGCTGCCTGAGCGGTGAAAGGCAACGCGAGCAATGCACCGAGCAGGAATGTGGTTTTTGTCGTTGGCATCTGTCGGACTTTTCTCTGGAGTGGGCGGGAAGAACGTGTTCGAAGTTAACCACGTTCTCACCGTTGATCCAGTCCGACGTTACCCGTCAGTGTTGATCCGTTACAGGCCCAGCCCTTGCTGCACTACTTGCAGCAGATTGTTTTCCGTCAATGCAATCGCATCCAGCTCCTGGCCGGTCTCGATAGTCTGCAACCACCAGTGACTTTCGCCATGCTCGTCAACCGTGCGCAGCAACGACTGATCGCGCCCTGGCACCTTGATTTCGACACGCCCGCAACCATCCTCGGTAAACCGCGCAATCGGATCGAACGTCAGGCTGTGATGGTTGGCCTCGATCACCAGTTGGTCGATGGCGTAGTCACGGGCTTCGCCATCCGGCGAAGTTTCGCAAACGTGCGTAGGATTGCGGCGAATCTTCAGTCCTACTTCGGTGACTGGCTGCAGCCAGCCCTCGATGCGGTGGTACAAGTCGTACACCTGAGCAGGCCAGCAATCGATTTCCAGCGCCGCATCAGCCTGGGTATGTCGGGTCTGCTTGAGTCTGGCGGCGAGTTCGTCTGCTTTACTCATGTCGGTTCCCTTGTTGGATGTCTGCCTGTTCAGCGTAGACCTTTGCACGGCGCAGGGCCTTGCCTTGCGTCATGCGCTTGCAATACAAACGTGTCGAAATCAGCGCTGGCCAAGCGTGGCCATCAACGAAAACCACGGACGCAGGCGTCCCAAGGAATGGGTTAATGAAAAAGCTGTTTACAATTCTGGCGCTGATTGCGCTGACGGCCGGTAGCATCGGCATAAGCTCGGCGCGTCAGCCGTCATCGAACAAAGCGCAGGCGGAGTCGGTGGCAGGGGTGTTCGACTACTACCTGCTGGCGTTGTCCTGGTCACCGACCTTTTGTCTGACGCACAAGGACGACGCGCAGTGCACCGGCAAGGGTTATGGGTTTGTCCTGCACGGTTTGTGGCCGCAATATGCCAAGGGTGGCTGGCCAGAATCCTGCCCGCCGCTGACGACGCTGTCGGCGGCAGAAACCAGCAAAGGCCTGACGATGTACCCCACGAAAAAACTCCTCGATCACGAATGGTCCAAGCACGGCACCTGCAGTGGTCTTGGTGCGATGGGTTATCTGGACAAGTCAGATCAGGCTCTCGGCGCGGTGAAGATTCCGCAGGAGCTGCAGCCGTTCGGCTCGACGTCGTACTACTTCGAAGCGCAGGAGATTGTCGATCTGTTTCGCAAGGCCAATCCGGGTATTCCCAAGGATGGAATTGCGGTGGTTTGCAGCGGCCCACAGCTGTCGGAAGTGCGGGTGTGCTTGGACAAGGATTTGCAGTTCGGCGCGTGTGGCAACGGGGTGAAGACTCAGTGTCGCGCGGGGGACATTCGGGTGCCGCCGGCACGCTGAGCATCCGTAACGGCCCAGGAAAAAAGGCGCTCGCATGAGCGCCTTTTTTTTGCCTGAAGATTTGTAGCTCCTGGCAAATTCGCGCATGCTGCGCGCCTCAAAGGATCTGCACGACACATTGCAAGGAGCTGTTCATGAGCGGAAAACCCGCTGCCCGCGTCACCGACCCCACCGCCTGTCCATTGCCAGGACACGGCACCAACCCGATCGTCAGCGGCTCGCCGAACGTGAATTTCGACGGTCTGGCGGCTGCACGCATGACCGACAAGTCCGCTTGCGGCAGCGCGATCAGCGGCGCTGTATCCGGCACCGTGTTCATCAATAGCCTGAACGCGGCGACGCTGGACAGCACCGGTGGCCACGGTAATGTCGTCATCGGCGGTTCAGGCACGGTGATCATTGGCGACACTGTGGTCGCGGCGCCGTTCAGTGGTCTGCTGCCGATGCCGGTGCACTTCACCGACAAGTTGAAACTGGTCAACGATGTGACCGGTGAACCGATGCCCGATCACCCCTACATGATCCAGCGCGCCGACGGGAGCATGTAGCACGGCGTGTCTGATGCCGCCGGATTTACCCATGAGGTCAGTTCGCACCTGCCTGAAACAATCAAGCTGTTTCTGGAGGAGTGAGTCAATGACGGCTGAGACGGTAACGTGCGCGAAGGGCAACACTTACAAGCTGCATAAGGAACATTTGCTGACCGACAAGAAGGATGTGAGTGCCAAGCCTGTGCCGGTGGAAAGTACCAAGGCGATTGTGCTTTTTATTGGTGGGGCTGGGGATAAGGAGAGTTATTACTTTTCTGGGCCTTATGGAAACATTTTGGCCGCCCGGGCTGCATTTGATAAACGCAATGAGTCGCTGAGCGCCAAAGGTAGATATCGCTCAGAGTGGCTGGGTTATAACGAAGTCAGAGGGAAGCAAGACATCCAGCGATATGTTCTTAGCCTGATTCCGTACAAGAGTTGCCCTATATACATCGTCGGACATAGCCTGGGTGGATGGAACGGTGCGCATCTGACGAAACTCATGTCGGATTGGGGATACAGAATGCAGATGCTGATTACTTTGGATCCGGTTGGCGAAGGTGCTCTTGTCTGGATCGGCTCAGACATATATCGCCAGCGACCTGACCCAGTCGCTGTCGAATGGATCAACATCAAAGCGACACCTACCAATAGAAATTCATCAGATGGTGTAGCTGACTTTGGTGAGAAGTGGATTGTTTCTTGTGGGCCTTCTTTGAACGTAAACGTCGATACCAGTCATGCAAATGCGCTAGAGCTGTTTGACGCGCCTATTTCCGGTGGCAATTCGGCGAGCGATTTGTTGTTGGCTTCGATCATGAAGGAGTTTTCTTGATGTCCAGATTGATCATCTGTGTATTGCTCATTGTTTGCTCCGGATGTGCTAAAGACCATTCAAAGCCTTCAGCGAACTTGAGTTTCGTGTCCGTGAAACGAGAGAGGACGCTTTTATATGACATCCGATACCAATCGGATGTGGATGTCCTGAACCTGTTTGATAAAGGACAGGGAAAAGGGATGATTGCAGGTTTTCTGACGTGTGCGTTGGGGGACGATCATGATTTCTCCATTGAGAAAGCGATGCAGTTTTCCGCGGTAGGTTTGATTGAGTCTGACGGGGAACCGCTAAACGGAGGGAAATTTTCTTATCTCACCAGCGCGTTTCTCGTTGAAACCTCCAGCAGCCGTAGTTCAGAACGTCACCTATCTACAACGGAGCTAAACAACCTTCTCTCCAACAAAAGCCAGATTCCCTGCAAACTATTTGTCACTGCCTTTGGCTACAAAACCTACTTTTCAAACACCATGAACATCCCCACCGCCGACCTGCTCCGGGAAATCAACAAACCCCAATAACCCTCGGGGGGACTCACGCAAATCCCCCCGCATCCACCCCCAATTCCCCACGCAAAAACTCCACCAACCCCCGCTGCAACCCGCTCAAAACCCCTTCACGACTAACCAGCGCCAGTTCCGTCGGCGCCAATTTCGGCAAGTCCATACACACCTCATGCTCCGGCAAAACCGCCGAAACCGGCAGCACCGAAACTCCCAGCCCGGACGCCACCGCCGCTTGAATCCCGGTCAGGCTATGACTGCCGAACGCCACCCGCCACGGTCGTTGCGCCACATCGAGTAAACGAATCGCCCGTTGTCGATACAGGCAACCTTGGGGAAACAGCGCCAGCGGCAGCACGCCCCTGGAGGTATCGAACCCGGGGCTTTTGACCCACACCAGTCGCTCCGGCCAGGTCGCCCATGCCGGGCCGCTATCGGGTTTGCGTTTGATCAGGGCGATGTCGATGTCGCCGGCATCGAGGCGTTGGCGCAGGTCGAGGCTCATGCCACTGATGGTTTCCAGGCGCGCTTGCGGGTGGCTGCGGGTGAAGCCGGCGAGGATCAGTGCCATGCGCCGCGCATCGAAGTCTTCCGGCATGCCGATGCGCAGCACTTCGAGGTCGACATCGCTGGCCAGTGCTTGACTGGCTTCGGCGGACAGCGCCAGCAATCGACGCGCGTAGTGGATCAGCAATTCGCCGTGCTCGGTGACGGCAACGTTCAATCCGCTTCGGTCACGCAACAGCAGCGGGTGGCCGACCAGATCTTCGAGTTTGCGCACCTGCTGGCTGACCGTTGATTGCGTGCGGTGCACACGCTCGGCGGCGCGGGTGAAGCTGCCTTCGTCGACCACACAGACGAAGGTTTTCAGCAGTTCCAGATCCAGCATGGCAACGGTCCTGATAGTGGTTTTGCGAATGATGATCGCGTGTTTATTTAATTTCACACTATCACCGTGCGCTCATAAGCTGAAGTCCTGACTCTGGAGGAATTGACCGATGACCTTGAACAACACGCCACGCCCGCAATGGCTGACCTTCGATTGCTACGGCACGCTGATTCAGTGGGACGAAGGACTGAAAGCCGTTGTCGAAAAAATCCTCGGCGAGAAGGGCGAGCACGCAATCGATGCCGATAAGCTGATTGAAGTCTACGACCGTCACGAGCACCGCCTCGAACAAACCCCGCCGCACCGTTCCTTCCGCGAATTGAGCACCCTCGGTCTGCAACTGGCTCTGGAAGAACTTGGCTTGCCGAGCTTGCCGGAAGACAGTCAGCGTCTGGCGGCGGCGATTCCGAACATGCCGCCCTTTGCCGAAGTGCTCGACACCCTCGCGCAACTCAAGGCGATGGGTTTCAAGCTGTGCATTGTGTCCAACACCGACGACGACATCATCGCTGGCAACGTCGCGCAACTCGGTGTTCATATCGACCGGGTGATCACCGCGCAACAGGCCGGTGCCTACAAACCGGCGCCGCGGCTGTTCGACTACGCTCATCAGCAATTGGGCGTGACAAGGGATGAAGTGGTGCACATCTGCGCCAGCCCCATGCTCGATCACACAGCGGCGCGGGACATGGGTTTTCGTTGCGTGTGGATTGATCGCGGCACGGGCCGCCAGCTGTTGCCGGACTATCGCCCCGACGCGATTTTGCCGAGCCTCGATCAAGTGCTGCCGCTGTTCAAATCTCTCGGCTGGACCTAAGGAGAACTGCCATGGCGCACACCTTGAGCGGCACAGCCAAAACCAGACCAGCATCGACACCGAACCTCGAAACCGAGGCGATCAGCACGGCTCGCAACGAACTCGCCGCATGCTTTCAACTGGCGGCTTTGCATGGCCTGGAGGAGGGCATCTGCAATCACTTTTCGGCGATGCTGCCGGGGCATGATGATCTGTTTCTGGTCAATCCCTATGGCTACGCTTTCTCGGAAGTGACCGCGCAGAATCTGCTGGTCTGCGACTTCGCCGGCAACGTGGTCGCTGGCGAGGGCGAGCCCGAAGCCACGGCGTTCTACATCCACGCGCGCCTGCACAAACAGTTGCCACGGGTAAAAGTCGCGTTCCACACGCACATGCCATACGCCACGGCGTTATGCCTGCTGCAAGGCCCGCCGCTGCTGTGGTTGGGGCAGACCGCGCTGAAGTTCTACGGACGCACGGCGGTGGACGAGGATTACCACGGCCTCGCGCTGGACGCATCCGAAGGCAACCGCATCGCCAGCGTCATGGGCGACGCCGATATTCTTTTTCTGAAAAACCACGGTGTGATCGTTGCCGCGCCGACTATCGCCGAAGCCTGGGATGATCTGTATTACCTGGAACGCGCCGCGCAGGTGCAACTGCTGGCCATGGCGACTCAGCGCGAATTGAAACCGGTGCCGCATGCCATAGCGCAGCGCGCCAGCGAGCAAATGCGTGAAGGCGATGCGCAAAGTGCTCGCGCGCACCTGAGCAGCGCGATGCGGCGGCTGGCCCTGCACAACTGATTAACCGGAAAGAAGCAATCGCAAATAAATCGACGAAAAGCGATCATCCAAACTCGCGAGGCGCCGATAACTGGGCGGGAGGCGGGCGTTTGCTCCGTGCATCCCGGTGGGCTACGCTCACGAACACAAGGGTTTCGGGCTCGCGCCCCTGTCGTACCTGCCCAGGACATGCTTTTGCCAATCCCCATTCACGATCCGCATCAAGCCCCCGGCACGCTCAAGCGCCTGCCGCTACGCAAAGCGGCGGTGCTGTTCATCGTTGCGGTGAGCCTGTGCCTGTGCGGCTTGTTGTATCTGCAACTGGAGCAGTCGCGGCGGCAGGATCTGGCGGTGGCGAAGATGGCGTCGGGCAACCTGACCCGGGCCATGGCCCAGCAGGCTGAAGACACCGTGCGGGCAGCGGATCTGGTGATGACCAGCCTGGTCGACTGGATTCAGGATGACGGTTACGGAGCGGTGCAGCGTCCTCGATTACAAAGGATCTTCGCCCGCCGCGCGCAGCAGCTGGATCAGTTGCACGGCATCTTTCTGTTTGATCGCGAGGGGCAGTGGGTCATCACTTCGTTCGCCAATCTGCCCCGTGGCAACGGCGTGGCCGATCGCGAATATTTCAAGTTCCATCAGCAGAATGCCTCGACCGTGGCGCACATCGGCCCGGCGATTCGCAGCCGTGAAAATGGCGAGTGGATCATCCCGATCTCCAGACGCGTCAACGACCAAGTTGGCAATTTTCAGGGCGTGCTGATGGCCGGCATCCGCATGTCGTACTTCGATCAGTTCTTCAAAAGTTTCAGCCTTGATGACAGCGGCATCATGTTCATGGCGTTGACCGACGGCACCTTGCTGGCGCGACGGCCTTTCGATGAGTCGCTGATCAATACCTCGGTAGCCCACGGCGAGATCTATCAAACCCTGTTGCCCAACGCTAACGCGGGCACGGCGATGCTCAATTCAGTGGTCGATGGCGTGACCCGCTTGTATGGCTATCGACAGCTCGCCTCGTATCCGCTGGTGGTCTCCGCCGCGACTTCGCAAGACACCATTCTGCAGGGCTGGCACGACCGCGCATTCCAGTCCAGCGTGATTGTCGCGCTGGTGATTCTCGGGGTTGGCCTGTTCGGCTGGGTGTTCATTCATCAGGTGCGCGATGGTGAGCGCATCGAGAAAAACCTGCGCAAGGCGCAACTGGCGCTGGAGCAGATCGCCACCCACGACAGCCTCACCGGACTGGCTAATCGACGCTTGTTCGAGCGTTCGCTGGACATCGAATTTGCCCGTGGCGCGCGCCAGGTGAGTCCGGTCAGCCTGATCATGCTGGATATCGATTTCTTCAAGCGCTACAACGACGCTTACGGCCATGTCGCCGGCGATCAATGCCTGGCGCAAGTGGCGCAAGTGGTGAAGACCTGCTGCCAGCGCAAGTCGGATCTGGCGGTGCGTTACGGTGGTGAAGAGTTCGCGGTGCTGTTGCCGGACACCGATATCAATGGGGCACTGGCAATCGCCGGGCAGATACGCCGCAGCGTGATCGACAAGCACATCATTCACAGTGGTTCACCGACCGGTTATCTCACTGTGAGCCTGGGCTGTTATTCATTTATTCCCCATGGCAATGACAGCCCGCAGGTGTTTATCCAGCGTGCGGACGCGGCGTTGTATCAGGCGAAAAATGCCGGAAGAAATCGGGCGGCGGTGTTTGCGCCGGAAGAAGGTTTTGCCGAGCTGATGCGTTCGGATCGCTGATTTTTTAAATTCACATAAACAGAAAGTGGGAGCGAGCCTGCTCGCGAAGAGGGCATGTCAGTCACCCTATTTGTTGACTGATACACCACTTTCGCGAGCAGCCTCGCTCCCACAATGGTCCTGATGTATTCAGGACTATCTGGGATGGCTCTTGTTCGTTCAGCCGCCCGTGCCACCGCCCGCGCCACCTGTGCCGCCGCCGGCCGAACCGGTGCCGCCACCCGCGCCGGAACCGGAGCCGCTGGCGCCGCCATTGGTGCCCGTGCCGGTGCCCATGCTCGAACCAGTGCCCGTGCCGGTGCCGTTATTGGTGCCGGAGCCGGTGCTGCCCGATGGTGAGCCCGGGGTGTTGTCTGGCGGCATGGTCGAGCTGGTGGGGCCGCCGGACTTGGTGCCCGTCGCGTCGGTGCTGTCATTGGCGGCGAAGCTGGCGGCAGATGCCGTGGCGAGCAGGCCGGCCAACAACAACGAAGTGAATTTGCGCGTCATCATGGTACGTCTCCTGATAAAGGGGATTACCTGATATTGGTCTCGCGCGCCCAAGCCTTGGTGCCGGTCGAGTGACGAGCGGTCAGTTGCCGCGCCGAGTGGCCTACCGTTCTTCTGCAATATTGGCTATTTGCCGAACCACCCCCGGGGACTAACGTAGCCACACATTCAATCGCTACCCCGGAGCCTACCATGCAACCTCGTGCCGATTTCTACACCGCTTCCCCCGATGCCCTGAAAGCGATGATGGCGCTGGAAAATGCCGTCTCGAAGCTGCCGCTGGAAAAGAGCCTGATCGAACTGGTCAAGCTGCGTGCCTCACAGATCAACGGCTGCGCCTTCTGCATCGACATGCACACCGCCGACGCCATCAAGGATGGCGAAACCCCGCGCCGCCTGTTCGCCGTGACGGCATGGCGCGAAGCGCCGTTCTTCAGCGAGCGCGAACGTGCCGCGCTGCTGTGGACCGAATCCCTGACCCAACTGAGCCTGACCCACGCACCCGACGAAGACTATGACGTGGTGGCTGCGCAATTCTCGCCGAAGGAACTGGTTGACCTGACCGTGGCAATCAACACCATCAACGGCTGGAATCGCCTGGCGGTGGGCTTCCGCAAACTGCCGCAGGCTTAACTCCAACGCACATCCCCTGTAGGAGTGAGCCTGCTCGCGATAGCAGTATGTCAGTCACCATGTTTGCTACCTGCCACACCGCTATCGCGAGCAGGCTCACTCCTACAAGGGAATCTTCAATGTGCTTGTGAAGTCGGCGCGGCCGGTGGTTGCACCTTGCGCATCAAGGGCACCATCGCCGTGGCGATGATGAAGCAGACCATGATCATCAGAAACGTATCGCCATAGGTCTGCGTCTGCGCCTCGCGATACGTCACCAGCCACAACTGGCGCAGGCTGGCAGTGACGCCGACATCGCCGCTCTGGCCGAGATGGGCGAAGTTGCCGCCGACCTGCGACAGCCACTGATTCATCGCCTCATTGCTGCTGTTCAAATGCTCGGCCAACCGGGTGAAATGCAGGTTGGTGCGGTCATTGAGAATCGTCGCGCAGGCCGCGATGCCAATCGCACCGCCGAGGTTGCGCATCAGGTTGAACAACCCTGACGCGTGCTTGAGTCGCGCCGGTGCCAGTCCACCCAACGTCAACGTCACCGCGGGCGGCACCGCCAGTTGCTGGGCAATCCCGCGCAGTGCTTGCGGAAGCATCAATTCCCCGGCGCCCCAGTCGTGGGTGATCGGGCTGAACTCCCACATCGACAAGGCAAACAGGCCCAGGCCGAGCATCATGATCCAGCGCAGATCTATGCGATTGGCCAGAAAGGCATACAGCGGAATCGCCAGAATCTGGAACACCCCGGTGGAGAAAACCGCCATACCAATGTCCAGCGCGCTGTAGCCGCGCACGCGGCCGAGAAACAGCGGCGTCAGGTAGATCGTCGCGAACAGGCCGATGCCGGTGACGAAGGAAAAGAAGCAGCCGAGGGCGAAATTGCGGTCTTTCAAGGCGCGCAGATCGACGATCGGATTGGCTACATGCAGAGTGCGGCCGATGAAGGCCAGCCCGGCCAGGCCGCTGATCCACGCGGTGGTGAGGATCGTCTGGTCGCTGAACCAGTTCCAGCGCGGGCCTTCTTCGAGGGTGTATTCCAGGCAACCGAGGAACAGCGCGAGAAAGACCATGCTCAGGTAGTCCGCCCCCTTGAGCAGCGACAGTTCCGGCTGATCGATCCTGACCAGCATCGGCACCGCCACGGCGACGAAAATCCCCGGCACCAGATTGATATAGAACAGCCAGTGCCAGGAAGAAATGTCAGTAATCCAGCCACCGATCACCGGCCCCAGCGTCGGTGCCAGCGAAGCCACCGCGCCGATGGTCGCGGCGGCAATCACCCGTTGCTTGCCAGTGAAGAAAAAGAACGCGGTGGTGAACACCAGCGGAATCATCGAGCCGCCGAGAAAGCCTTGCAATGCGCGGAAGGCGATCATGCTCTGGATGTTCCAGGCCAGGCCGCAGAGCAGACTGGCGAGGGTGAAACCGACTGCCGAGGCGCAGAACAGCCAGCGCGTGGAAAACACCCGCGACAACCAGCCCGACAACGGAATCACGATGATTTCGGCGATCAGGTAGCTGGTCTGCACCCATGCGGTTTCGTCGGTGCCGGCGGACAGGCCACCGCCGATATCGCGCAGCGACGCCGAGACGATCTGGATATCCAGCAGGGCGATGAACATGCCGATGCACATGGTGGCGAAGGCAAACACCTTGGTCGCAGTGCTCATGTCTGCCGCGTTGAACGGTTGCGCAGGAGCGGCGAGGCGGGTGCTCATGGCGCAACAGCCACGGCGGAGGTTTGCGGCTCGGCACGGGTGTCGACTTCAGCGGTCACCGACAGACCCGGGCGCAGGTGACCGAGCACACCATCGGCCGGATCAAGGACGATTCTGACCGGCACGCGCTGAACGATTTTAGTGAAGTTGCCGGTGGCGTTTTCCGGCGGCAACACGCTGAACAGTGAGCCGGTCGCCGGGGCGAGGCTGTCGAGATGGCCGTGGAATTCCTGCCCGGACAACACGTCGGCGCGGATGCTCACGCGTTGCCCGGGTTTCATCCGCGCCAGTTGATCTTCCTTGAAATTGGCATCGACCCACAGACCGCTGGCCGGCACCACCGACAGTTGTTGCGAACCGGCCTGGGCATAGGCGCCGACCCTGGCGCGGCGATTGCCGATCACCCCATCGACCGGCGCGCGCAGTTCGGTGTAACCGAGGTTCAACTCGGCCAGATCACGTTCAGCGCGGGCCTGCTGCAGGGCGGCGCGGGCTTGTTGTTTTTGGGTTTCGATCACCGCCAGTTGCCGTTGCGCGGCGAGCAGTTCGGCCTGCGCTCGGGCGCTCAGGGCTTGCGCGGTCTTGAACGTGGCGTCAGCGCGCTGCGCACTTTCCACCGACACTGCGTTGCTGCTCACCAGACGTTTGTAGCGTGTGTTGTCATCCCGTGACCGCGCCGTTTCCGCGCTTGCTGCGTCGATACCGGCGCGGGCCTGACCGATCACCGCGTGCTGCAATTGCTCGGTGGCGTCGAGGTTGGCCAGCAGCGCTTGTTCCGCCGCCACAGCGCCTTCGGCCTTGGCCAGATTGGCGCGATAGTCCCGGGCATCGAGGCGGATCAACACATCGCCGGCCTTCACCGACTGGTTGTCGCCCACCAGCACCTCTTCGATATAACCGGCCACTTTCGGCCCGATCACTGTGACGTTGCCACCGATGTAGGCATCGTCGGTCTCCTCCAGAAAGCGTCCGGCGCCCCACCAGTGCAAGGCGTACATGCCCGCCAGGATCAACACCAGCAAAACGCTGCCGGCGATCAACAGGCGTTTGAACAGGGGAGGCCGGGTCTTGACCGGAACAGAGTCGGGGGAGGGCATGCTGGTCATGGCGTCGGTACCTGAGGAAACGGTTCGTTATTACGGCTGTAATATGACGCGAGTAATATTACGTGGCAAATTATTTCTGCGGTTGATCGTCAGTTGCTTACTTGAGCCACTGGCCCGGTGTGCTGCCGGTCATAGATTTGAAAAAGGCGATGAACGCGCTGTCGCTGGCAAACCCCAACTGAAAAGCGCAGTAACTCAGGCTTCGCCCAGTGGCAAGCAGTTCGATCGCGCGCATCAAGCGCCACTGCTGACGCCATTGCTGATAACTCATGCCGGTCTCGCGCTGGAAGATCCGCCCGATCGTGCGGCTGCTGGCGCCGATCTGCTGTTCCAGCACATGCAGCGCGGGTGGCAGGCGTTCGGGCATCGCCAGCAGCGGTGCAATTCGTTTGTCCCAAGGCAATGGCAACAGCATCGGTTGCTGCGCCGCGTCATTGATTTCACTCAGACACAGCCCGAGCAAGTGGGCGAATTTGCCTGTTCGCCAGTCAGTGTCGAACGCCGCCGTCGCCATGGGTTCGAGCACCGCGCGCAGCAAGGGGCTGACTTCAATGACGCAGACCTCATGCGGCAACTCATCGCATAAATCATCGACCAGGTAGATCGAACGATAATCGACGCTCTGCTGCATCACCGCGCGATGGCTGACGCCAGCCGGAATCCATGCTGCCCGCGACGGCGGCAACAGGCACAACTGCTGCGCCAGGGTAATCCGGATGCAGCCATGCCGGGTGTACAGCAATTGCCCGCGTCGATGCTGATGCATACCGGAATCGTGTTCACCCAGGGTCGAGGCGAGGCCGATGACCGGGGCGGCAAAACTGTCTGCATCAAACGTCGAATGGGCATCGAGCCAGGCCATGGGGTTGTCCGATTTCAGCGATAAATTGGCGGGGTCTGGATAATACGCCAACGGTTGGTTCTTAAACTTCTCTGCTTTCGTAGAGGAGTCGTGAGGGATGAATAACCGAAATTTTCTGGCGCTGGCGATCGGGTTGCTGATGTTCCCGCAAATCGCGCAAACACTGTACAGCCCGGCCTTGGCTGACATGGGGCAAGCGTTTGCTGTCGGTCCGCAAGCGGCCGCGCAATCCTTGTCGGTATTTTTTCTGGCATTTGCGTTCGGCGTAGTTGCGTGGGGCCGCGCGTGTGATCGCTTCGGACGGCGTCCGGTGATGCTGGCGGGACTGGCGCTTTATGCCGTAGCCATGCTGGTCGGCCTGGGGGTCAGCAGTTTCAACGCTTTGCTGTTGGTTCAAGGGCTGGCAGCGTTTGGCGCGGCGGTGGCTTCGGTGGTCACGCAAACCGTATTGCGTGATCGCTTCAAGGGTGCCGAACTGGCGCAGGTCTTCTCGCTGGTGGGCATCGCACTGGCCGCAAGCCCGGCGATTGGATTGTTCAGCGGTGCCAGTCTGGTGCAGGTGTTCGGGTATCGCGGTGTGCTCGGCGCGTTGGTGCTGCTCGCGGCCTGTTTGTGGCTGTGGAGTTGGTACGGCCTGGCGGAGTCGCGGCCGGAACAGACGCCGGACATCCGTCTTTCCGAAACCCTCTGGCTCATGCTGCGCGACCTCGGGATCTGGCGCTCAGCGTTGTGGGTTGCGTCATTCAACGTCGCGCTGTTCAGTTACTACAGCCTCGCGCCATTCATGTTCCAGCGCTTGGGCTTGAGCGAGGAGTGGTTCGGCTACAGCGGCGTGTTGCTCGCGCTGGGTTCGGGTCTTGGCGCGTGGTTCAACAAGCGTCTGTTGCTGGCCGGGTACGCGGCGCTGCAATTGATCCGGCTCGCAGCGGTGTGCGGACTGGCCGGTGGCATTGGCGTCTGGTTACTGCAAGACAGCGCCGCGTTCCTGCTGCCAATGCTGTTGATCGTGCTGGCATTCGGCATGGCCATTCCCAACGTTCTGGGCCTGGCGCTGGTCGATTACGCCGATCGGCTGGGTACTGCCGGGGCGTTGCTGGGGTTGATGTATTACTTGCTGATAGGCGCGGGACTAATGCTTGTCGGTTGGCTTCAGGCGTTGGGCGCAACGCTGATCGTGTGCAATGGTGTAGCGTTGTTGCTGAGCGCGTTTGCATGCAAAGGAATGAATTGCCGGGCTTAATAGGAAGCATTACTATTCACACCCCTTTCCTCACCACGCCGTCCATCCCCCATGCGCTCCCGCAGATCCGGCTTTTTCGAGCATTACGAAGAGTTGATCGGCACCTGGACTCGGCGCCTGCGCAATCGCGCGCAGGCCGAGGATCTGGCGCACGACACCTTTGTGCGGGTGCTCGAGGCGGATTCGGCGGCGGTGCAGCAGCCTCGCGCGTATCTGCACCAGACCGCGCGCAATATCGCGGTCGATGGTTACCGGCGTGAGGACCGGCGGGGCGCCATGGAGTCGGAGGCGGTCGATGACAGTGCGTCATCAGCGGGCGACCCGGAGCACTACATGCACGCGATCCAGTTGGCCGATTCCATCGAACGCGCGCTCACCGAGCTGCCGCTCAACTGTCGCAAGATCTTTGTCTGGCAGAAGATCGAAGGCCTGACGCAGGCAGAAATTGCCGAGCGCCTCGGGCTGTCCAAGAACATGGTCGAAAAGTATATGATCCGCACCCTGCGCCATCTGCGCGAGCGGCTGGATGGGTTGCAGTCATGAGCGCTCGCACCTTTTCATTTTCGCCCGGACAGGACATTCCATGATGGAGATTCGTGATTGCGCCTGTGGGCAAACCGCGATGCGTGACGAGGCGGCAGGCTGGTTCGTGCGCTTGCAGGAGCCGGATGTCAGCGTCGAACAACAGCAGCGCTTCGACGCCTGGCTGAACGAGCATCCGCAACACCGCGAAGAATTCCAACTGCTGCAAGGATTGTGGGCGGCGGCTGATCGGCTGCCGACGTCGCGTCTGCAAGCGCTTGTTGAAACTGCGCCAGCTCGCCGCGAACGACGTCCGTTGTTGCGTTATGCCGTGGCCGCGAGTGTCCTGGCCGTTGCGCTGGGACTTGGCCTGTTCAGTGGACTGAACCATCCGGGCGGTTACCGCGCCGAGGTCGCCACGGCGCAGGGCGAGCGCAAACATGTGGCGTTGCCGGATGGCTCGGTGATTGATCTGAACAGTCGCAGCCGCCTGCAGGTGCGCTACGAGCAGGATCGACGGGTGATCGAGTTGAGCGCAGGCGAGGCGATGTTCAGCGTTGCACATGACCCCTCGCGGCCGTTTGTCGTCGAGGCCGGTAGCGGCAAGGTCACGGTCACCGGTACACGTTTCGATGTGCGCCGCGAGGCCACGCAAACCCGTGTGGCGGTGGAGCAGGGCACGGTGAAAGTGCAGGGAAGTCATGCGCGGGACAACGAGTTCATCAACCTGAGCTCAGGCCTCGGCACTTCGGTCGATGCGCAAGGCAAAGTCCTGCCGGCATACCCGGTCAACCCGGCGGAACTGACTGCATGGCGCCACGGCAAACTGGTGTTCAACAACGCCAGCCTCAGCGAAGTGGCGGCAGAAGTATCACGCTATCGCGACAAGCCGCTCACCGTCACTCAGCCGAACGTGGCCAGCCTGCGCCTGACCAGCGTGTTCAAATCCGACGACACCGAGGCCTTGCTCAAAGCCTTGCCGAGCATCCTGCCGGTGACCGTGCGCACCCTCGCCGATGGCAGTCAGGAAATAATTTCCCGATAGCATTCAGGTTTTTTTCCCGTTCATCGTCTTCCTGTTCAACTGCAACTGGTTTGCATTAACAGCCGCACACTCTTGCGATCCACAGGACTCCGTACGACGTGAACATCACCATAACCCACAATAAAAAATCCCCTTGGTTGCCACTCGCGCTGGCGCTCGCGGTCAACACGGCGACGCCGTTGGCGTTTGCCGCCGAAGCCATTCATATCCGCGCGCAGCCGCTGGGCCAGGCCTTGAGCGAGCTGGGCCAGCAGACCTCGCTGCAGGTGTTTTTCAGCCCTGAGCTGGTGGCTGGCAAACAGGCGCCAGCGGTCGACGGCGACCTCTCGCCGGAGCAGGCGCTGCGCCAGTTGTTGCAGGGCAGCGGCCTCGATTATCAGATCAACGATGGCTCGGTGACGCTCGCGCCGGCCGCCACTTCGGCTGCCAGCAGTGGCCCGCTGGAGCTCGGCGTGACCGACATCAAAGTGGTCGGCGACTGGCTCGGTGACGCCGATGCGGCGGTGGTGCAGAACCATCCCGGCGCACGTACGGTGATTCGCCGCGAAGCGATGGTCGAGCAGGGTGCGATGAACGTCAGCGACGTGCTCAAGCGCGTGCCCGGCGTGCAGGTACAGGATTCCAACGGCACCGGCGGCAGCGATATTTCCCTCAACGTTGGCGTGCGCGGTCTGACTTCGCGTCTGTCGCCACGCTCGACCGTGCTGATCGACGGCGTGCCGGCGGCGTTTGCCCCGTACGGCCAGCCGCAACTGTCGATGGCGCCGATCTCCTCGGGCAATCTCGACAGCATCGACGTGGTGCGGGGCGCCGGTTCCGTGCGTTACGGGCCGCAGAACGTCGGCGGCGTAATCAACTTCGTGACTCGTGCGATTCCGGAAAAAACCACCGGTGAAATCGGCACCATCCTCGAGACCACGCAGTACGGCGGCTGGAAACACATCGACACGGCGTTCCTCGGCGGCACCGCCGACAACGGCATGGGCGTCGCACTGTTGTACTCCGGCGTCAACGGCCACGGCTATCGCGAACGCAACAACGGCAATGACATCGACGACGTGCTGCTCAAGACGCATTGGGCGCCGACCGATCAGGATGATTTCAGTCTCAATTTTCACTACTACGACGCCAGCGCCGACATGCCCGGTGGCCTGACCCAGCGTCAGTACGACGACAAGCCGTACCAATCGGTGCGTGACTACGATCAGTTCAGTGGCCGGCGCAAAGACGTGTCGTTCAAGTGGATTCGCCAGATCGATGAGCGCACTCAGGCGGAGATCCTCACCTATTACACCGACAGCTTTCGCGGCAGTACCATCGCCGCGCGCGATCAGCGCACCCTCAGCTCGTACCCGCGTTCCTATTACACCCTCGGCATCGAGCCGCGCGTGTCGCGGGTGTTCGATGTCGGCCCGACCACCCAGGAAGTCAGCGTTGGTTATCGCTATCTGAAAGAAGCAATGCACGAAGAATCGAGCCGTCTGGCGCTGGTCAACAACCAGCCAGTGGTCACACCGACCTCCGACGGCCATGTGTTCCAGGATCGCACCGGTGGCACCGAGGCCAACTCGGTGTACGTCGACAACAAGATCGACGTCGGCAACTGGACCATCACCCCGGGCATCCGCTTCGAACACATCAGTACCGACTGGCATGACCGCGCCGTGCTCGACACCGCTGGCCGGCCGGTCCCGGAAAAAAACCGCAGCATCGAAAGCAACGAACCGCTGCCGGCGCTGAGCGTGATGTATCACCTGTCGGACGCCTGGAAGCTGTTCGCCAATTACGAGACCTCGTTCGGCAGCCTGCAGTATTTCCAGCTCGGCCAGGGCGGTTCGGGTGACAGCACCGCCAACGGTCTGGAGCCGGAAAAGGCCAAGACCTACGAGATCGGCACGCGCTACAACGATGATGTCTGGGGCGGCGAAGTGACGCTTTTCTACATCGACTTCGACGACGAGCTGCAATACATCAGCAACGACGTCGGCTGGACCAACCTCGGCGCCACCAAGCACCAGGGCATCGAAGCGTCCGTGCACTACGACATGGCGGCACTCGACCCGCGCCTCGATGGCCTGACCGCCAATGCCGGCTTCACCTACACCCGCGCCACCTATGAAGGCGAGATTCCCGGCTTCAAGGGCCGCGATCTGCCGTTCTATTCGCGGCAGGTGGCCACTGTCGGGTTGCGTTACGACATCAATCGCTGGACCTGGAACATCGACGGCTTCGCCCAATCGAAACAACGTTCGCCGGGCACCGGAGTGAATGCCGATGGCAGCTTCAATGGCAACTACATCACCGAAGGCACAGCGGACGGGCAGTACGGCGACATTCCGGGTTACGTGACCTGGAATGTGCGCGGCGGCTATGACTTCGGCCCGCAGGTGTCGAACCTCAAGCTCGGCGCCGGGGTGAAAAACGTCTTCGACAAGCAGTACTTCACCCGCTCCAGCGACAACAACTCGGGGATGTATGTCGGCGCACCGCGCACGTTCTTCGTGCAGGCCAGCGTCGGTTTTTAAAACACAAGATCAAAAGATCGCAGCCTTCGGCAGCTCCTACAGGATGTTCGCCCTGTAGGAGCTGCCGAAGGCTGCGATCTTTTGCTTTAGACCTTCAGGACTTTCCCGCCGATCGCCACAGCGACCAGCAACACCGCCATCAGCCCAAAGGCAAAACTCAGGCTGCTGGCATGGGCGACAAAACCGATCACCGCCGGCCCGGCGAGAATCCCTGCGTAACCGAGCGTGGTAATCGCCGGCACCGCGATGCTTTCCGGCATCACCGTCTGCTTGCCCACTGCCGTATACAGCACTGGAACGATGTTCGAGCAACCGGCGCCGACCAGCGCGTAACCGACCAGCGCCGCTTGCCAGCTCGGCGCGAAGGTGGCGAGAAACAACCCCGCCGCCGCCAGCAGCCCGCCGAACAGAATGATCCGCGTGGCACCCAGCTTACGCACGATGCGGTCACCCAGCAGACGTCCGACGGTCATGGTCAGGGCGAACGCTGCGTAACCCATTCCCGCGTACGCCGTGTCGATTCCGCGTTCCTGGGCGAGGAACACGGCGCTCCAGTCCAGCGCCGCGCCTTCGGTGAGGAACACGATGAAGCACATGCCGCCGATAAACAGCACGATGCCGTGGGGAATGGCGAAGGCCGGGCCGGAGCTTTCACTGCCGTAGGGCAACATGTGCGGCACGCACTTGAGCAAGGCGCCGATCAGCAAAACCACCACCACCAGCATCGCCGCCAGCGGCGTCAGGCCGAGGCCGAGCAATGCGCTGACGCCCGCAGCACCGACAATGCCGCCGAGGCTGAACAAGCCGTGGAAGCCCGACATCATGTGCTTGCCGCTGGCGCGCTCGACGATCACGGCTTGCAGGTTCACCGTCGAATCCACCGTGCCGAGGCCGGCACCGAACATGAACAGCGTGGCGATCAGCGCCGGGATCGACGATACCGTCGCCAGCAAAGGCAGTGCCGCGCAGATCAGCAACGTGCCGCCGGTGGCCACACGTCGGCAACCAAAACGCGTGGCAAGAATTCCCGCCAGCGGCATCGCCAGAATCGAACCGACGCCCAGGCACAACAGCAATAACCCCAGCGTGCCCTCATCCAGCCCGGCCCGCGCCTTGGCGTACGGCACCAGCGGCGCCCACGCGGCGATGCCGAGGCCGGCGATGAAAAAAGCGACGCGCGTGGACATCTGTTCCAGGCGTCCGGGGACGAACGTGTCTTGGGGGTTGAGGCTGGTCATATCGATCCTTGGCAAAAAAACAACTGCATCCCGAGTGACATTCTGACGGCGTTGAGGTTCGATCTCA
This sequence comes from Pseudomonas sp. FR229a, assembly GCF_030209115.1. Classification (NCBI taxonomy): domain Bacteria; kingdom Pseudomonadati; phylum Pseudomonadota; class Gammaproteobacteria; order Pseudomonadales; family Pseudomonadaceae; genus Pseudomonas; species Pseudomonas sp. FR229a. The sequence goes on along the minus strand of NZ_JARVSP010000006.1, from coordinate 225,481 downwards.
GGCCTTCGGGGCATAACGGTGAACATCCTACCCTGTGGAGTGAGCCTGCTCGCGATAGCGGTGTGTCAGTCGACAATTTTTTAACGGACACACCGCTATCGCGAGCAGGCTCACGCCTACAGGGGATTGCGGTTTACAGTTGGATTTTCGCCAGCATGGAATACGGGACCAAGGCATGACCAGCTTCTACGACGCACGCGGCAATATCTACGCCGTGGTTTCGCCCCAAGCCTTGCGCGAGGCCGGGATTGCTTTGCCGGTCAGCGCCGCCGAATGCGCCACGTCTCGGCAGCAATGGAGCAAAGCCGCCATCGCCCTGTGCTGCCATTGGCCCGAAGGCCTGCGCCCGGCCAACAGCAAACCGCACCGCAGTGATGGTCTGCTGATCGGCCCGTTTCAGACGTGTGCACCGTTCGATGTGCTGATCGTGAACACCGACGGCAGCCTCGCCGAACGCAGTGGCAACGGCCTGACGATTTTTTCTCAGGCGCTGACCGAGCAAGGCTCGATGCCGGCGCAGGGTGCAGTGTTGCGCGTTCATCATGACAAGGGTGAGGCGCTGGAAACCTCGGTGAAACCGGCCGCGGTCGAAGGCGTGCGCGGCTTCTGGCTTGATCTCGGTCAGCCCGGATTCGGCGCGCAAGCCGTGGGGGCGCAGTCAGTTGAGAGCGTTCACTTCAATCACCGTGACGTCAGTCATGTCCGGCCCCTGGCACAACTCGATCCCGACTGGACCCACAGCCAGTTCGTGCGCATCGGCAATCCGCACTGCGTAACGCTGCTCAGCGATGCGGCCGCGTTGCCGGGCAACCAACAGATGCGTGAATCGCCCCTGAACGAACGGCTGACCGCAATTGCCTATGCCATGCCCACCGGTGCCGGCAATCCCTGCCCGGCGGGCGTCAATCTGCAATGGGCTGCGCTGGCGTCACCGCAGCAAATTCTTGCCCGGGTGTTCGAGCGCGGCGAGGGGCCGACCGCGTCATCCGGCACCAGTGCCAGCGCAGTGGCGTGTGCGGCGTGGCGGGTGGGTTGGGTTGAGGCGGGGGAAGTGCAAGTGATCATGCCTGGCGGCACTGCACCGGTTTTGCTTGAGGTTTCGGAGGGCGTATTGCGGCGGGTGAGATTGTTTGGCACGGCGCGATTGATGGATTGATTCGGCCACTAGCGATGCTCTTGTAGGAGTGAGCCTGCTCGCGATGGCGGTGTGTCAGCCACATTTCCATCGACTGAAAGAACGCTATCGCGAGCAGGCTCACTCCTACAGGGTTTGTGGCAAATGGAATATTTGCATTCGACTCAGCGCAATTCTCAGCTGAACTCCACCACCGGCATCTGCCGCTTCATCAACACCTTGCCGCCACGAATCGAATACAGCGGCAGGCCCTGGCTGCGGATCACCTCGTAATCGCTGTCCGCCGACAGAATCAGCAGGTTCGCCGGGCGGCCCTGTTCCAGGCCGTAACGCTCGCCCAGGTGCATGGCTTTGGCGCTGTTGTCGGTGACCAGGTCCAGCGCGCTTTGCAGGTTGCGATAGCCGAGCATGTGGCAGATGTGCAGACCCGCTTCAAGCACGCGCAGGATGTTGCCGTTGCCCAGCGGGTACCACGGATCGACGATGGAATCCTGGCCGAAACACACGTTCATCCCGGCTTCGAGCAGTTCGTTGACGCGGGTGACGCCGCGGCGTTTCGGGAAATTGTCGAAACGTCCCTGCAGGTGGATGCTTTCAGTCGGGCAGGAAACAAAACTGATCCCGGAATGGCCGAGCAGGCGGAACAGTTTGGCGCAGTAGGCGTTGTCGTAAGAGCCCATCGCCGTGGTGTGACTGGCGGTGACGCGGGCGCCCATGTCGCGGCTGCGCGCTTCTTCGGCGAGCACTTCAAGGAAGCGCGAATGCGGGTCGTCGGTCTCGTCGCAATGCACGTCGACCAGGCAACCGGTGCGCTCGGCCAGGTCCATCAGAAACTTCACCGAGCTGACGCCCTGATCGCGGGTGTATTCGAAATGCGGAATGCCCCCGACCACATCGGCACCCATGCGGATCGCTTCCTCCATCAGCTCGCGACCGTTGCGGAACGACTCGATGCCTTCCTGCGGGAACGCGACGATTTGCAGGTCGATCAGGTGGCGGCTTTCCTCGCGCACTTCGAGCATGGCTTTGAGCGCAGTGAGTTGCGGGTCAGTGACGTCGACGTGGGTGCGCACATGCTGGATGCCGTGGGCGGCCAGCGCCTGAATGGTCTTCTTGGCGCGGGTCTTGGTGTCTTCTTCGGTGATCGTGACTTTGCGCTCGCCCCAGCACTCGATGCCTTCGAACAGCGTGCCGCTCATGTTCCAGCGCGGCTCGCCGGCGGTAAGGGTGGCGTCGAGGTGAATGTGCGGCTCGACGAAGGGCGGCACCACCAGATTGCCGCCGGCATCGAGGTCATCCGGGCCGAGGGTCGGCGCTTCGGTCTGGCGAGCGATGCTGTGGATCAGGCCGTCTTCGAGGTGCAATTCGTGCAGGCCTTCCTGGTTGCGCAGGCGGGCGTTGATGATGTGCATCAGGCGAATCCTTTTTATAGGTCTTGTAGTGGTGCGCTTAGGCGACGGGCGCCGAGCACACCGGTGACGATGACATACGTTAGCGCGGCAGCGGCGATCCCTACCAGCGGCGCGACCCATGGCGAGCTGAACGCAGCGACGGTGCCCACCCCATAGGCCCCGAGCCCCGGCCAGTTGAACGCCGGCAACCGTGCGTCGGCCAGACGCGGATAGTGCCCGCGCCAGCGGTAGAAGAAGTCAGCCATGATCACCCCGCCAATCGGCGGAATCACCGTGCCGAGCAGGATCAGGTACGGCACCAGCATGTCGTACATGCCGAGGAGGGCGAGCAGCGTGCCAATCACCGCACCACCGAGGGTTACGGTTTTGCGCCGCCCGGTACGCAGCAGGTTGCAGCCGGCCACGGCGAAGTTGTAGATGGTGTTGTCCTGCGTGCTCCAGATGTTCAGCAGGAGCATGGCCATCGCGGCCATGGCGAAGCCCTGCAACAGCAGCACTTCAACCACGTCCGGCTGCTGATAGACGATCGCGCCGTATGCGCCGATCAGCACCATCAGGCCGTTGCCGATGAAAAAGCCGATCAGACTGGCGAGCACCGCCACTTTTGCCGAGCGCGAAAATCGCGTCCAGTTGGTGGCTTGGGTTGCGCCGCTGACGAAGGTGCCGAACACCAGAGTGATCGCTGTCGACCAGTCCAGCGAGCCCGTCGGCATTACGCTGAGCAATCCCTCGAAACCGCCGACCTTCACCGTCGCTACCCACATCGACAGCATCAGCAGCAACATCATCGCCGGCACCGCGATGTACGAGAGAATTTCCAGTCCGCGATAACCGATGTACGCCGTGGCGCAGAAGCCCAGACCGAACAACACCATCAGGCCGAGCACCGTGGCCTCATTCAGATCGAAGTATTTGCCGATCACCACCGCCGCCGTCGCCGTGCCCCAGGCGTACCAGCCGATCTGAGTGAAACCGAGGATCAGGTCGCTGAGCTTGCTGCCGACTTCGCCAAAACAGAACCGCCCCATCAGCACCGAATTGAGGCCGCTCTTGAAGGCGATGTAACCCAGGCCCGCGGCGTACAGACCGAGCAACAGGTTGCCGACAATGATCACCGCCATCATCTCGGCAAAACCGAACGCGACCCCCAGCTTGCCGCCGGCAAACATGGTCGCGGTGAAAAACGTGAAACCCAGTAACACCATCGCCGTAGAGGCCAGGCCTTTGCGCGCGTGCATCGGCACTTCACTGAGCGGGTAATCGTTGCCGGAGGCGTTCTGCGTCATGGGGCAGTCCTTGCTGGAAGGGGAAGACGCAGGAGGGTTGCAGCGGTCGTGCCAAACACGGTCGGGCTGGGTATGTATAGACGACACGGCGAAGTCAGGCGCGAAAACGGTGCACCTGACCACACCGAAGCCCAATGTAGGAGCTGCCGAAGGCTGCGATCTTTTGATTTTGATTGTAAAAAACAAAGATCAAAAGATCGCAGCCTGCGGCAGCTCCTACAGGTGCAGGTGTGTGATTCAGAGAAAGCGCAGCAGGGCGGCGACGATGGCTTCGGGCGCATCTTCCTGGACGAGGTGGCCGGCATTGGCGATGGCGTGAAATTGCGCCCCGGGAATCATCTGCTGTAAGGCCCGGCCACGTTCGATGGGAATCCACTGATCCTCTTCGCCCCAGAGAATCTGCACCGGGCAGCGTATCGTCGGGTACAGACTTTCGGCTTCGCGAGTATAGCGTTCGTCCATCTGCGCAATCTGCCGGTAGAACGCCGCTTGGCCCGGATCGCCCAGCCACGACTGCACATACGGCGCCAGTTGCTCATCGGCAATCTGGCGGTGAATCGGGCCCTAATATAGGTCGGCACGATGGCGCGCTGGATGTAATCGGGCAGGCCGCTGAACGCTGCTTCGTGTTGACGCACATGCTGCACAAACGGCGAGCCCCACGGCGTCAAGGCGACCGGGTCGATCAGGGTCAGACTGCGGTAATCCTTGCCGTCGAGCAGGTGCGCGCGCAACACCGTGGCACCGCCGAAATCATGGGCGACCACGTCTGGAGTTTGCAGATTCCAGTGATCAAGCAGTTGCGCCAGAAGTTCGTTCTGCACGCCGAGGGAGACGTCGGCGTCTGGCTGCGCGGACTGTCCGTAACCAAGCAGATCGAAGTAGTGCACACGGTGCGTGGCGAAAAAGTGCGGGGCGATGCGGTGCCATACGTAAGACGAAAACGGTGTGCCATGCACGAACACCAGCGGCGGACCGTCACCGCGCACGGTATAGCGCACCTGATGCCCGTTGAAGTCAAAGACCTGATCCAGCAGCCATTCCGTCATGGGTCTGTCCTCTTGGCGGGAGAACGAAAAGCATAGGCATAAAAAAACAGCCGTAAAGGCTGTTCTCCATTTCCCTGAGGGAACGCGATGCCCCTGTAGGAGCTGCCGAAGGCTGCGATCTTTTGATTTTGATTGTAAAAACCAAGATCAAAAGATCGCAGCCTGCGGCAGCTCCTACACAGGAGATGTGTGGTGCTTATTCCCCGCGATAAATGCACCCGCTGGTGCACGTCTCATGAATTCGGATCGCGCTGAGTTCCGGCAGCAACGGCTTCATCTCGTTCCAGATGAATTTGGCCAGCACTTCGCTGGTCGGGTTTTCCAGACCGGGAATGTCGTTCAGGTAGTTGTGATCGAGGCGTTCGTACAGGGGCTTGAAGAACGCTTTGATCTCGGAGAAATCGCGAATCCAGCCAGTGTGCGGATCGAGGTCGCCGCTCAGGTGCAGCGCGACCTTGAACGAGTGACCGTGCAGGCGTCCGCACTTGTGGCCGTCCGGGACGTGGGGCAGGCGGTGGGCGGATTCGAAGGTAAACTCTTTGAAGATTTCCACGGTATTTTCGGCTCTGTTCAGATGGCGTTCGCCGCAGCGATTCGGGCAGGCGGCGAGTTTATCAGCTTGTCTTTGGCCGTGCTGACTAAAGGGTCAGCAAGCGGTCGGCGAGGCGACCGCTGGCCGTCAGTTCGAGGAATTCATCGCCCAGTCGGCGACTCTCGTCCATCGCCGCGTGCCAGTATTTCTGCCGGCTCGGCGCATCGCCCATGAAGCGTTTGAAGTCGTTACGATCGGGCAGCTTGCCGTAGGGCAGGCGCGCCAGATATTCCTTCGACGGCGCGACCAGCACCACGTCCTGCAAACGCTGCACCGAGGCGCGGCGCCACGGCAGGGTCTTGTCGAACCAGCCGGGAATCACCCGATCGGTGAAGTGCGGATAAAGCACGATGCCGTCGCCGCTGTAGGGAAGGTCGAGGTGATAGTCCAGCAGGCCGCCGTCACGGAACGTACCTGCGCCGGCGCCGGGCAGGTCGCGCACGCCTTCCATGACCATCGGAATGGACCCGGACGCGAGCAGGGCCTGACGCAGGTTGCCGGCATTGAGGGCAACGAAGCGCGAGGGGAAATCGGTCAAGGCATCGAGCGGCGGGGCGAGGCGCGGATCGTGGATGATCAGCCGTTCGAAGTGCCGCGACAGCCGGGCGCGCCCGCGCAGGTTGTCGGCAATCACCGAACCGAGCGCCAGACCGAGGCGCCCGCGATGGTCTTCGGCGAGGCGGCCCTGACTTTTCACCACCATGATGTTGAGGCGGTAATCGCGGTTTTCGAGGATGCTTGCGTCGCGGCCGTCGAGCAGGTCGTTGAGCATGCGTTGCGAGCTCTGACTGATCTCGGCCATGGTCACGCCTTTGTTGAAATTCTGCTCGGCGTACAGCTGACCGAGGCGGCGAATGCCTTCGGCGGCGTCCGGCAGGCACGCACTGGCGAAGCGCCAGGAGCCGACCGAGGCGCCGATCAGCGAACGCTCGCGCGGCGCACTCGGCAGCCACTCGCCGAACAACGCCAGATCGAGCCCCTGAATCCCCAGCGCCTTCGGCCCACCGGCCGCACCGGGCAGGGTGCCGACGTCAGCGGCGTGCAAGCCCTGCGCACGAATCCGCGCCATGGCCCGCGGGCCGGCCTTGAGGGTGAGGGCGGGGAACTTGATGTGGATGGCGGTCATACCGGTCTCGATCGTTGGCAAGCTGCGAATTATAAGCCGATGTTGCGAACCCTTGTAGGAGTGAGCCTGCTCGCGATAGCGGTGCATCAGTGGCAGATGTGTTGGCTGACACACCGCTATCGCGAGCAGGCTCACTCCTACAGAGTCTTGTTCCAAGCGGTGGATTGGTAATGAAAAGGGCACAATGATGGCCATTCAGTTTCAGTTAAGTTGACCCCGCTAAGGTGCCCACCGTATGCAACATATAAGAATTCGGAGACACCATGAAAACCCTGACTGCCCTGACCACTGCCTCGATCATCGGCCTCACTGCCAGCACCGCTCACGCGCGCGATCTCGGGCCTGACGAAGCGCTTCGTTTGCGCGACGCTGGTACTATCGTCTCCTTCGAGAAGCTCAACGCCATCGCGCTGGAAAAACACCCCGGTTCGGAAATCACCGAAACCGAGCTGGAAGAAGAGTACGGCAAGTTCATTTACCAGATCGAACTGCGCGACCCGAAAGGTGTGAAGTGGGATCTGGAGTTGAACGCGGTAGATGGTGAAGTGCTCAGGGATCATCAGGATACGTAATGAAGCTGAATAGTCGCGCCACCCGCCTGACGGCGCTGGCGCTGGTGTTGTTGTGCAGTACGGCCATGGCTCGCGATCTCGATCAGGACGAGGCGCTGGCCCTGCGTCGCGATGGCGTGATCCTGCCGCTGGAGCAAGTGCTGCAGCAGGCCATGGATCGCTACCCCGGTGCCAAACTGCTGGAAGTCGAGCTGGAAGAAAAACACGACGTGTACATTTACGAAGTCGAATTGCTGACGGTCGAAGGCGTGGCGCGCGAGCTGCACTTGAAGGCCGATACCGGCGAGTTAGTCAAAGACAAGGAAGATTGATCGATGCGTTTGCTTCTGGTGGAAGACCACGTACCGCTGGCCGACGAATTGCTCGCTGGCCTTCAGCGCCAGGGCTACGCGGTGGACTGGCTGGCCGATGGCCGTGACGCGGTGTATCAGGGCAGCAGCGAGCCCTATGACCTGATCATCCTCGACCTCGGCCTGCCCGGCGTACCGGGGCTGGACGTGCTTGCGCAGTGGCGCGCGGCCGGTCTGGCGATACCGGTGCTGATCCTCACCGCGCGCGATTCCTGGGCCGAGCGCATCGAAGGCCTGAAGGCCGGCGCGGATGATTACCTGACCAAACCGTTTCACCCGGAAGAACTGTTCCTGCGCATTCAGTCGCTGTTGCGCCGCTCCAAGGGCCAGTCCAACCAGCCCACCCTGCAAGCCGCGGGCCTGCATCTGGACGAGGGCCGCCAGTGCGTGGTTCGCGACGGCGCCGACATCCAGCTGACCGCCGCCGAATTCCGCTTGCTGCGCTATTTCATGCTGCACCCCGAACAAATCCTCTCGAAAAGCCACCTCGCCGAACACCTCTATGACGGTGAGACCGAGCGCGATTCCAACGTCCTCGAAGTCCACGTCAATCACCTGCGGCGCAAGCTCGGCAAAAGCGTCATCGAAACCCGTCGCGGTCAGGGATACCTGTTCGGCGGGCAAGCTTCATGAGATCAATCCAGCGCCGGTTGAGCCTGGGTTTGATCAGCGTGATGGTGATCGTCGGTCTGGTGCTGGCGCAAACCAGCCTGTGGTTATTCGAAGTCGGCTTGCAGCGCTACCTCGAAGCCGGCCTGCGCAATGACAGCGAAAGCCTGCTGGTGGCGCTGGTGCGCGGCCCGCAAGGGTTGCAGCTGGATGAGCGGCATCTGTCGCCGGCCTATCAGCGGCCATTTTCCGGGCATTACTTTCGCATCGACTTCTCTGACAGTCACTGGCGCTCGCGCTCGTTATGGGATCAGGATCTGCCCTTGCTCGACCACCCGGGGCTGCACAGTAACCTGCAACTGGGCCCCGGCGGGCAACGCCTGCTGATATTGCGGTCGGACTATCGGCGCCTGGGCCAGTCGATCTCGATCAGCGTCGCCCAGGATTACACGCCGGTCAGCGACAGCTTCCAGCGCATGCGCCAGATCGGCCTCGGCCTGGGGCTGGCGGCGTTGTTGCTGATCCTGTTCCTGCAGCGCCTGACCGTGCGCCGCGCCCTCAAACCACTGGAGCGCGCGCGCGAGCAGATCGCTCAGTTGCAGCAAGGCCAGCGCTCGCAACTCGACGATCAGGTGCCGGTGGAACTGGAACCGCTGGTGGCGCAGATCAACCATTTGCTCGCTCACACCGAAGACAGCCTAAAGCGCTCGCGCAATGCCTTGGGCAACCTCGGCCACGCGTTGAAAACACCATTGGCGGTGCTGCTGAGCCTGGCCTCCAGCGACAAGCTCGACGACCATCCCGAGCTGCGCAGGATTCTCAAGGAACAACTGGAACAGGTGCAGCAGCGCCTCAATCGTGAACTCAATCGGGCGCGGTTATCCGGTGATGCGCTGCCCGGCGCGTTGTTCGATTGCGATGCCGAGCTGCCGGGGTTGCTGGCGACGCTGAACATGATTCATGGCGAACACCTGGCCTTGAGTTACGTCGCACCGCCGGGCCTGCAACTGCCGTGGGATCGCGAGGACTTGCTGGAACTGCTCGGCAACCTGCTCGACAACGCCTGCAAATGGGCCGATGCCGAGGTGCGCTTGAGCGTCATCGAGCGCGCTGACGGCTTTGCCCTGAGCGTGGAAGATGACGGGCCGGGAATCCCCGAGGAACAACGCGCTCAGGTGTTCAGCCGTGGCACGCGGCTGGATGAGCAGACCCACGGGCATGGGCTGGGCCTTGGCATCGTGCGGGACATCGTCGATACCTGGGGCGGCTTGCTGGTGTTGGGCGAGAGCGAGTGGGGCGGGTTGAAAGTGGTGATCGAACTGCCTCGGCGGTGAGCCTTTTAGAAGCCCCTCACCCTAACCCTCTCCCTGAGGGAGAGGGGACTGACCGAGGTGTTTAGTCGAGGTACACCGACGTGAGATACCGAGCCGAACTCAGGTTTTGAAAGCATCACCGTGATCTGAGTACCGAGCCGAACTCAGGTTTGAATGGCGTGAAGATCGGCTCCCTTTCCCCCTCGCCCCCCTTGGGGGGAGAGGGCTGGGGTGAGGGGGGAATCTGACTGACACCCCGCAATCTCAGATCAAACGCGAAACTGATCCATCAAGCGCTGCTGCTGGTTCGCCAGGCTATTGAGCGACTGGCTCACCCGCGCCGATTCATTCGCCTGTCCTGACAACGATTCGGTCACATCGCGAATCGTCGCCACATTATTGTTGATCTCCTCGGCCACCGCGCTTTGCTCTTCGGCGGCGCTGGCGATCTGCAGGTTCATGTCGCTGATCACCGTCACCGCATCGCCGATCTGCCGCAGCGCCGTTACAGCCTGGCCCACCTGCTCGACACTGCCCTGGGCCTGACGATGGCTGTTGCCCATCGAGCCGACCACTTCCTGCGTACCGTTCTGCAATTGCTCGATGACCTGGCGGGTTTCCTCCACCGACTCCTGGGTGCGGCGCGCGAGGTTGCGCACTTCGTCGGCGACCACCGCGAAACCGCGTCCGGCTTCACCGGCGCGGGCCGCTTCGATGGCAGCGTTAAGCGCTAGAAGGTTGGTCTGCTCGGCGATGGCGCGAATGGTTTCCAGCACCGTGCCGATCTTCTCGCTGTTGGCGGCCAGGCCCTCGACCTGCACCATCGCTGCGCTCATGTCGGCGGCGAGGGTGTCGATGCTCGCGGTGGTGCGATCGATCACCGTCAGGCCTTGGCGGGTAGCGCGGTCGGCGTCCTTGGCGGCTTCGGCGGCCTGCGCGGCGCTGCGTGCGACGTCCTGCGCAGTGGCGCTCATTTCATGGGAGGCGGTGGCGACCTGATCGACCTGACGGTATTGCTGCTCCATGCCGGCGCTGGTCTGGGTGGCGATGGCCGAGGACTGGTCGGCGGTATTGCGGGCGTCCTGCACCGAGCGTTTCACCTCGGCGATGATCGGCTGCAGCTTGTCGAGGAAACGGTTGAACCAGCCGGCCAGTTGCCCGAGTTCGTCCTGCTTGTCATAGGCCAGGCGCCGGGTCAGATCGCCTTCGCCGCTGGCGATGTCTTCAAGCATGTGCGCGACGCCGAGGATCGGCTTGGTCACGCTGCGCGCCATCAACCACACCAGTAGCAAACCGATCAGCGCGGCGAGCAGGCCGAGGCTCAGTTCGATCAGCGTGCCCGAATTATTGCTCGCATCCAGTTGCTGCTTGAGCGCTTCGGCGCGGCTGACGAGGACTTTTTCCGGCACGTCCAACAACACGCCCCACGCCGGCCCGCCGGGAATCGGCTGGAACGGCGACAGCACTTTCAAATGGCCGTTGCTGTGCAGACTGCTCACGCCAGTGCTCGAGGCGAGCAGGCGCAGCAACTCGCTGCCGCTGGCCTGATCCACCGCATCCAGGCGCTGGCTGAGCTTGCCGGCATCCGGGCTGTAGCCGGCGAGCAGGCCGGCAGGGCTGACGATGCTTACCGCGGTCTGACCGTCATAAAGTTTGCGACTGGCATTCTGGCTGATCGCTTGCAGGCTGTTGAGGTTGATGTCGACCGACAACGACGCAATGACTTTGCCGTTGACCTGCAGCGGGAAGACGATGCTGGTCATCAGCACTTTCTGCCCGTCGATGACATAGAAGTACGGCTCGATCACGCAGGGTTTGAGGGTGGTGCGCGGGCAGGTGAACCAGGCGTTGGCGGCTTGACCGCTGGGGCCGGTGCTGGTGTCGCTCATGTCGCTTTCCGGCAGCGCCATCGAAGTGACTTTGCCCGGGGTCGGTTGCGACCAGTACAGGGCGAAACGGCCCTTGTCGTTGCTGCCCAGCTCAGCCTGATCGGCGAACAGTTCATCCTTGCCGTCCAGCGCGTTGGCTTCAAACACCAGTGACAGGCCGAGCAGGTCGGGGTTGGCCTGCAGCGCGGACTTGACCTGACGGGTCATGTCCTCGCGCAGGTCGAAAGCATCGAGAAAACGCTTCTCGGCCTGTTCACGCAAGAACAGCACCTGCCGCGAGAAACCGTGGCCGTACTGATAGGCGTCCATGAACTGCTGGCGAATGCCCGCAGCCTGCACTTCACCTTGCGATTCGATCCGCGCCTGCGCCGATTCGGTGAGCATCTCCATGCTCGAGGCCTTGACCAGCGCCGAGCTGTGTTCCATGCGATACAGCGAAAGACCGACCAACAGGGTCACGATACCGGCCAGGCAGAGGCCGGCGAGCAGGGTGATTTTCCATTGGATGGAAAGTTGTCTGAGCGACATGGAAAACATCCTTATCCGATAAATATCTGAGACTTTGCACTGTAGCGGCTGCGTTTGCGCTTTCTTTATCCCTCCAGCGCAATATGACCAATTGCGCATGCGATCCATGTAGGAGCTGCCGAAGGCTGCGATCTTGCGTTTTTGCTCTGGAACAAGGTCAAAAGATCGCAGCCTTCGGCAGCTCCTACAGGGCCGTGTGACTTTGACAAGGACTGTTCGCTGCGGCACAGTGCGCGCCCTCTAATAAGACCCTCCGTACAAATCCGCCGGCCAATTCCGGGCGGACTCATCCTGTCTGGCGGTGTGTTTTCACCCGCAGTGTTTTTTGAGGTAGTGAAATGAATGCAGTCATAGCAGCCGTCGGCGTCATGCTGATCCTCAGCCTGTCGCGCGTGCATGTGGTGATCGCGCTGATCGTCGGGGCGCTGGTCGGTGGCCTGACTGGTGGTCTGGGCATCGAAGCGACGCTCAAGGCGTTCAACAGCGGCCTGGGCGGCGGCGCGACGGTGGCGTTGTCCTACGCCTTGCTCGGTGCTTTTGCCGTGGCGATCGCCAAATCCGGCCTGGCCCATGCGTTGGCCGACAAGGCCCTGGCCATGGTGGACCGGCAACACGCGACGGGCGGCGGTAACGTCAAATGGCTGTTGATCGGCCTGCTCTGGGTGGTGGCGATTGCTTCGCAGAACATCCTGCCGATCCACATCGCGTTCATTCCGCTGCTGGTGCCGCCGCTTCTCTATGTACTGACCAAGCTGCAACTCGATCGCCGTTTGATCGCCTGCGTCATGACGTTCGGCCTGATCACTCCGTACATGTTCCTGCCGGTGGGCTTCGGCAACATCTTCCTCAATGAAATCCTGCTGGCCAACGTCGCGCGCAGCGGCGTCGACATCAGCGGTATCAATGTCACCCATGCCATGGGTATTCCGGCGCTGGGCATGCTGGTCGGCCTCGGCATCGCGTTTATCAGCTATCGCAAGAAGCGCGTCTATGACCTGGCGAAGATCGAACAAGTCGAGCAGACCGCGGTGCAGTACAACCCGCTGAGCCTGATGATTGCCGGTGTGGCGATCGCCGCCGCGTTCGTCATTCAGCTGTTGTTGGACTCGATGATTATCGGTGCGCTGGCCGGGTTTCTGATCTTCTCGGCATCGGGCATCGTCAAGTGGCGCGAGACCGATGATCTGTTCACCGAAGGCATGAAGATGATGGCGATGATCGGCTTCATCATGATCGCCTCGTCCGGTTTCGGCGAAGTGATCAAGGCTACCGGCGAAGTGCAGACCCTGGTAGAAGCCTCGGCGGCGTGGATCGATCACAGCAAGGGCGTCGGTGCCCTGATGATGTTGCTGGTCGGGCTGCTGGTGACCATGGGCATCGGCTCGTCGTTTTCCACCGTGCCGATTCTCGCGGTGATTTTCGTGCCGCTGTGCGTGCAACTGGGCTTCAGTCCGATCGCCATCGTCTGCATCGTCGGCACTGCCGGTGCGTTGGGTGACGCCGGATCGCCGGCCTCGGACTCGACCCTCGGCCCGACCTCCGGCCTGAACATCGACGGCCAGCATCACCACATCTGGGACACCGTCGTACCGACCTTCCTGCACTACAATTTGCCGCTGTTGGCGTTTGGCTGGGTGGCGGCGATGGTTCTCTAAACGGCCCACCAACCCTCTTGTAGGAGTGAGCCTGCTCGCGATGGCGGTGTATCCGTCGCCTCATCCGCTGACTGATACACCGCTATCGCGAGCAGGCTCACTCCTACAGGGGATCGGGTTATTTCCCGGACTCAACTTTTGCCCCGGCGTGCCGTTAAAGCCTTTAACCACGCCAACAAAATCAAAAGAGTGAGTCCCCCGATGCGCCTGAGCCTGAAGGCTAAAGTCCTGTCCCTTGCCGTTCTGCCGGTGCTGCTCTTTGCGCTGGTCATCAGTGTGACCACGCTGTTCATCCTCCAGGAACAGGCGCGCAAGGAAGTCGAGCAGACCCGCGAGCGGCTGCTCAGCGACGCCAAGGCGACCCTGCAAAGTTACGTCGCCGTGGCCATGACCACGATCAAACCCCTTTACGACGCCGCCGCACCGGGCGACGACGCGGCGCGGGCGCAGGCGATCAAATTGCTCTCGGGCATCCGCTACGGCAAGGACGGTTACTTCTTCGGCTACGATTCCGAGACCGTGCGCCTGTTCAAGGCCAACGACCCCGACGGCGTCGGCAAAAGCTTCAAGGACAACCGCGATCCGAACGGCGTCTACGTCAACCTCGGCCTGGTCAAAGTGGCCAAGGACGGCACCCACTATCTGCAATACAGCTCGCCACTGCCGGGCAACGCCAAGGTGCTGGTGCCGAAACTCGGCTACACCGAATACCTGCCGAAGTGGGACATGGCGGTCGGTACCTCGGTCAACCTCGACGGCATCGAAGCACAAGTCGCGCAGGTCGAAGCGCAAGTGCAGGAGCGCGTGCAAGGCGTGGTGCTGAGCATCGTCGGCGTTGCCGTGTTGGTGCTGCTGGTGATCGCGGCGGCGGGCATGCTGCTGGCCAACACCATTCTGCGCCCGCTGACGCAAATGAAAGCCAGCCTCGACGATATCGCGGCGGGCGAGGGCGACCTGACCCGGCGCCTGAACATCACCAGCCAGGACGAACTCGGCGAACTGGCCGGCTCGTTCAACCGTTTCGTCGACAAGATCCACGGCCTGGTGCGGCAGATCACCGAGATGACCACGCAACTCACCGGACTGGTCACCCAGGTCTCGGAACAGGCGCAGCGTTCCGATCAGGCCATGGAGCGTCAGCGCCACGAAACCGATCAGGTCGCTACGGCGATCAACGAAATGTCCGCTGCCGCCCAGGAAGTCGCCAAGAGCGCGCAGAACGCCGCCGTCGCCGCCCAGCAGACTGACGAAGAAGGCCAGAGCGCCAAGCGCGTGGTCGCGGGCAGCATCAAACAGATTCATGCGCTGGTCGATGACATCCGCAACAGCGGCGTGTCGCTGGACAGCCTGCAGCAGGACGTCAGTTCAATTGTCGGCGTGCTCGGGGTGATCCGTTCGATTGCCGAGCAGACCAATCTGTTGGCCTTGAACGCAGCCATCGAAGCGGCCCGTGCTGGCGAGGCCGGGCGTGGTTTCGCCGTGGTCGCCGACGAAGTGCGCGCGCTGGCCAGCCGAACGCAGATCAGCACCCAGGAAATCCAGGGCATGATCGACCGCTTGCAAGCGGGCACGCAGCAGGCGGTCGAGGCGATGCGCCGCTCCAGCGAGGCCGGCGACGGCACTTCCCAACAGGCCAATCAGGCCGGCGCGTCGCTGGATGCCATGGCGCAGTTGATCGCGACGATCAACTCGATGAACGCGCAGATCGCCAGCGCAGCGGAAGAGCAGACAGCGGTGGCCGAAGAGATCAACCGCAGCGTGCATCAGATTGCCGTGGCGGTGGACAGCGTCGCCGATGAAACGCAGTTGGGTGCGCAGACCTCGCGCAGTCTGGCGGAGCTGGGGCAGCGGCTGGGCAAGCTGGTCGGTCAGTTCCGTATCTGATCGCCTGAAAAGCCCCTCACCCTAGCCCTCTCCCAGAGGGAGAGGGGACCGACCGCGCGATCCTCGGGAGCTGCACCGACTTGAACGCTCTCGGGTGAATCCAAAAACGATCTGGTTCTGCGTCCAGCTGAATCCGGTCGATGGTGGATTCAAAGCGGGACATTCAGGTTGGCGAAATTCTCGAGCATCCCCCAATCAGTTCCCTCTCCCTCCGGGAGAGGGCTAGGGTGAGGGGCTCTTGATCTTTAGGCTCTGTCCCAATAGGGAATCTCGCCAAAGCATTCGACAAAAAAATCAATCACCGTCCTCACCTTCACCGACAACCGTCGGCTCCCCGGCCACAGCACCGCGATTTGCTGCGGCTCCAGACTGTTCGACACCTGATACTCCCCGAGCACCGGCACCAGTGTGCCTTCGCGCACCGCTTCGCCAATCAGCCACGACGGAAACATCACCAGCCCCAGCCCTTGCCGAGCAGCCTGGGTGAGGGTGTCGGCGTGGTTGCCGGTGATCGGGCCTCTGACCGTGTACGGCGTCCAGTCCTCGCCCTCACGGCGGAAAAACCAGCGCTGCTGACCGGCCGCGCCTTTGTAGGCCAGGCACTGATGCTGTGCGAGTTCGTCGGGATGCTGTGGGGTGCCGTGGCGCTGCAGATAGGCAGGGCTGGCGGCGACCTGAAAGCGGTGCGGAGCGAGGATCCGAGCCTGCATGCTCGAGTCGTGCAGCGCACCGATGCGAAACAGCAGATCGGCGCCTTCCTGCAACGGATCGACGTAATGGTCGGTTTGCTGGATGTCCAGTTGCAGCTTCGGATAGCGCGCGCAGAGCTCGCCCAGCCATGGCGTCAGGTGGCGTTGGCCGAACACCACTGGCGCGTTGATCCGCACCAGTCCGGTGGGTTCGCTTTGCTGCTCCTGCAACGCTTGCTCGGCTTCTTCCAATTGCACCAGCAACAACCGCGCATGATGGCCGAGCGTGCGCCCGGCTTCGGTCGGGGTGACGGCACGGGTGTGGCGGTAGAGCAATTGCTGATTCAGCGCCTGCTCCATCAACTGGATCTGCCGCGAAATGGAGGAGGGGGCGACGCCTTCGCGCCGGGCCACTTCGGAAAAGCTGCCGTGGTCGAGGACCGCTACAAACAGCCGTAACGCCTTGAATCCGAGTTCATTGAGCCCGTGCATGGTGTGTCTCGCTGTGCGTTTTGCGCAAAAGTGTTGTCCGGATGCTCCCATTTATCGCACAGCGGCGCCAGCCGATAATCCGCGCCCTTGTTTATGAGCGTGGAAGGTTGTGTATGCAGACGTTGGATGAGGGGTTGGTCGCGGCACCGGTGAAGCGGTCGGTGTTACGTCTGTTGTTGCTGCCGCTGGTGATTCTCGCCGGCATGGGCTTGTCGGTGGAGGCGGGGTTGCTCGGGCCGCTGGGCGAGCAGGTCGGGCATTTGTGGGCAACTTTGAGCATCTTCGGCGTGGGCTCGGCGATTCTGTTTTTGCTGCTGCTGTTCGCCGGCCCGCGAAAAGGTCCGGCGCTGACCGAACTGCCGCGCTGGCAGTTGATCGGCGGTTTTCTGGGGCCGATCTACGTGGTGGTGCTGACGCTGGCGACGCCGCACATCGGCATTGCCATGACGATGATTGCGATTTTGTCCGGGCAGGTCGGCAAGAGTGTGCTGATCGACCATTTCGGCTGGTTCGGCGCGACGCGCAAGAAGGTCAACGGCGAGCGCTGGCTGGCGTTGGGTTTGATTGTGGTGGCTTTGATTCTGATTGCGCGGGGGTGAATGATGGGTCTGGTGATTTTGTTGTTGGTGGTGGTGTTGGCCGGTGCGGTGTTGAGTGTTCAGGCGGCGATCAATGGTCGCTTGGGTGAGACGGTGGGTGTGCTGCGTAGCAGTCTGCTGACCTTTGCCGTGGGTGCGGTGGTGACCGGGTTGTTGATCCTGTTTTTCGAGCCGGCGCAGGCGGTGAGTCTGCTGGAGGTGCCGAAGTGGCAGTTGACCGGGGCGCTGTTTGGCGTGGTGTACATGATGGTGATGGTCGGCGCGGTGCCAGTGGTCGGGACGGCTGTGGCGACCGTGGCGGTGATTGTCGGGCAGTTGGGGATGGGGATGTTGATCGACAATTTTGGCTGGTTGGGGAATCCGGCGATCGGCTTGTCTTCGAGCCGGATGCTGGCGATGGTTTGTTTGGCGGTGGCTTTGGTGTTTATGTATCGGAGTTCGCGGCAGGCGCAGTGATTTTATTTGTTTGATTGTGTACATATCCGTTGCTGCGGGTGTTGCGACTGGCGGTTTCGCCCTTACGGCGAGTCCCTTTTGGCAAACGCCCCAAAAGGAACCAAAAGGTCTTCGCCCTGACGTTCGGCCCGCTCGCTGGGGCTCGGGGTTCCTTCGCTGCGGGACCGATCCTGGCGCAGCGGCTCCGGTTTGCTTCGCTGCACCTACACTCGCTGTGTACGACTGCGTCGTACGGTCGCTGCGCTCCCACGCCTGGATCGATCCCTCCGCTCAGCCTGCCGACGGGCTCTGAGATCAAGATCAAAAGCTACTCGAGCTTGCGCTCATTGTTTTGAGTGGTGAAGAGCGGGTGGTGCCTGCCTTGGTTTTTCTGGTGGGTTCGCCCCTCACCCCAGCCCTCTCCCGAGGGAGAGGGGGCCGATTTTTGGGCTTTTCAAATCTGCGTTCGACTCTGTATTCCACGTCGGCGGGTTTCTCGCAATCACCTCGGTCAGTCCCCTCTCCCTCCGGGAGAGGGCTAGGGTGAGGGGCTTTTGATGTCATGCGCAGGTCTGTGCTGCGCGAAGTCGTTCTTGTGGGAGCGAGCCTGCTCGCGAAAGCCATCTCTGCGTCGCCCGATCTCTCAATACCTGGCCAGCCTGCAAAATCACCTCCTACACTGTCTCTTACGGCTTACCACTCAAGCCCCAGACAACCACCACGCAAGGAGTCTGTCCCATGTCCGATAAAAAATGCGACTGCCCCGGCTGCAACTGCACCCTCAAAGAGGGCGAACATTCCTATGCTGTGCACGGTAAACACTATTGCTGCGAGGCCTGCGCTCATCACCACAAGCACGGTGAAGAATGTGCGATGAAGGGCTGCGGTTGCGCCCATCCGAAATAATCAGGGCAAAAAAAAGTGGAGCCTAATCAGGCTCCACTTCCATTTTCAGACTGTCGTCTTCCTGTCGTTCAAAGTGTCTCACCGTGCCTTGCAACGTTCGCCCCTTGACCTTGACCACCACGATCTTGGCCTGGTCCAGATCCTCCGGCACCGGTGCCTGGACGCACAAGGTGAAGCGGTAGGGGTCATCCGCCACCGTTTCCAGGGCCACCTCGCAATCCACCGTTTTGCTGATCTGGCCGAAGAAGGTGGTCAGGCCGTAATCCAGTCGGGCCGGGTGATAAGTGTCGGTCATCGTCGATTCCCCCTTGCGATTGCCAAGCCTGCGGTGAAGGCGATGGGGTCAGTTGGTCTGGCGCCAGGTGACGTTTTCCAGGCCGAATTTTTCTGCCATCGGTTTGCTGGTCTTTTGCACTTTCTCGCGGCCGAAGCGCGGGATGCGACCCACGCCCGCGTCGCAGCTTGCCCAGTGCCAGGCTTCGGCGTTGTCCATTTTGTCCGAGCGGATAATGAACGACTTGGGGGTGCCATGCAGTGTGTAGTCGATGACGTAAAGTTTTGCGTTGTTCATAAAGCCCGTATTCCTCCCTGTGGTAATAAACGGATCGCGCTGTGCCGAGAAAATTCAGTTGGATTGTCCGACGGTATCTATCGTTGGCGAGGGCGGGGCGTGCTGGTTACCATGGCGGCTTCGCCAACCCCCTGTGAACGCTCGCCATGGCCCTCGCCGCGCCCCCTGATCTGACCGACACCGATGTGCCCGTGCAACCGCTGGCGCGGACGTACCCGCGTGGTTTGTTCATCGAGCCGCACGAGCATGTCTGGGGGCAGTTGCTGTATGCGATGAGCGGGGTGATGTGGGTGGAAACCCCGCACGAAGCACTGGTGGTGCCGCCGCAGCGGGCGGTGTGGTTGCCGCCGGGGGTGCCCCACGGGATTCGCGTGGTGTCGGACTTGCAGATGCGCAATATCTACCTGCGTCCGGCGTTGGCGGCGACGCTGGATGCGACGGTGCAGGTGATCGAAGTCGGCGGTTTGCTGCGCGAGTTGATCGTCGGGCTGGTGGCGCAGGGCGATGATGGCGAGGCTGAGTATTACGAGGCGCTGGTCGGGCTGGCGTTGCTGGAGTTGCGGCGGGCAAGGCGTTCGCAACTGAAGATCCCACTGCCGGATGAGTCCGACCGGCGTCTGATGAACCTGTGTCAGGCAGTGATGGCCGCGCCGTCACTGGAGATCCCGTTCGAGCAGCATGCGGAAAACGCCGGCGCCAGCGTGCGCACTCTGGCGCGGTTGTTCAAGGACAGCCTCGGCATGGGCTTCGCCGAATGGCGGCGCCAAGTGCAACTGGCGACGGCGGTGGCGGCGTTGATTCAGGGCGTGGCGGTGAGCGTCATCGCTCGCGAACTGGGTTATTCACCGAGCAGCTTCAGCGACATGTTTCGCCGAGAGCTGGGCGTCGCGCCTTCGCAATTTTCCACTGGCTGAACACAACCCCCTGTAGGAGCGAGCCTGCTCGCGATAGCGGTCTTTCAGAGGTTGATGAGTTGACTGACACTCCGCTATCGCGAGCAGGCTCACTCCTACAGGGCGTTGTGGTGACCTTTTGGTTTTGTCCGAAATTCAGAAGTCCTTGGCCGATACCGCTCCGTCCCTTTCCCTAGACTCTGCCCATCACTTATCGCGGCGGAGTTCCCCCCATGAACTACCTCATTTCTCTGACCATTGGCCTGGGCGTCGGCCTGCTCTACGGCGCGCTCGATTTCCGTTCTCCCGCACCGCCGGCCATCGCGCTGGTCGGTCTGCTCGGCATGTTGGCCGGTGAGCAGTTGTGGCCGATGGGCCGGCAACTGGTCGCTGGCTGGTTGTCCTGAATTTCCCTTTTTTCACGGTGGATGTGCCCATGCAAGCGTTGCAATTCGATCAGACCGGCGACCTGTCTTCCCTGCGTTTCGTCGACGTGCCGACCCCGGTGCCCGGCGTCGATGAAGTGCTGGTGCAGATCAAGGCTGCGGGCCTCAATCCCAGCGATGTGAAAAACGTCCTCGGTCGTTTCCCTTACACCACTTTGCCGCGGGTACCGGGACGGGATTTTGCCGGGGTGGTGGTCGAGGGGGCGCAAGCGTTGATCGGTCAGGAAGTCTGGGGCACCGGGCGCGAGCTGGGTTTCTTCGCCGACGGCGCCCATGCGCAATTCGTCAAACTGCCGGCCAATGGCGTGGCGCACAAACCGGCGCATCTGAGTTTCGCCCAGGCGGCCAGCCTCGGCGTGCCGTACACCACGGCGTGGGATGCGCTGGAGCGCAGCCTGGTCAGCGCCGACACGCGCTTGCTGGTGATCGGCGGCGGGGCGGTGGCGACGGCGGCATTGGCCTTGGCGAAAGTGCGCGGCGCGCAGTTGCTGGCCGCCGCGCGCCGGCCCGGGCAGGTGGCGGATTTGCAGAAGCAGGGCTATCAGACGATTCAACTGGACAAGCCTGACGAGCTGGGTGCGCAGGTCAACGCGGTGTACCGCGGCGGCGCCGATGTGATCTTCGACACCACCGGTTTCTGGCTGCCGGCCTCGGTCGCCGCACTGGCCACCTTCGGCCGCATCGCCATCATCGGCGCCCCGGTCGACGGCCACGTGCACCTGCCGGCGCTGGCGCTGTATCGCAAGGGCGGCTCGGTGGTCGGCATCAACTCGTTGCTGTACGGCGTCGAAGAATGCGCGGCGATGCTTGAGCAGTTCGGGCGGTTCTTCGACGAGGATCGCTTGCCGCTGCCGCAGGGCCTGGTGGAAGTGCCGCTGGCTGAAGGGTTGGGGCGTTATGCAGAGGTCAATCAGGGTGGCGGCGACAAGATCATTTTGATTCCTTGAAGGACGCCATTCCCTCAGCCACCCGGATAACCTGTGGGAGCATGCCTGCTCGCGAAGACGCTGTGTCAGTCGCAATATTCGTCGACTGAAACGGCCTGTTCGCGAGCAGGCTCGCTCCCACAATGGGTTCCAGGGTGAAAGTCTCCACCTGCACCGGCTCTGCTAGAATCCGCCCCATTCATTGCCAGAGACTCTCCCATGAGCGAGCCGATTCGTCTGACCCAATACAGCCATGGCGCCGGTTGTGGCTGCAAGATTTCCCCACAGGTGCTGGAAGTGATCCTCGCCGGCAGCGGCGCACAGAACCTCGATCCCAAGCTCTGGGTCGGCAACGCGTCGCGCGATGACGCGGCGGTGTATGAGATCGATGCCGAGCGCGGTGTGGTGTCGACCACCGATTTCTTCATGCCGATTGTCGATGATCCGTTCGACTTCGGCCGCATCGCCGCGACCAACGCGATCAGCGACATCTACGCGATGGGTGGCGATCCGTTGATGGCGATTGCGATCCTCGGCTGGCCGGTGAACGTGCTGGCGCCGGAAGTGGCGCGGGAAGTGATTCGTGGCGGTCGCTCGGTGTGTGACGCCGCAGGCATACCGTTGGCAGGGGGGCATTCGATCGATGCGCCGGAGCCGATTTTCGGTCTTGCCGTCACCGGTCTGGTGGAGAAACGCCACATGAAACGCAACGACACCGCCACCGCCGGTTGCCTGTTGTACCTGACCAAACCGCTGGGCATCGGCATCCTCACCACCGCCGAAAAGAAGGGCAAATTGCGCGTTGCCGACGTCGGTGTCGCCCGTGACTGGATGTGTACCCTGAACAAGCCCGGCAGCCGTTTCGGCAAGCTCGCCGGCGTTACGGCGATGACCGACGTTACCGGTTTCGGCCTGCTCGGGCATCTGGTGGAAATGGCCGACGGCAGCCAGTTGACCGCGCGCATCGCCTACGACCGCGTGCCGCGTCTGGACAGTGTCGAGTACTACCTCGATCAAGGCTGTGTGCCGGGCGGTACGCTGCGCAATTTCGACAGCTATTCGAGCAAGGTCGGCCGCGTGCAGGAACTGCACAAGCGCGTGCTGTGCGATCCGCAAACCAGTGGCGGTCTGCTGATTGCGGTCACGCCCGAGGGCAATGAAGAGTTCCTCGGCGTTGCTGCCGAACTCGGGCTGAACCTTGAGCCGATCGGCGAGCTGGTTGAGCGACAGACGAACGCAGTCGAGGTGATCTGATGCTCCGCGACTGCACTGACTACCGCGATATTTTCCTCAACGACCGGCCAATGATGGATGTCCGTGCGCCGGTTGAATTTTCCCACGGCGCGTTCCCGGGGGTGATCAATCAGCCGCTGATGAACGACCGTGAGCGCGAACAGGTCGGCACCTGTTACAAACAGCACGGGCAGCAAGCCGCGATTGCTCTGGGTGAGCGGCTGGTGTCGGCCGAGGTTCGGGAGGCACGCATCCAGGGCTGGGTCGAATTCGCCCGTAACCACCCCGACGGCTATCTCTATTGTTTCCGCGGTGGTCTGCGTTCACAGATCGTCCAGCAATGGATCAAGGACGAAGGTGGCATCGATTACCCGCGTGTGGGCGGTGGCTACAAGGCCATGCGCACGTTCCTCCTGGAAACGGTCGATCAGGCTGTGGCCGAATGCGATCTGGTTCTGCTCGGTGGCATGACCGGTACTGGCAAGACCGAAGTGCTGGTGCAGTTGAGCAATGGTCTGGATCTGGAAGGCCACGCCAATCACCGCGGTTCGAGTTTTGGCAAGCGCGCCACCGGGCAACCGGGCAACATCGATTTCGAGAATCGCCTGGCTGTCGATGTGCTGAAAAAGCGCGCCCGCGGGATCGGGCAATTTGTCCTGGAAGACGAGAGTCGGGTGGTCGGCAGCTGTGCCTTGCCGTTGCCGCTGTACCGGGGCATGCAAGCGGCACCGCTGGTCTGGCTTGAAGACAGCCTTGAGAATCGGGTCGAGCGAATCCTCCAGGATTACGTGATTGACCTGCACGCCGAGTTCGTCGCGTTGCATGGCGAGCAGGTGGGTTTCGCCCTATATGCCGAGCGATTGATTGCCAGCCTGAACAATATTCAGCGTCGCCTGGGTGGCGAGCGCTATCAACGACTGTACGGGCAGATGGAGGCGGCACTGGCCGAACAGGCCCGGAGCGGTTCGGTCGAGCTGTTTCGCGATTGGACAAGCGTGTTGCTGCGTGAGTACTACGACCCGATGTATGTGTTCCAGCGCGAGAAGAAGGGCGGGCGGATCGAGTTTGCCGGGGAGCGTCAGGCGGTGATCGAGTATTTGCGCGAGCGGGTGAATCAGAGGATTTAGCGTCGGTTGTACCGGCCTCATCGCGAGCAGGCTCACTCCTACAGGTGGAACGCGTTCCAAATGTAGGAGTGAGCCTGCTCGCGATAGGGCCAGGTCAGGCGATAAAAAACTCAGGTCGGGCAGGTGTCCTTGCCGTTATCCAGCCCCTGCTTGTAGCTATGGCTCTGCAGACTGGCCTTGCCGTTGTGCCACTTCAGGGTCAGCACGTACAGTGAGTCGAAGTCGTCTCCAGCCCAGTCATCGGTGATCTTCTGCCGCTCGCCCACCGCATTGCCGGCGACCTTGTTGATCAACTCCGGCAGATAGCCGTGTGACCAGGCGGTGTAGATCGTCGAGTTGTGGTATTTCTCGTCCAGCAGTTCGCGGGCCAGATCGCTGGTGTCGTTGGCGGAGAACTCGATGTTCACCGGCAGGCCAAGCTTGATCGCGGCCGGGCTGATGGTCATCAGCGGACGAATGTAGCTGTAGGAGTTATCCAGCTCGCCTTCTTCAACGTTGCGTGTCGGGTTGGCGGCGAACACGTAGTCGGCCTTGCCGAATTTTTCCGGCAGCAGTGTCGACAGATCGATGGCGCGGTTCAGGCCCTGGCAGTTGAGCTGGCCTAAGCCGCCTTCGGGTTTTTCCGCATGACGCAGGAACACCAGGGTCTGCGTGCCGTCCGCCGGTTGCGCGCGGCTTTCACTGGATTCGAGGGACAGAAAGAGCGCACTGACTGCCAGCAGGGAGGGCAGGGCCACGTACGCGCGATGTTTGAAACGTTTGGCGAAACTCATCAGGTTCGTCATCAATTCGAAGATTCTTCAGCAAAATCGGTTAAGGCTGACAAACCTTGGCACCGCGGGCTCCCAGCACCGGGTGTTTCCCTGTCGTGAACAGCTTCCTCTGCGAGAAAGGCATAGCTCAGAGTCCTGTAATGCCCGTTTGGTTCGATCCGGGCCAGTGCGCAGCACTCTAACGGCAACCTTTGCGGGCATACAGGCAGGTTAGCGACAGGATGTTACGGTTCGTGTAGGCGTCAACCCGGGCCTACATTATGATCGGCTTTCAATTTGTGACTGGATGCTTCCAATGACCGATCTGTCTGCATTCCCGATTACTCAGAAATGGCCGGCGCAGTACCCGGACTGGATTCAGCTCTACTCCCTGCCGACCCCCAACGGCGTCAAAGTGTCGATCATGCTCGAAGAGATCGGCCTGCCGTACGAGCCGCACCGCGTCGGCTTCGACACCAACGACCAGACCTCGGCGGAGTTTCTCTCGCTGAACCCGAACAACAAGATCCCGGCGATCCTCGACCCGCATGGCCCGGAAGATCAGCCGCTGCCGCTGTTCGAATCCGGCGCGATCCTGATTTATCTGGCCGACAAGAGCGGCCAGTTGCTCGCTCAGGAAGGCGCGCTGCGCTACGAGACTATTCAATGGCTGATGTGGCAGATGGGCGGCATCGGCCCGATGTTCGGCCAGCTCGGTTTCTTCAACAAATTCGCTGGCAAGGATTACGAGGACAAGCGCCCGCGTGACCGCTATGTCGAGGAGAGCAAACGCCTGTTGAACGTGCTCAACACCCGCCTTGAAGGCCGCGACTGGATCATGGGCGAGCGCTATACCATCGCCGATATCGCCACGTTCCCGTGGGTGCGCAATCTGCTCGGCTTCTATGAGGCAGGGGATCTGGTCGGGATTCAGAATTTCCCCAACGTCACCCGGGTGCTGGAGCGGTTCCTCGCTCGCCCGGCAGTCATCCGCGGCCTGACCATTCCTTCCTGACCCACCGTGTTTCCTTTTGTAGGAGTGAGCCTGCTCGCGATAGCGGTGTATCAGTGGAGAAATTTATGTCTGACACACTGCTATCGCGAGCAGGCTCACTCCTACAGGGGATTTGTTGCGTTTTATCGATTATTGCAAGCCCGGTAACGCTCTCTTGGCCGATCCAGGTTTGTCCCGCACCCGCCGCAAGGCATAAGCTGCGCCCCCTACGACTTTCGTCTCATCCGTTGTTTTTCAGGAAAGGCCCCATGTCCAGTCAGTTCCCCGAAGCACGTCCCCGCCGTCTGCGCCGCAATGCGAGCCTGCGCAGTCTGTTCCAGGAAACCGAATTCAGCCTCAACGATCTGGTGCTGCCGATATTCGTCGAGGAAGAGATCGACGACTTCGTGCCGATCACCAGCATGCCCGGCGTGCAGCGCATCCCCGAGCGCAAACTGGCCAGTGAAATCGAGCGCTATGCCCGTGCCGGGATCAAGTCGGTGATGACCTTTGGCGTGTCCCATCATCTGGACGCCAACGGCAGCGACACCTGGCGCGAAGACGGCCTGGTCTCGCGCATGTCGCGCATCGCCAAGGATGCCGTGCCGGAAATGATCGTGATGTCCGACACCTGCTTCTGCGAGTACACCGACCACGGCCATTGCGGTGTGATGCACAATCACGAAGTCGACAACGACCAGACCCTGATCAATCTTGGCAAGCAAGCCGTGGCCGCCGCTCGCGCCGGGGCTGACGTAATCGCACCGTCGGCAGCAATGGATGGCCAGGTGCGCGCGATTCGCCAGGCACTGGACGCGGCCGGCTTCACGCAGATTCCGATCATGGCCTACTCGACCAAATTCGCTTCTGCGCTGTACGGTCCGTTCCGCGAGGCCGGCGGCAGCGCGCTCAAGGGTGATCGCAAGAGCTATCAGATGAACCCGATGAATCGTCGCGAAGCCCTGCGCGAATCGCTGCTCGATGAGCAGGAAGGCGCGGATGCGCTGATGGTCAAACCGGCTGGCGCTTACCTCGATATCATCCGCGACATTCGTCAGGCCTCGAACCTGCCATTGGCGGCGTATCAGGTCAGCGGCGAGTACGCGATGATCAAGTTCGGCGCCCAGGCCGGGGCGATCGATGAAGATCGCGTGGTGCGCGAAAGCCTTGGCGCCATCAAGCGTGCGGGCGCGGATCTGATCTTCACTTACTTTGCGATGGATCTGGCACTGGCCGGGATCTAAGCCCAGCACAAATCCAGACTGTAGGAGTGAGCCTGCTCGCGATAGCGGTGTGTCAGACATGAATTTTCTCGACTGACACAACGCTATCGCGAGCAGGCTCACTCCTACAGGGGGTTGTGGTGTGTCAGTTGAAGAACGGGCGGATGCCGTGATCGCGGAAGTAGCGCTCGATCACTTTTGGATCGGCACTGTTATCCGCAATCGCCACATAGGTATCCGGCCGCAGCAGGTAAAAGCCGTTGCGGCCCAATCCGGCTGTTTCAAACGCCGGGCGCCAGTCGAAGACGTGCAGCGGCAAGTGATGTTCGGCGCACCAGGCGATCATCTCGTCGCTGGTGTCGCCGTAGACATGCACCTGCCAGCACGGTTGCCGGAGCGGTCCGAAATTATCTCCTTCGCCATCATGCGCCCACGGCAAGCGGTCGCCGCCGTGCACATGGCCGGCTTCGCCCTGACTCAGCGGCATGCCGCGATAGTTGAGGGTGACTTGCGAGACCGTGCGAAAAAGGAACTCGCGGCTTGCTTCGAACGCGGCCATTTTCGGAAGCAGAAACGGCGCCACACGCATGCGTAGCAGGTCGGCCATGCGCCCCTCGGCGGTGACGAAACTGAAGACCTTGTCGGTCGTCGAGACCAGTCGGCGGGCGAAGGCGATGCGCTCGATTTCGTAGGTGTCGAGCAGTTTCGGTTCGGCACCACCGCTGAGCACGGCGGCGAGTTTCCACGCCAGATTGATCGCATCGCCGATGCCGGTGTTCATGCCTTGGCCGCCGGCGGGGCTGTGTACATGGGCGGCATCGCCGAGCAGAAATGCCCGGCCATCACGGAAGTGTTCGGCCACCCGGTGATGCACGCGGTAGGTGGAGAACCAGTGCACGTCTTCGATATGCACTTTCAGATGCTCGATGGCGCGGCTGCTGACGTCGGAAAACTGCAGGGTTTCGGCACGCTCGGCGCGTTCGTCACGCACCGTGCCGATCAGCCGCGCGCGGCCTTCGCCGGCCAGTGGAAACACCGCGAGAAAGTCCGCTTCGTCCAGATCCAGATGCAGCTCGCCATTGAGCGCCGGGCCGCTGGCCGTGACATCGGCGACGTAGAAAATCTGCTGATAGGTGCCGCCGGGGAAGTCGGTGTCGAGGGTTTTGCGCACTACCGAACGGGCGCCGTCGCAACCGGCCAGATAACAGGCCTGACAGACTTCCTGCTGGCCATCGGGCAGGCGCAGATGCGCGGTGATGGTGTCGCCGGTGTCCTCGAAGCTCTCCAGCGCGGTATTGCGCTCGACGCTGACGCCGTAATCTTCAAGGCGCTCGAGCAGCAGCCGTTCGTGCTCGTCCTGCGGGAAAATTTCGACGAAGGCGTAGGGAGTGAGGCCTTCGCCGATGCGCTTGAGTGGCAACTGCGCGACCGGTTTGCCGTTGACCCAGAAGTTCGCCGCCGCGACCTGATGGCCACGACGCACGATGGTGTCGGCCAGGTCGAGTTGGCGATACAGCTCGAGGGTTCTCGCTTGCACGGCCAAGGCGCGGGAAGTAGTGCCGGGCGCTGTAGTCTTGTCGATGATGCGCACGCGCACGCCGAGTCTGCTCAACCACAGCGCCAGGACCAGACCGGTCGGGCCGGCGCCGATGATCAGCACGTCGCTGCGGTTCATGGGGCTGTCCTCCTGTGGCTGTGCAGCAAGTATGGATCAGCGGGAGAGGGTGGCCAGTGTGGTCGGCCGGACGGGAGGGCGGCTGTTTTGTGCATACCTGGGAATGGGCTGCACGGCTGCAACCCCTCACCCCAGCCCTCTCCCGAGGGAGAGGGCGCCGATCGGGGGCTTTTCAAGTCCTGAGTTCGACTGGATATTTCAGGTCGGCGTAGTTCGAGAGAACATCTCGGTCAGTCCCCTCTCCCTCTGGGAGAGGGTTAGGGTGAGGGGCTTTTGATCTTTTTAGTGCTTAGAAATCAATCGTCCCGGACAGCTTCGCCACCCGCGGTTCACCCTGGGTCAGGTACCCGCCCTGAGCCGATTCCCAGTACTTCTTGTTCGCCACGTTCTCAACGCCGAAACGCAGCGTCACGTCTTTCTCCGACACCTTGAACGCATAGCGCGCACCTGCGTCGAAGCGGTTCCACGTTGGCAAGCTGAGGTTGTTCGCTGCGTCGGCGTATTGCCCGCCGGTGCGCAGCATCCGCGCATTCAGCGCGACGCCTTGCAGACCCGGCACGTCCCAATCCACGCCAGCGTTGAACTGGAAGGTCGGCACGCCGATGGCGTGGTTGCCGTCGTTGGCACCGTTGAGGGTGTTTTTCAGTTCGGTGTCCATCAGGGTCAGGCCGCTGATCAGGCGCAGGCCATCGATCGGCTCGCCGAACACGTTCATTTCCACGCCTTTGTTGATCTGTTCGCCTTCACGGACGTAGGTGCAAGTGGTCGGATCGTTGATTTCGCAGTAGCCATCGCTTGGCTGTTCGATGCGGTAAACACCCAGACTTGCGCCGTAGGTGCCCATGTCGACTTTCACGCCCACCTCGGTCTGCTTGGAGCGTTTCGGCGCGTAGACTTCGTTGCCGTTGGTCACGCGGAAACCGCCGGAGCTGGTCGGCGAGGTCGGACCCTGCGCCAGGCCCTCGATGTGGTTGGCGTAGATCGACACATGCTCCCACAGCTTGAACACGATGCCGTACACCGGCGTGGTGATCGATTCGTCGTAGCTCGACGAGCGCGGGCCGCTGCCGTAGCTGGCGTAGCTGTAACCCTGCACCACCAGTTGCTGGCGACGCAGGCCAGCGGTGACCAGCAGGCGATCGTCGAAGAAACCGAGGGTGTCGGAAATCGCCACGCTGCGGTTGAAGGTCTTGCCGACGATGCCCGGATCGTTGAGATCGCCGCCAGCGAAGTTGCCGACCGGTGCCGGCGGCGTGATCGGGTGATAGATGTTGTTCGAGTAGCGCGTCAGGTCGAAGTCATAGGCACTGCGCTGCTCAGCCCAGATCCCGGTCAGGCCGAAATTCAGCTTGTGGCTGACCGGGCCGGTGTTGAATTTGCCGTTGAGGCCGGCCATGACGCTGGTGTTGTCCTCGTCATGGGGCACGAACGAGCCGGTGGTGAACGACGCGCCGCTGTTGCCGACCAGGGTGGTCGAGTTGTAGCGGCCGACTTCACGGGTGTGCTTGGCGCCACCGGCGGCGTAGGCGGTCCAGTTGTCGTTGAGGTCGTACTCGGCGCGGAGCATGCCGAAGGTGTCTTCGATATCGGTGTAGCCCCACTTCGGCGCGTAGTTGGTATCGGCCGATGGCGCGTCCGGCAGGTGCGTGGCGGTGCCGAGGTTGACCGAGCTGCGGCCACCGTTGACGCGTTCTTTCTGATAGGCAAAGTCGCCGGAAAGCCGCAGCGCATCGCCGCGATAATCCAGACCGATGGCGAACAGTTTCGAGCGCTGGTTCTCGTGATCGATGCCGGTGTCGCCTTCGCGCTGGGACAGGTTGACCCGTGCGCCGAAGCGATTGTCTTCACCGAAGCGCTGGCCGATATCGAAGTGATGACCGATGCGGCCTTCGCTGTTGATGTCGGTGGTGTAACGGCGCAGCGGCACATCGCCGGCGCGTTTTGGTTGCAGGTTGACGCCGCCGCCGATGCCGGAACCGGTCGGGGTTACGCCGTTGATGAAGGCATTGGGGCCTTTGAACACTTCCACGCGTTCCAGTGCATCGGTGGAAATGATCTGCCGGGGCAAGACGCCGTACAGGCCGTTATAGGAAATATCATCGCCATTGAGCGGCAGGCCGCGAATCATGAAGACCTGCGCCTGGTTGGAGAAGCCCGAGGCCTGGCGCACCGAGGAATCGTTGAGCAGCACATCGGCGACGTTTTCCGCCTGCTGGTCCTGGATCAGTTGCTCGGTGTAGGACGCCGCGCTGAACGGCACGTCCATCATGTCCTGATTGCCCAGCACGCCCAACTGGCCGCCGCGTGCAACCTGACCGCCAGCGTAGACCGGGGGCAGGGCGTTGGGGGTTGGGGCCTGGGCGTTGATGTTGACGTCGTCGAGCACGAGCTCTTTGCTGTTGTCTTCAGCGGCGTGGGCGGTAACGGTCAGGGAACATAGCAGGGCAAGCAAAGTCGGGCGGAACGGAGCGCCGAGTCGAGCTGAAGCGGGCATGTCGGATACCTGGAGGCGAGCGGCCAATGAATAAAATAAGGGCGGCGCGGAACTCCTTGCGCTAATGCGACTCCAGGCGCAAATGATAGGGTTTCGCAGTAACGTTTTGCAATCAGTTTGTCATCAGCCCCGTAAGAGCTGCACATTGTGGCGAGGGAGCTTGCTCCCGCTCGGCGGCGCAGCCGTCGCAATCCTGGACTCCCGGTTGTTTCTGGTTGACGCGGATGGCAGGATTCGGGGCCGCTCCGCAGCCCAGCGGGAGCAAGCTCCCTCGCCAGAGGATTTGTGGGCTTGCAGGGGGAACGCGGCACACCGGACTGGAAGGAGCAACGATGCACCCCTCAAGATTACTCGCCACACTCAGCGCCTTGCTACTGCTCGCCGGTTGCGCCAGCCAGCGCAGCAACGAACCGGCACCGCGCCCGCCGGCCGAAGTGAAAGCGGAAATCGTCCGCTTGCTGCCGGCGAAAACCGCTGATCGCCAAGGCTGGGCCACGGACATCTACGCCGCGTTCGCCGCGCAGGGCATCAATACCACCACGCAAAATCTCTGTTCGGTACTGGCCGTGGCGGAACAGGAATCCACTTTCCAGGCCGATCCGACGGTGCCCGGTCTGGGCAAGATTGCCCGCGACGAGATCGATCGCCGCGCCGCCAAGGTGCATATCCCCAGCTTGTTGGTCAGCGGCGCTCTGCAAGTGCGCTCGCCCAATGGCAAGACCTACAGCGAACGCCTGAATGCGGCGCGCAGTGAAAAGGAGCTGAGCGCGATTTTCGATGACTTCATCGGCATGGTACCGATGGGGCGCACCCTGTTCGGCGGCTTCAACCCGGTGCACACCGGCGGGCCGATGCAGGTCAGCATCGAATTCGCTGAAGAGCACGCCAAGGATTACCCGTATCCGGTGGACGGCACGATTCGCCGTGAAGTGTTCAGCCGGCGCGGTGGCATGTACTTCGGCATCGCCCATTTGCTCGGCTATCCGGTGAATTATCGCGAGCCGCTGTATCGCTTCGCCGATTTCAACGCCGGCTGGTACGCCAGCCGCAATGCTGCGTTTCAGAACGCGGTCAGTCGCGCGTCCGGCATTCCGCTGACCCTGGACGGCGACCTGATCCGCTACGATTCGATCATGCCCGGCAGCACCGAACTGGCGGTACGCACCCTCGGCAAGTCGCTGGGCATGCGCAACCCGACGATTCGCGATCAACTGGAGAAGGGCAAAACCCTGGAATTCGAAGAGACCAAACTCTATCAGCGCGTGTTCGAACTGGCGGAGCGAGCCGAAGGCAAGGCATTACCGCGTGCGCTATTGCCGGGGATCGTGCTGCAGAGCCCGAAGATCACCCGCAAACTCACCACAGCCTGGTTCGCCAAACGCGTGGATGAGCGCTACAAACGCTGCATGGCCAAGGCCGGATAAAACACGCAGACATAAAAAACCCGGCTGCGGGAGCCGGGTTTCTCTGCGGTGTTGCGCTTGCAGTCATGCATCAGGCAACACGGCGTTCGATCAGACGATCCGAGCCACCTTCGGCAACACGGCGTTCGATCAGACGATCCGAACCACCTTCAGCAACGCGACGTTCGATCAGACGATCCGAGCCACCTTCGGCAACACGGCGTTCGATCAGACGATCCGAGCCACCTTCGGCAACACGACGTTCGATCAGGCGATCAGCGCCACCTTCAGCAACGCGACGTTCGATCAGACGATCCGAACCGCCTTCGGCCAGACGGCTTTCGATCAGTTTGTCCGAGCCGCCTTCGGCGATCATGGTGTGCGCCGGGGTGGCGGCAAAAGCGTTAACTGCGAAAACCGAGAAAGCGATGCTGAGAAGGGTCTGGCGTTTCATGATGGTGTGCTCCGGGGTGTTGTTGGTTGGTATGGAGCCGATGTTACGCCCGGAATTTTTTATGAGAACTTCATTGCCGTGATGGTGAACATCGACGTCGATGATGATTGATGTAGGAGCTGCCGAAGGCTGCGATCTTTTGATCTTGATTCTAAGAAAAATCAAAAGATCGCAGCCTTCGGCAGCTCCTACAGGGCACACTACAAGACTTTGACCGCACGCCCGATCGCTTGAATCGGCCCCGTCGGTTTGCCGATCGGCGAGCCGCTCGCGCCTTCCAGCGTAAGCTCGAACAGTTGGTTGGGCTGCAGTGGCGGCAATTTGTCCAGCGGCACCGACAAAGCCTGCCCCGGTTTGACCAGCCCCAGGGAAACCGGCCCCGACCAGCCGTCAGCCTTGGTCCAGAACTCCAGCGCCTTGTCCGCCGGCACCTCGACCACGCCCAGCGGAATCAACTGGATCTCCCGGGAATCGCTCGCCTGAATCACCCAACCCGGCGCCTTGTCCTGCGGCGCCACCAGCACCACCAGATAACTCGGTTTCGGCGCAGTCTGGGTCAGCAGAAGCGTGCCGAGAATCAATGTCGCCGCCAGACCGGCGGCGCTCAGACCGCGCCACAGCGGCAGCAGGTTCCACCACGAAGTCAGCGGTTTGCTAACCGTCAGTCGTTCGAGACTGCGTTCGATGCGAGGCCACAGCTGCGCCGAGGGTTGCTGTGGCTCGGCCAGATCGGTCAGCTCCAGCAGCCGCCGTTCCCAGGCATCCACGGCGGCCCGCAATTCGGGTTCGTCGGGCAAACGCCGTTGCACCTCGATGCGCTGCTCGAACGACAGCGTGCCGAGCACGTATTCGCCGGCCAGTTCATCCCGGTCCTGCGCTGATTCGCCGATCATCCCATGCACTCCCGCAAAGCATTGAGGCTGCGCTTGATCCACGCTTTGACCGTGCCCAGCGGCGTGTCGAGGCGTGCGGAAATCTGCGCATGGCTGTAACCGTCGACGTAGGCGTGGAGGATACAGCTGCGCCGCTGCGGTTCCAGTTGCTCGAGGCAGCGATGGATGCGCGCCGAGTGAACATCGGCCAACTCATCAGGCGCCGTTGCCTCATGTTCTTCGCTGAAGGGCGTTTCCCGACTTTGCCTGCGCAGCTGATTCAAGGCCAGATGCCGGGTCACGCTGAACATCCAGCCCCGCGCCGAACCGCGCGCCGGGTCGAACCCGGAAGCACCATTCCAGATCTTGATGAACGCCTCATGCACGATGTCCTCTGCCAGCGCCGTATCGCGCACCAGCCGCTTGGCCACACCGAGCAGACGCGGGCCTTCCTGCACATACAAATCGCGCAAGGCCGCCCGCTCGCCCCGGGCACAGGCAGCGAGGCGGGCTTCGTAATCGAAAACGGATTCGGCTAAAGGCATGGCGTGCAATCTAGCTCACATTCTCCAGAATCACACAGTCCCACTTGTAGGAGTGAGCCTGCTCGCGATAGCGCTGTGTCAGCCGGCAGATCGTTCACTGACATACCGCTATCGCGAGCAGGCTCACTCCTACAGGGATTTGTGCTGGGATCGAGATATCAGTTCGCCGCCCAGAAAATATAATCCGCCTGGTACTTCACCATTTCCTGCTTGCCCTTGTTCGCCATGGTGCACTCACTGCCCGGCGCCACGCCGCCCTTGAGCGCAACACGCTGGATGTAGCTGACCCCGGTCATCGCGCCTTTGCCCTCGGCCGGGTTGGCCTTGACCAGTTGATAGGGCAGGTTGCCCGGGCTCGACGGTGCCACGGCCAGTTGCGTGCCGGTGACTTTCGATCCGTCTTTCGCTT
This sequence comes from Pseudomonas sp. FR229a, assembly GCF_030209115.1. NCBI lineage: Bacteria > Pseudomonadati > Pseudomonadota > Gammaproteobacteria > Pseudomonadales > Pseudomonadaceae > Pseudomonas > Pseudomonas sp. FR229a. Next base: position 190,943 of record NZ_JARVSP010000006.1, on the reverse strand, counting down.
GCCAGGTCGCCGGTGGGCCGAAGTAGGTGCCGACCTGTTTGCCGCTGCGATCATTGAGCACCGCTTTCGGCCCGACAAAAGTCCACTCGGTCTGCCCGGCCATATTGGGCTTGTCGCGGCATTCGTAGGTGATCTCGCCAACCCCGGTGGTTTCCAGGGCAATCCTGTGCCCGTCCGGCACTTTGATCGCGTCGGGGTAACTGCTCTGGGCAAACGTGCTGGCGGTGAAAGCGAGCAAACCGGTGAAGCCAATCAGCTGGGTGATGTTCATCCGATGATTCTCCGAAAAGGGTAGAGCACTGACAGCACAAAAGTGCGCTGTTACAAGGACTACCCGTGGCGGAGGCGATTGGATGCAGTGCCGGGAGAATATTTTTGATGACTCGCCACAACCCTGTAGGAGTGAGCCTGCTCGCGATAGCGGTATGCCTGCTATATAAGTTTTGCTGACACGACGCCATCGCGAGCAGGCTCACTCCTACAGGGGGTTACGTCGGAGACTTTTACACCCGAGCCACAGCCATCTACCCTGTGCAAAGGCCTAATCGGGGGAAACGGACATGTACCAGCTCTACGGGCACAAGAATTCCGGCGCGGCCGCCATCGAGGCGGCATTGGAGTTGTGCCAGATCGCCTATCGATTCATTGATACCGAAGCCAGCGCCGAAGCCGCTGAAGCGCTGGGCAAACTCAATCCGCTGAAGCAGATCCCGACCCTGCAACTGCCGGACGGCAGCGCCATGACTGAAAGTGCGGCGATCCTGATCCACCTGGGCCTGACGTTTCCCAAGTCCGGCCTGCTGCCGAGCGAGGCGGCTGATCGCGATCAGGCGATTCGCGGCCTCGCCTATATCGTCGGCAATTGCTACGCGGCGGTGGGCATCATCGATTACCCCGAGCGCTGGTTGATGACGCCCGACGAGAACGCACGGCAGAACCTGATCGCTGGCACGCGCCAGCGCCTGCACTTCAGTTGGGAGGTATTTGCCGATCAGTTTTCCGGCGAGCTGTATCTGGACGATGAAACCCCCGGGGCACTGGATGTGCTGGCGGCAGTGGTGAGCCGCTGGGCTGGCAGCCGCGAACATCTGCGCCAGACCCGCCCGGGGTTTTATGCGTGGTTGCAAAGGATTGACCGACACCCGGTGCTGGCACCGGTGTTCGAGCGGCATTGGCCCTCTCAAGGCTGACAAATAACCCCTTGTGGGAGCGAGCCTGCTCGCGAAAACGGTGTGTCAGCCAAAGATGTTTCGACCGACCCAGCGCATTCGCGAGCAGGCTCGCTCCCACAACGGCACGGCGGTGGGCTCATTCGCCGCGAATGTATTGCTCGAGCTGTTTGATCAATTCAGCCTGTTCGGCAATCGCTTCTTTGACCAGGTCGCCGATCGACAGCAGACCAATCAACTGGCCGTCCTCGACCACCGGCAGGTGGCGCAGGCGTTTGTCCGACATGATGCCCAGGCAGGTGTCGACGGTTTGCCGGGTGTCCACGGTGATCACGTCCTTGACCATGATGTCGCGCACCGGCGTGCCCACCGAGGAGCGGCCGTGCAGCACCAGTTTGCGGGCATAGTCGCGCTCGCTGATGATGCCGACCACTTTGTCGTCTTCGACCACCAGCAAGGCGCCGACGTTTTTCTCGGCCATCTTCATCAGCGCTTCGAGCACCATGTGATCGGGTTTGATCTGATGCACTTCCTGATTTTTCTGATCTTTGAGCTTGAGCAGTTGGGCGACGGTCTTCATGGCGGTTACTCAGGTGTTGTCGTTGTTCATCAAGCATCGTAGACGCAGCCGCGCAGAGCAAGGTGGCAATGCGGCAGTTAGCGTGCAAAAAACGCCATTCGCCGGGTTTTTCCGCAGATCCGCGGTATTTTTTGCCAGGGCCAGGCGTGGCAATGCCGCGTAGAATGCCGGTCAGTCTGATTTTTCGAGGTCGCAGTGGTGGATTTACAGCAGGGCTTCGTCCTGACCCGGCATTGGCGCGATACGCCGGCCGGCACCGAAGTCGAGTTCTGGCTGGCGACCGACGCCGGGCCACGCCGTGTGCGCCTGGCGCATCAGCCGTCGATAGCGTTCATTCCCGCCGCCCAGCGTGAAGCGGCCGAGCGTCTGCTGCACGATGAAAACAATGTCGAACTGCGCCCGCTCGCCCTGCAGGATTTTCAGCATCGTCCGGTACTCGGTCTGTATTGCCAGCAACACGGCCAGTTGATGCGCCTGGAAACCGCGCTGAACCGCGCCGGCGTCGATGTTTTTGAAGCCGACGTGCGCCCGCCGGAACGCTATCTGATGGAGCGCTTCATCACCGCGCCGGTGCTGTTCGGCGGCACCCCGGATGCAGAGGGCGTGCTGCTCAACGCCCAGCTGAAACCCGACCCCGGCTACCGGCCGAAACTGCGCCTGGTCTCACTCGACATCGAAACCACGGAAAATGGCGAGCTGTATTCGATTGCCCTGGAAGGCTGCGGCGAGCGCCAGGTGTACATGCTCGGCGCGCCGAACGGCGACGCCAGCATTGTCGATTTCGATCTGGAGTACTGCGACTCGCGCGCGGTGATCCTGAAAAAACTCAACGACTGGTTCGCCCGCCACGACCCCGACGCAATCATCGGCTGGAACGTTGTGCAGTTCGATCTGCGCATCCTTCACGAACACGCCCGGCGTCTCGGCGTGCCGCTGAAAATCGGCCGTGGCGGCGAAGAAATGCAGTGGCGCGAGCACGGCAGCCGCAATCACTACTTCGCCTCGGCAGCGGGGCGGCTGATCATCGATGGCATCGAGTCGTTGCGGTCGGCGACCTGGAGCTTTCCGTCGTTCAGCCTGGAAAATGTTGCGCAGACCCTGCTCGGCGAAGGCAAGGCGATCAACAATCCGTACCAGCGCATGGACGAGATCAACCGCATGTTCGCCGAAGACAAACCGGCGCTGGCCAAATACAACCTAAAGGACTGCGAGCTGGTCACGCGGATCTTCGCCAAGACCGAACTGCTGACGTTTTTGCTCGAGCGCGCCAGCGTTACCGGACTGCCGGCCGACCGCAGCGGCGGTTCGGTCGCCGCGTTCACCCATTTGTACATGCCGTTGATGCATCGCCAGGGCTTTGTTGCGCCGAACCTCGGCACTAACCCGCCGCAGGCCAGCCCCGGCGGGTTTGTCATGGATTCGCGGCCGGGGTTGTACGAGTCGGTGCTGGTGCTCGATTACAAAAGCCTGTACCCGTCGATCATTCGCACGTTTCTGATCGACCCGGTGGGATTGATCGAGGGACTGCAACATCCCGACGACGCTGACTCGGTGCCGGGTTTCCGTGGCGCCCGTTTCTCACGTACCCGGCATTGCCTGCCGGCTATCGTGGCGCGGGTGGCTGAAGGGCGTGAGACCGCCAAGCGCGAGCACAACGCGCCGCTGTCCCAGGCGTTGAAGATCATCATGAACGCCTTCTACGGCGTGCTTGGCTCCAGCGGCTGCCGTTTTTTCGATACCCGACTGGCCTCGTCGATCACCTTGCGCGGCCACGAAATCATGCTGCGCACTCGCCAGTTGATCGAGGAACAAGGCCACGCGGTGATATACGGCGACACCGATTCAACCTTCGTCTGGCTGCGCCGGCTGCATGGCCAGGAAGAAGCCGCGCAGATCGGTCATGCGCTGGTCAAGCACGTCAACGATTGGTGGCGCGCCCATGTGCGCGACGAATACGGGCTGGAAAGCGCGCTGGAGTTGCAGTTCGAGATTCACTACAAGCGTTTCCTGATGCCGACCATTCGCGGTGCGGAGGAGGGCAGCAAGAAGCGCTATGCCGGTCTGGTCACCCGTAGCGATGGCAGCGAGGAAATGGTCTACAAGGGCCTGGAGACCGTGCGTACCGACTGGTCACTGCTGGCCCGACAATTTCAGCAGGAACTGTATGAGCGGATTTTCCAGCGCAAGCCGTATCAGGATTACGTGCGCGACTACGTGCGCAAGACCCTCGCCGGAGAGTTCGATGATCGGCTGGTGTATCGCAAGCGTCTGCGTCGCACGCTCGACGATTACGAACGCAACGTGCCGCCGCATGTCCGTGCGGCACGGCTGGCCGACGAGTACAACGCCGAGCAGGGTCGGCCAAGGCAGTATCAGAACGGCGGCTGGATCAGCTATGTCATCACGCTGGCCGGCCCGGAGCCTTTGGAGGTACGCCGCGCCGCCATCGATTACGATCACTACATCACCCGCCAGCTGCAACCGGTGGCGGATGCAATCCTGCCGTTTGTCGACGACGACTTCTCAACCCTGATCGGTGGGCAACTGGGCCTTTTTTGAGTCGAGCAGTTGCAGTGTCCACTCATCGAGAATGCCGTGGAAATAGCGCTCCAGCGCCTGATTGAACAGGCTTTCCTCGGCGCTGAACTGGGCGAACAGGGTCATCGAAGAATGAAACTTCAAGTCATCGGGATGACCGAAAATCTCTGCAATCGAGCGCTGCGGCACGTTGAGTACCAACTGCGTGCAGGTGCGCAATCGCGCGCCAAGCAGTTCGTGGGCCAGATAAGCCTGGGCCTCATCGGCTGAACCAATGGCAAAACGCCGGGCCATTTCGCTGCCGCCCAACCCGGCGAACTGCGGGAAGACAAACCACATCCAGTGGCTGCGCTTGCGGCCCTCTTCGAGTTCGCGTTGAACGCGTTCGAACACCGGGTCCTGTGCCTGGACAAAACGTTGCAGATCAAAAGGGTCGTGCAGATCTGTGCTTCTCATCGCGAAGCCCTCGCAGTCGGCGGCTCAAACCATGGCCAGCCGCTGCTTGCGTTGTGGCGCCGGGAATACCTCGTCCAGCGCCGCCAGATCCCCGGCGTCCAATTGCAGCTGCGCCGCCTCGGCATTGAGTTGCACATGTTCCGGGCGCACAGCCTTGGGAATCGCAATCACGCCATCCTGGCGCAGGATCCACGCCAGCGAAACCTGCGCCGGGGTGGCGTTGTGACGACTGGCAATGTCTTGCAGAACCGGCTCGGTGAGCATCGCGCCGCCCTGGCCGATCGGACAGTAAGCCATCAGCGGCAGGCGCTGATGCTGGCACCACGGCAGCAGATCGAATTCGATGCCGCGTTCTTCGAGGTTGTACAGCACTTGATTGGTGGCGCAGGCCGAACTGGACAGTTCTTCGAGGTCGTCGACATCGAAATTCGACACGCCCCAGCGGCCGATCTTGCCTTCCTCGCGCAGGCGTTCGAAGGCTTCGACGGTTTCCTCGAGCGGGTATTGACCGCGCCAGTGCAGCAGATACAGATCGATGTAGTCGGTGCCGAGCCGACGCAGGCTGCGCTCGCAGGCTTGCGGGATGCCTTGGCGGCTGGCGTTGTGCGGATAGACCTTGCTGACCAGGAAAATCTTGTCGCGCTGACCGGCAATGGCCTCGCCGACGACGGTTTCGGCACCGCCCTCGGCGTACATCTCTGCAGTGTCGATCAGGGTCATGCCCAGCTCGATGCCGGTGCGCAGCGCCGCGACTTCACGGGTGTGCGCCGAGCGATCCTCGCCCATGCGCCAAGTGCCCTGGCCAATCACGGGAACCTGTACGCCGGCCAACTCAAGGGTACGCATTCAAACCTCCTGGCTTAAAGAGTCGATATCTTTAGTGGGCAGCAGAATAGCGTCGGGGTTCCACAAGCAAAAAAGATCGCAGTGTTCCGCAGCTCCTACAGGGGGATGTGTTTTTCTGTAGGAGCTGCGGAACGCTGCGATCTTTTGATCTTCCAGCTTTTACTTGGCGGTGAACTTCAGGACCACGCTGTGGGCATAAGTCTGCCCCGGATCAAGCCGCGTGCTCGGGAAGTCCGGCTGGTTCGGCGAATCCGGGTAGTGCTGGGTCTCGAGGGTAAACGCGCCCCAGTGCGGATAGACCTTGCCGCCCTTGCCCTTGACCGTGCCGTCGAGGAAGTTGCTGGTGTAGAACTGCACGCCCGGCTCGGTGGTGAACAGTTGCAGGACACGCCCGGATTGTGGGTCGCTGACTTCGGTGGCGACTTTGCTGACATCGCCCTTGGTGTCCAGCGCCCAGTTGAAATCGAAACCACCCTGTTTCGGCTCGGCAAATTTCAGTTGCGGATGATCAGCCTTGATATGCGTGCCGATCGCCGTCGGTTTGCTGAAGTCCATCGGGGTACCGGCGACTGGCGCCAGTTCCCCGGTGGGGATCAGTTTCGCGGTGACCGGCGTGTAATGGCTGGAGTGGATGGTCGCGACCTGCTTGAGAATGTCGCCATTGCCTGCGCCGGCCAGGTTGAAGTAGCTGTGGTTGGTCAGGTTGAGCACGGTTGGCTTGTCGGTGCTGGCCTTGTAGTCGATGCGCAGCTCGTTGTTGTCGGTCAGGCGATAGGTGACTTCGGTGGTCAGGTTGCCAGGGAAGCCCATTTCACCGTCGGCCGACAGGTAGGTCAGGGTCACGCCAACCGAATCCTTGTCCTTGGTCTCTTCGGCCTTCCAGACTTTCTTGTCGAAACCTTCGGGGCCGCCATGCAAGGCATTGGACTTGTCGTTCTGCGGCACTTGGTAGCGTTTACCGTCGAGTTCGAAAGCACCCTCGGCGAGGCGATTGCCGAAGCGGCCAATGGTCGCGCCGAAGTACGCGGTGCCTTTCTGGTAGCCCTGCACATCATCGAAACCCAGCACCACGTCGTCGAACTTGCCGTGCTTGTCGGCAACTTTCAGCGCTTGCAGGGTCGCGCCGTAAGTGATGACAGTGGCTTGCATGCCGTGGCTGTTGCGCAGGATGTACTGTTCGACGGGCGTGCCGTCATTGGTCTTGCCGAAGGCTTTGTGTTCGGCGGTCAGGCCCGCCGCGTTGGCGGAAAGGGTAGCGATCATCAGGGACAGTCCGAGGCCGGAGAGCAGGTGACGGGATTGAAGCATGGTTGACCTTCCTTTTTGTTGTTGTTTTCGTATTGACCGTAGGAGCTGCCGAAGGCTGCGATCTTTTTTGATTTTGATTTTTTAGAAGCAAGATCAAAAGATCGCAGCCTTCGGCAGCTCCTACATGTGACTAGTCATGCTATTTGGGTGGGGATAGGAGATTTATAGCGGATTTACGCTTATTGGCAAATATAAAGTCCGACTAATTGATAGGTCGCAAAGCGCCGAAGGTCGGCTAACTGCCCGGGCACTGCACTTTTTCGCAATCGGCGGCTCTATGCATGGCCAGGATGCGGTGACTCCCGCCGCACAGGAATGTGCCTGTCCGAGATTTCATGCCGAGTGTTTTTGCCCTGATCACCGCCGCTCACCGCCGCCCGTGCCTGCTGCTGGCCTGCCTGGTCTCGCTGTTGCTCAGCGGCTGCAGCCACCAGAACGGCAATGGGTTCTTCAACCAGATGCGTGAAGGGCAGCCGCAGGAATTCCTGCAGACCAGCGTCGACCGTATGGCCACCCTGGCGATGCGCGACAACCTCGACAGCCTCTATCGGCTGATGGGCAAGCTCTACCTGCGCAACCCGGAAGAGTTGCGCAAATCCGGCTTCCTCAACATCAACACCGCCGTGAAACAGGTGCGCCTCGCCGTTGAGCAACAGCAGCCGCTGCCCGTGCTCGGCGGGCGCAAGGATTTGGCGGCGCTGAGCTATGCGATGAGCCCGGAATTCCTCGGCGACCGCGTCGGCGCGTTCATCTATGCGATCGGCAGCATGCTGGTCACCGCCCACGGCAATCGCACCGAGTTCTACATGACCGACGCGATCAACCCGACCTTCGTCCACAACGCTGCACGTAATATCGAAAAAGCCATGTGGATCCTCTCGCAACGGCAGAACAAGGAAGGCCAGCCATTGCTGTTCTCCAATGAAATTTCGGAGGAGGGCAGCAACCTCAGCTTCGCCACCGAATTCAGCAAAATCGTCGCGCGCCTGGATCTGCTCACGCAGATGCTCGATGAGCGCTATCGCAGGATTGGTTTGAATTACGCGCAGAGTCTGTTGTTTCTGAATTTCCTGCCGGTGCAGTGAGCCCCACGGTTTCGGCTAGTGCAGAGATCCCTGTAGGAGTGAGCCTGCTCGCGATAGCCGTCTTTCAGATTTTGATGAGTCGACAGGCACTCCGCTATCGCGAGCAGGCTCACTCCTACAATTTTAATCCCGGGTAAATTCAATATGGCATAACCATAGACCGCATCGATATATGTGGTTATATGAAAAATCGCTATGCTGCGGGCCAGATTTTTCCTGTCGTTTTCTGGACGTTTGAATGGAATTGGCAAATTTCGGCCTGGTGATTGCCGGGCTGGTGGTGGGGTTTATCGTCGGCATGACCGGTGTCGGCGGCGGTTCGTTGATGACGCCGATTCTCCTGTGGTTCGGCATCAACCCGGCAACCGCGGTGGGCACCGACCTGTTGTATGCGGCGATCACCAAATCCAGCGGCGTCCTCGTTCACAGGAAAAACAACAACATCGATTGGGCCATCACCGGCTGGCTGACCCTGGGCAGTGTGCCCGCCGTGGCCATGACGCTGTGGTTCCTCAGCACTCTGCACACCGCGCCGGAAGCGATGAACGCCATCATCAAACAGGCGCTGGGCTTCGTCCTCTTCGCCACGGCGCTGGCAATCTTTTTCAAGAAACGCTTGCTCGAATTCGCCCACAAACGCGCGGGTGGCAACTACAACCCTAGCGGTTCGCGGCTCAACGTGATGACCGTGATCACCGGGCTGATCCTCGGCACGATGGTTGCCCTGACCTCGATCGGCGCCGGCGCACTGGGCACCGTCGCGCTCTTCATCCTCTACCCGTTGCTGCCAACCCGCCGTCTGGTCGGCACCGAAATCGCCCACGCCGTACCCCTGACCCTCGTCGCCGGCCTCGGCCACGCGAGCATGGGCAATATGGATTGGGGTGTGCTGGGTTTCTTGCTGGTGGGCTCGCTGCCAGGCATCTGGCTCGGCAGCCACCTGACCGGCCGCATCTCCGACGAAGTCCTGCGCCCGTGCCTGGCGACGATGCTGGTGTTGATTGGGTATAAGTTGGCGTTCTGATCCTGCTGAGCGCCCTACAAAGCTGTGGCGAGGGAGCAAGCTCCCTCGCCACAGGGGTCAGCGTTGGATGACGAACTTCATCACCGTTACCGGCAGTTCTTCGTAAACCAGCTCCTCGACTACCTGCCAGCCCAGTCGCGCATACAGCGACTGCGAAGTGTCGGTGTAGAGATATAGCTCAGGTACGCTCAGCGCCGCTGCTTCTGCAACCACTCGATTGACCAGTTGCGAAGCCACGCCTTTGCCGCGGTGTCCGGCTTTGACGTAGACCCCGGCCAGCCACGGCGTCAATTCCGGCCGCAGGTCAAGATCGCTGTCGATCAGCAAAGCACCGCCGAGCAGCTCCGCGCCTTCCAAAGCCACCACCACGCTGGGGATCTCGCCCTTGCCACACGCAGAGCGCATCAACTCGATGCGGGCCTCCAGGCTGTCGCCAGGCGCGAAATCACCCCATTCCTTGAAGTTGAGTGTGGCCAGTTCTTCGATAAATTCGGGGTGATTGCACAGATAGTCGATGTGCATGCGGGTGAACTCCATTTCATTGGCAGAGCAGCCACCGTAGTGCGCCGTTGGCCGGTAAGCAAATCGACAGCGTGATCACGTCTGCCATGTTGCGCAAAGCGCGCCCTGACCTAAGCTTCTGACAGGGCAATGCCTTTTTGCCAGACGCCGCCGGAACAATCGCTACGATGCGCAATCAGTAGTGCGTGGATATCAAAAGGAGATGCGCATGCTCATCAGGCCCCTGACCCTGACATTCTTGCTGGCGATCGCCGGCCCCTTGTTCGCCGCCGACAGCGATTCACCCCTGGCCGGGGACGTGGGCCGCGCCCGCCCGCTGATCGTGATTGCGCAAAGCACCGTCGACCCGGTATGGCTGAGCCTGAAAAAGTCACTGGAAGACCCCGCCAACAAAAAGGGCGTCAGCGACCGCAACATCAAGGTCTACACCATCCTCAACATGTCCGGCCAGCTCGACGGCAAGGACATGGGCCAGCAGGACACCATGGCGCTGCTGCGCTCGCTGAAGCTGGGTGCCGGGGCGTATCCGAAAGTGTTCTTGGTGGGCAAGGACGGCGAAACCAAGCTCTCCGCCTCGGGTGACGAAGCCAAGGCGTTGAGCCTGGCGAAAATCTTCGAAACCATCGACGCCATGCCCATGGCCGAAAAAGAAGCCGCCGCTGCCGCCGCCGCTGCGCAAACACCCGCCGCCACCGAGCCGGAACCGGCCAAAGGCGCGAAGGGCGCCAAGCCGAGCAAATCGGCGAAACCGAGCAAGCCGCCGCAGATGCCGGATGATTGAATGCGCGTTGACTGACTGAAGCAGAATCCCTGTGGGAGCTGGCAAACCAGCTCCCACAAATTTTTGTGAGGTGCGCAAACCAAGTGTGGGAGCGAGCCTGCTCGCGATAGCGGTTTTTCGAGCGCTGAGAGGTGACTGATCCACCGCAAAAGATCGCAGCCTGCGACAGCTCCAACATTCACCGGGTGAAAACCCGATCCCGTAGGAGCTGCCGAAGGCTCGGGCCGCGATCGGACGATCTTTTGCTCTTAATCCGCCAGCGCCGCGAAAACCGTATGCGCAATCTTCACCCGTTCGGCATTCGGGTAATTCTTGTTGGCCAGAATCACGATACCCATATCCCGCGACGGCACGAACGCCACGTACGCGCCAAAGCCCCGCGTCGAACCGGTCTTGTTGAACAGCACGTTGGCCGGTTCAGCTTGCGGCGGGTTCAGCCACTCGACTGTGTGCGGCTCCATGGCCATGGGCGTCGAGTTGCCGTTTTGCAGTTTTTCCAGGCTGATCGGGTAGGCGTAGCGCTCCCAGCCGAGGCCTTGGGTCATGTCGCCGACGCGGTAATAACCGAGGTGTGTGTTGGCGATGGCTGTGTGCAGATCGGGCGCGAGGTTGGCCGGTTTCAGCTGTGCCTGGACGTAGCGCAGCAGGTCGGCGGCGCTGGTTTTGATGCCGTAGGCTTCAGCGTCGAGGGCGCCGGGGCTGACGCGCACCGGTTGGTCGGCGTTGTCGTAGCCTTGGGCGTAAAGCTTCGACTGCGCTGGCGGCACGCTGAGGAAGGTGTGTCGCAGGCCGAGTTTCGGCAGCAGGGTTTGCGTCATTGCCTGGTCGAACGGCTGGCCGAGGCTTTTCGCGGTCAGGTAGCCGAACAGGCCGAGACTCGGGTTGGAATACAGGCGATGGCTGCCGGCGGGAAACTGCGGTTTCCACTGTTGGTAATAGCCGAGCATCTTGTCGGAAGAATCCGCCTCAGCAGGAAATTGCAACGGCAGACCGCCAGCACTGTAGGTGCCCAGTTGCAGCACGCTGATGTTGTCGAAGGCGCTGCCCTTGAGCTCCGGCCAGAGTTGGCTGGCCTTGCTCGACAGGTCAAGTTTGCCTGTGGCCTGGGCGTAACCGGCGAGGGTGGCGGTGAAGGTTTTACTCACCGAGCCGACTTCGAACAGAGTCTTTTCAGTGACCTTTTGCCCTCCGTCCTTGTCGGCGATGCCGTAGTTAAAGTAATGCGCTTGGCCGTTCAGGGTGATCGCCACGGTCAGCCCCGGGATGTTGTTTTGTTGCATCACCGGGGTCACGGCTTGGGCGACCAGTACCTGCAATTGCGCATCGCTCGGCGTGGCGGCATGGCAGGCAACGCTGCCGAAGAACAGGGCGAAAGCGCTGTAGGAAAAGGCCTTGCTCGGTTTGAAGGAACACATGAGTGAATCACTCTCCATGAGTGTCGTTTGTTGTATCCCGCTACACTGCGGGTGATTTTTTCATCGGGCGGCTGATCAGCGCGGTTAATTTAGGCACTTCGCCGGCCCTCGACAAACGATGAAAACTCGCACGAGCCATTAGAAAAATTCTGGACAGCGCATGATTCGACCACAACTGCCGCTCAACGCTCTGCGCGCGTTTGAAGCCTCGGCACGCCACTTGAGTTTCACCCGCGCTGCCGTCGAGCTCTGCGTGACGCAAGCTGCCGTAAGCCATCAAGTCAAAAGCCTGGAAGCGCAACTCAATCTGACCCTGTTCAAGCGTCTGCCCCGTGGACTGATGCTGACCAGTGAAGGCGAGACCTTGCTGCCGGTGCTCACTACCTCATTCGATCATATTGCGCAGATGCTCGAGCGCTTGGCCGGTGGCCAGTATCGCGACATGCTGACGGTCGGCGCGGTGGGCACGTTTGCCGTGGGCTGGCTGCTGCCGAGGCTGGCGGACTTTCGGGCGAAATATCCGCTGATCGACTTACGCCTCTCGACTCATAACAACCGGGTGGATGTTGCGGCGGAGGGGCTGGATTACGCGATTCGTTTCGGCGCCGGCGCGTGGCATGGCATCGAGGCAACACGCTTGCTCGATGCGCCGTTGTCGGTGCTGTGTGTGCCGGAGATTGCCCGTCAATTGCATTCGCCGGCGGACCTGTTGCAGCAGACCTTGCTGCGTTCCTACCGCACCGATGAATGGCCGGAATGGTTTCACGCGGCGGGTCTGGCGACCCAGGCCGCGCCACCGCAAAGCATCGTGTTCGATTCGTCGCTGGCCATGATGGAGGCGGCATTGCAGGGCGGCGGGGTGGCGTTGGCACCTCCGCTCATGTTCGCCCGGCAACTGGCGGCGGATGCGATCTGCCAGCCGTTTGCGATCGAGATCACCACCGGCAGTTATTGGCTGACGCGGTTGCAGTCGCGAGCGGAAACGGTGGCGATGAAAGCGTTCAGGGAGTGGTTACTGCAAATTTCTGGTTAATGCAGATCCCTTGTAGGAGTGAGCCTGCTCGCGATAGCGGTGTGTCAGTTGATATCAATTTTGACTGACGCACCGCTATCGCGAGCAGGCTCACTCCTACAGGGACCGTGGTGGATGGGAGATCAGGTTTACCGCACCAGACACGGCCGCTTGTTATCGAATTTCCACCCCGGAATCAGAAACTGCATCGCGACGCTGTCATCGCGCGCGCCGAGGCCCATGCCTTTGTACAGTTCGTGGGCCTTGGCCACTTGATCCATGTCCAGTTCCACGCCCAGCCCCGGTTTTTTCGGCACCTGCACGAGACCATCGACAATCTGCAGCGGTGCCTTGGTCAGGCGTTGGCCGTCCTGCCAGATCCAGTGAGTGTCGATGGCGGTGATGTCGCCCGGTGCAGCGGCGGCGACGTGGGTGAACATCGCCAGGGAAATATCGAAGTGGTTGTTGGAATGCGAGCCCCAGGTCAGGCCCCACTCGTGGCACATCTGCGCCACACGAACCGAACCCTGCATGGTCCAGAAGTGTGGGTCGGCCAGCGGAATGTCCACCGACTGCAACTGAATTGCATGACCCATTTCGCGCCAGTCGGTGGCGATCATGTTGGTCGCGGTTTTCAGCCCGGTGGCGCGGCGGAATTCGGCCATGACTTCGCGACCGGAATAACCGTTTTCCGCACCGCACGGGTCTTCGGCGTAGGCGAGTACGTGATGCTGATCGCGGCACAGACGAATCGCTTCTTTCAGCGACCAGGCGCCGTTCGGGTCGAGGGTAATCCGCGCGTCAGGGAAGCGCTCGGCCAGTGCCGTCACCGCTTCGATCTCGGCATCGCCACTGAGCACACCGCCCTTGAGTTTGAAATCCTTGAAACCGTACCTGGCGTGCGCCGCCTCGGCCAGACGCACCACCGCTTCGGCGCTCATGGCTTTTTCGTGACGCACACGGAACCAGTCGTTGTCGGCGTCCGGTTCGCTGCGATAGGCCAGATCGGTTTCGTGCTGATCGCCGACGTAGAACAGATAACCGAGCATCTTCACTTCATCGCGTTGCTGACCTTCGCCGAGCAGCGCCGCCACCGGCACATCCAGATGTTGGCCGAGCAGGTCGAGGAGGGCGGCTTCCAGGCCGGTGACCGCGTGAATGGTGATGCGCAGGTCGAACGTCTGCAGGCCACGGCCGCCGGCATCGCGGTCGGCGAAAGTCTTGCGCACCTGGTTGAGGATTTTCTGGTAGGTGCCGATCGGGCTGCCGACCACCAGATTGCGCGCGTCCTCCAAGGTCTGGCGAATGCGCTCGCCACCGGGCACTTCGCCGACGCCAGTGTGGCCGGCGTTGTCCTTGAGAATAACGATGTTGCGGGTGAAAAACGGCCCGTGGGCGCCGCTCAGGTTGAGCAGCATGCCGTCGTGACCGGCCACCGGAATGACCTGCATCTCGGTGATGATCGGAGCTTTGGCGGTGTCATGAACAGTCATTGTTGTTTTCCTTGTCGAGACGAAGTCAGGCGTGTTTCGGCGCGGCGTCGGCCAGCGCTTTTTCAGCGGCGGGTTTCGGCGTAGTGCGCGCAGCGAAGACGATGATTGCGGCGATGATCGAGGTCGCGGCCAGACCATAAAGGCCGCCCTGAATCGAGCCGGTGTGTTGTTCCAGCAGGCCGAAGGTGGTCGGCGCGACGAAACCGCCGAGGTTGCCCACCGAGTTGATCAGTGCGATCACCGCCGCCGCGATGCGTGCGTCCAGGTAGGCCTGGGGAATCGGCCAGAACAGCGACGAGGCGGATTTGAAGCCCAGCGCCGCAAAGCAGATCGCGACGAAAGCAAAGATCGGCCCGCCAGTGGTGGACATGAACATCCCCGCTGCGGCGATCAACAGCGCCGTAGCCACCCACGCTTGCTGGTGTTTCCACTTCGCCGACAGCGAGGCAAAGGCGTACATGCCGACGATCGACAGCAACCATGGAATCGAGTTGAACAGGCCGACCTGCACGTCGCTGAGTTCGCCCATCTTCTTGATGATGCTTGGCAGCCAGAAGGTCGCCGCATAAATGGTCAACTGAATGAAGAAGTAGATCAGGCAGAACAGAATGATCTGCCGGTCCTTGAGCAGTTTGCCCAGCGACGGCCGGATCGGCGTCGCGGCTTCGCGGGCCTTTTGCTCGTCGTCGATGGCGCTGACCAGCGCATCCTGTTCGGCGCGGCTCAGCCATTTCGCATCGTGGGGTTTGGCATCCAGCCAGAACCAGACAAAAACGCACAGGCACACCGAGAACATCCCCTCGATGAAGTACATCCACTGCCAGCCGTGCATGCCCAGCCCGTTGATCTGCAGAAGCAGACCGGACAGCGGACCGGAGATCAGCGAGGCCACCGCCGAGCCGCTGAGGAAGATCGCGATCGCCTTGCCGCGCTCGACGCCTGGCAGCCAACGGGTGAAGTAATAAATCACCCCGGGAAAGAACCCGGCCTCGGCGACACCGAGCAGGAAACGCAGGATATAGAAGTGGGTTTCGTTCTGGATGAAGGCCATGCAGGCCGCGACGATGCCCCAGGTGAACATGATGCGGGTCAGCCAGATGCGCGCGCCGACTTTTTGCAGGAGCATGTTGGACGGCACTTCGAACAGCGCGTAGCCGATGAAGAACAGCCCGGCGCCGAAGCCGTAGGCGGCAGCGCCAATGCCCAGATCGGTTTCCATGTGGGTGCGGACGAAACCGATGTTCACCCGGTCAATGTAATTGACGATGAACATGATCACGAAGAGCGGCAGGACGTGGCGTTTGACTTTCGAGATGGCCGAGGCGAGCGTTGGATCAACGCTTTCCTGCATCCCCGAGACGGAGGTTTTCACTTGTTTTTCTCCCACTGATTATTTTTATGCGGGTAGGACTGGTGGTGCGTTGTTGATAGACATCATACAACTGTGTTTTTTTGTCCTACAAGTGGGGAGGGGTGATTAAATTCGTCTGAACATAGAGTTTCTTATGAAAAAATCGGGTTAATCCCAATATTTGCGGGGGTTATAGCGAGATGTGCGTAGTGGCTTGCTTGCTTCAGGCATATCGGTAACACCGGAGGATTAACACAGCGAATTTCGACGTCTCTGATGTTGTCATACAAGTAGTCGTGGCATACAGCGCTAGAATCCATCTCAACCGTCATCCCGCGGTGCTACGATCGGCAAGCCCCGATCACCGGAACCGACCATGCAAGAAGACCTCGACGCGCCTGCGCGCAAACGCACGCACAACCTCGCTCATGACCTGGTGGAAAAACTCACCCAGAGCATCCTGCTCGGACAGATGTCGCCCGGTGACAAACTGCCGTCGGAGAATTCCATCGTCCAGGAGCACGGCGTCAGCCGCACGGTGGTGCGCGAGGCGATTTCCAAGTTGCAGGCCTCGGGCCTGGTCGAGACGCGCCACGGCATCGGCACGTTCGTGATCGAGCGCGCGGCGGAGCAGGGCCTGCGCCTGAATGTCGACACGGCGCTGGGTGTGCGCAGCATTCTCGAATTGCGCATGGGCCTTGAAACGCAAGCCGCGGCGCTGGCGGCACAGCGACGCAGTGAGCAGCAGTTGCTGCAGATGCGTCAGGCGCTGGATGACTATCAGCGGCTGCTGGCCAACAACGACAGTTGCGTGGAGGCCGATCGGCGTTTTCATCTGTTGATCGCCGAGGCCACCGGCAACGCCTGCTTCAGCGAGATCATGCAGCACCTGGGCAGCGCGATGATCCCGCGCAATCGTCTGAATGCCGCCGAACGCGGCGCGGCGGATCTGAGCAAGCTCGGGCATTTGGCGAATCTGGAGCACGAGGCGATTCTGAATGCGATCAAGCGTCAGGACGCCGATGCCGCCCGTGCCGCCATGTGGCTGCACTTGACCAACAGTCGTGATCGCTTTATTGCCCAGGATTGATGCCGCTGGTCTGATCTATCGCACGCCGTCGATGGCCGCGCTTCCAACTTATACGCCCCGGATAATCCGGGCCAGTATTGTGAGGTGCAGCATGGCTGATGACTCGCTTGTTCCCGGTGGCATGGCGCCCACCGACCAGACCCGCCCCGTATCCGGCACCGACGAGCCGACCCTGAGCGATCACGACGCACCGCCGGGCATGCATCCGGGGCGCGATCCACTGAGCGATGGCGACCGGCCGGATGACTGGAAGGATCCGCCGGATGACGACGATGTGCCGCCTGCGGATGAGCCGACGCCGTTGTCGGATGATATGCGCTGAAGCCTGGATTTTTCGTTGAATGTGTCGGCCGCTTCGCGAGCAGGCTCGCTCCCACGCTGGAGAGTGGGAGCGATCACAATCAAAAGATCGCAGCCTTCGGCAGCTACTGCCGAGGCGCGCCTCGCAATTAAACCGGGATCAAATCCCGCATCAACAACCCAAAGCGCAAATCCGCTCCATCCGGTACCGGCACATACACCGTATGCCCATCCCCCGGCGCCCCCTCGATCGCTGCCCCGCTGACGCTGCGCAACTCATGCAGATCAAAATGAAAATTGCCCTTGCGCGTCATCAGTTCCAGATGATCGCCCATGACAGACCGATTCTTCACCTTCATCTCGGCCAAGCATCGGCGCCGTAGGCGAAGGCGTAACGCATGTTTTTCAGGGTGCCAGCGGTGGCAAGCAGCTCGGGGGCAATGAGGGTTGGCATTTGGGTGTCGGTCGCAAAAGCCGCGCAGGGTAGGGCAGCTGTCGCGAGGGTTTATTGATCTGGATCTATGCTCCATGAATAAACATGGCACTCGCGCGCGCGGCGGCTGACTAAGTGGGGCGGGCGTGCGTGACGCCTGATTGACATGGACCGGATATGAACGAAAAGAGTCTGCAATTCAAATCCCTGACGGTGCTGCTGGTGCTGGTCACGGTAGCTTTTATCTGGATTCTGCTGCCGTTTTACGGCGCGGTGTTCTGGGCTGTCATCCTCGGCATTCTGTTTGCGCCAGTGCAGCGCAAGGTGCAGCTGAAATTCGGCTGGCCACGCAACGTGACCTCGCTGTGCACGTTGAGCCTGTGTCTGGTGATCGCGATTCTGCCAGTGATCATCGTCAGCATTTTGCTGGTGCAGGAAGGGGCGACGGTCTACAAGAACATCGAAAGCGGTGAGCTGGACATCGCCGCGTATCTGGCGCAGTTCAAGCACAGCCTGCCGCCGTACTTTCAGCATTTGCTCGATCGCTTTGGCATGGGCGAACTCGACAGCCTGCGGGAGAAGATCGTCAAGACGGCGATGCAGGGCAGTCAGGTGCTGGCGACCCAGGCGTTCAGTTTCGGCCAGGGCACCTTTGAATTCGTGGTGAGCTTTTTCATCATGCTGTATCTGCTGTTTTTCTTTCTGCGTGACGGCCCCGAGCTGGCGCGCAAGATGCGCACGGCGGTGCCGCTGGAGGAAAACCACAAGCGCCGCCTGCAACTGAAGTTCAACCGCGTGGTGCGTGCGACAGTCAAGGGCAACGTGGTCGTGGCCGTGACCCAGGGTGCGCTGGGCGGGCTGATTTTCTGGTTTCTCGACATTCCCAGCGCGTTGCTCTGGGCGGTGCTGATGGCGTTTCTATCGCTGTTGCCTGCGGTGGGCGCGGGGATTGTCTGGGCGCCGGTGGCGGTGTACTTCCTGCTCAGCGGCATGATCTGGCAGGGCGTGGTGCTGGGCTTGTTCGGCGTCTTCGTGATCGGCCTGGTCGACAACGTGCTGCGCCCGATTCTGGTGGGCAAGGACACGAAAATGCCCGACTACCTGATTCTGGTTTCCACCCTTGGCGGGCTTGCGGTGTTCGGCCTCAACGGCTTCGTGATCGGCCCGCTGATCGCCGCGCTATTCCTGTCGAGCTGGGCGCTGTTCGTCGAGACCAAGCCCAAAGTGCAACTGCCTTAGGCATGCAACGCGGTGCTGGTGACCTGTTGCGACAAGGCCTGCGCCGCCGGCAAAGAAGTGAGCGGGCCGCTGATTGGCTCGCCATCGCGCACCAGATACCAGCAGGCGAGCAAGCCCGACGCGCGCAGCGAAGCGGGAACTGCGCTGCCGATCACCGACATGATTTGAACCTGAGCCATGGGAAAACCTCCATCAAACTGATGGGGCTACCTTAGGGATTTGCCGGCGCGACGGACAATCAACGCTTTCGATAGTGGTCATTGATGCCAGTGAGGTCTGGCGTCATTCGACCACCTGATCGAGCATGTGAATGACTTCGCGTTCATTGAGCAGGCCCTTGTGCACGAGGTTTTCGGCGAGCAGGGACAGCAGCTTGGCGCACCGATGGCCTTCCAGATGCTTGAGCTCGGTGAGCGCGCTGTAGACCTTGCTCGAGGTGCACAAACCGACGATGCGGTGCGGATTTTGTGTGGGCATACAGTCGTCCTTGTTGTTATCGATCAGTTGTTTACGGACGGATTCAGATTGCGGTTCCGTCATGACAAAACGGTGACCATTTGATGAAAAAAACAGCCAGCGGTCGATTCCATCATGCCGACTTTAGCTGCTCGAACTGTCCTCACAACGACCTCGGCGAGATTTTTTCGGACCTTCGCCGACCAGCGGTCATAAAAAAGCCCCGCTCGAAAGCGGGGCTCTGTGTTGCGCTTACCAGCGTGGACCGCCGTAGTAACCATGCGGGCCGCCATAGTAGCCATGCGGCCGACCGTAATAACCGCGAGGCGGGCCGTAGTAAACGGGGGCCGGCTGCACGTAAACCGGTTGCTGCACATACACCGGTGCCGGTTGGTAGTAGACCGGTGGCGGCGGTTGCTGCACGTAGACCGGTTGCGGCTGAACATAAACCGGCTGTTGCTGCACGTACACCGGCCGATCCTGGTTGATCAGTGCCGAGCCGATGATGGCCGAGCCGACGATCGCGCCAAACACTGCAGGGCCCTGCCAGCCATGGCCACCACCCGCTTCAGCCTGACCGGTGACGGCGAGTGCGCCAATCAACAAAGCCATGATGGGAAGTTTACGAATCATGATAAGTCCTCGGTTCTTCGACCCGGCGGCTGGGCCTGAACCAGGCCCACAGTTGTCGCGGGGATACAGCTAAGACAGCAAATTTGCGAAATTCAGCACAGCCGCTGGGTAAATTTTGTGTAAGGTCTGTAGCGGCTTTTTTACTCGGCAGCGCGGCGCCTCGAACAAGCCGCAATGATGATTCAGAACCCGGTGGGCTGGCCAATCCCGTCCATCCGAAAGTGCGTTTGAAGGAGAAGTTTCATGCAGATGAACCCGAACAAAGACACCCAATTGTGCATGTCCCTGTCCGGGCGGCCGGGGAATTTCGGTCTGCGTTTTCACAACCATTTGTATGAACAGTTGGGCCTGAATTTCTACTACAAGGCATTCAGCAGCCAGGACCTGACCGGCGCAGTCGGTGGCATCCGGGCACTGGGTATTCGCGGCTGCGGCGTGTCGATGCCGTTCAAGGAAGCCTGCATTGCCCTGGTCGATGAGCTGGATGCCTCGGCAGCGGCGATCCAGTCGATCAATACCATCGTCAACACCGACGGCCACCTCAAGGCCTATAACACCGATTACATCGCCGTCGCGCAGTTGCTGGAAAGCCACGCGGTGCCGAAAGATTCGACCTTCGCCCTGCGCGGCAGCGGCGGCATGGCCAAAGCGGTGGCCAGCGCCCTGCGCGATGGCGGCTACAGTAACGGTTTGATCGTCGCCCGCAACGAGCGGGCCGGACGTGCTTTGGCAGATTCGCTGGGTTATCGCTGGCAGGCCGAGTTGGGTGACGAGCGCCCGCAGATGCTGATCAACGTCACGCCGGTGGGCATGGATGGCGGACCGGAGGCGGGGCTACTGGCGTTCGAGCCTGAGGTGATCCAGGCGGCCGAGACCGTGTTCGATGTAGTGGCGATCCCTTCGGAAACGCCGCTGATCGTGCGGGCGCGGGCCGAAGGCAAGCGGGTGATCACCGGGCTGGAAGTGATTGCGATCCAGGCGCTGGAGCAGTTCGTGCTGTACACCGGGGTGCGGCCGAATGAGGCGCAGTTTGCGGCGGCGGTGGAATTTGCCCGTAGCTGAGTGATTTTTGTAGTGGGCTGGTCTGGCCTCATCGCGAGCAGGCTCACTCCTACAGTTGGAATGCGTTCAATCTGTAGGAGTGAGCCTGCTCGCGATAGCCTCGCCACGGATTCACATGAGACCCCTACACTTCAGAAACAACACTCGCCCACCACAAAAACCATAACCGAGGCCACCCATGCATCCGCCCATCCTCAACCTCAACGAGGTCGAACTCGAGCCCCTGCCCGAAGCCCTCGCCCCCGAAGGCGAAACCGCCGGGCGTTATCAGCAGCGCATCGCGCGCATCGGTCAGCAACTGGGTGCGCAGAAACTCGGTTATCGCCTGTATGCGCTGCCGCCGGGCATGCGCGGCAGTCCGTTCCACAGCCATCGTGTCAACGAAGAAATGTTCTACGTGGTGGCCGGGGAGGGCGAGGTGCGGTTGGGAGGCGAGCGTTTTCCGATCCGCGCCGGTGATGTGATCGGCTGCCCAGCGGGCGGGCCGGAGAACGCCCATCAGATCATCAATACCGGCGCGGGCGAACTGCGTTATCTGGCGGTGAGCACTCAGCAGCAGCCTGAGATTTGCGAGTATCCGGATTCGAACAAGTACGCGGTGATGGATAACTTCGCGGTGGATGCCGAGGGCAATGCCTCGGGATTTGTCGCAGTCGCGCGGCAGGCGGATGGGGTGGATTATTGGGATGGGGAATAAAAAATCTGACATGCGCTGATGTCTCTTGTAGGAGTGAGCCTGCTCGCGATAGCGGTGTGTCGGTCAAATCCGCTGTGACTGACACACCGCTATCGCGAGCGGGCTCACTCCTACACGGGGATCCCAAGGTTATTCGAGACGGGCCAGGCGTTCTTCCAGCGCTGCAATCCGCGCTTCCAGTTCTTCGATGCGCTCCAGCGAAACGCCACCGCTCGAACGCTCCCCGGGATTGTGCCGCGCCGCTAATATCGCCTCGATATCCGCCGGATCGCCCAGCGCATGGGTGTAGCGATCCTCGCGCTGCCCGGACTGACGCGGAATCAACACCGCCAGTCCACGAGCGATCAATCGCTCAAGCTGATGCACGACCTGTTCGCTATCTTCAAACTCATGCATGCGCCCGCTGCGGGTCAGCAGTTCATTGACGGTCTGCGGACCGCGCAGAAACATCAAACCCGTCAGAATCACCTGTGCCGGCACCAGTTCCAGCGCCTTGTCGACCTTGTGCTCCCAGCGGTCGGCGCGGCTGCCCATGACCAGTCTGGTGAAGCCGCGACCTTCCAGCGCCCGCAGGCTCTGACCAACCTGACCCTGATTGAGGTTCATCACCGGTTCGCGGCTGGTCTTCTGATTGCAGGCCAGCACCAGCGCGTTGAGGGTCAGCGGATAGGTTTCCGGGCTGGTGGCCTGCTTTTCGATCAGCGCACCGAGGATGCGGATTTCCGTGGCATTGAGCCGTGGCTGTTCGGCGGTGGATTCTTGTTCGTTGCTCATCGCGCGTTCCCTCTGCAGTCGAAGCCGCCTAGCCTAATCCTTGCCAAACAAAAGGCAAGCCGTGCGGTCATCAAGCATGGCTATAATCGCCACCACGTATTACCCAGCCATCACATGAGATTGCCATGACCATTTCACTGTACGCCGCATCCGTCCCGGTTTTTCAACAAATGCTCAACGCCCTGAGCGATGTGCTGAAAAAGGCTGAAGCCCACGCCAGCGCGAAAAACATCGACCAGAGCGTCTTCCTGCAAGCGCGGTTGTACCCGGACATGTTCCCGCTGGTGCGTCAGGTGCAGATCGCTGTGGATTTCGCCAAAGGCGTGTCGGCGCGTCTGGCTGAGGTCGAATTGCCGAAGTACGACGACACCGAAACCACCTTCGCCGACCTGCAAGCGCTGATTGCCAAGGTTCTGGCCTTCATCGGCGAGATCAAGCCAGAGCAGATCGACGGCAAGGAAGGCATCGAAATCGTGACCCGTCCGGGCACGCCGAAAGAGAAGCGCTTCAGTGGTCAGGCGTATCTGCTGACTTACGGCTTGCCGCAGTTCTTCTTCCACGTCACCACCACTTATGCGCTGCTGCGTCATAACGGCGTTGAAGTGGGCAAGCGCGACTACATGGGCGCGTTCTAAGCCTGCAAGAGCCCCTCACCCTAACCCTCTCCCGGAGGGAGAGGGGACTGACCGGGGGATATTGCAAAGTTGCGCCGCCTTGAGAGATTTGCAGTGAATCCATAATCGACTGGATCGTTCAGGTCGACGTATAGCGCCAGACCCCTCGGTAGGCTCCCTCTCCCACCGGGAGAGGGCTGGGGTGAGGGGGGATTCCCAGCCACAAAAAAGCCCGCCAAGGTTCACACCAAGGCGGGCTTTTCGTTGCGCGAGAAATTACGCCGTGCGCTTAGCCTTCTCTTCCTCACCGAGGCAAGCCGCTGCGGTAAACAGCACATCGGTCGACGAGTTGAGCGCGGTTTCCGCCGAATCCTGCAGCACGCCAATAATGAAGCCTACCGCCACGACCTGCATGGCGATCTCGCTCGGGATGCCGAACAGGCTGCACGCCAGCGGAATCAGCAGCAGCGAACCACCGGCCACACCCGAAGCGCCACAGGCGCAGATCGCTGCGACGACGCTGAGCAGGATCGCGGTCGGGATGTCCACGGTGATGCCCAGGGTGTGCACGGCCGCCAGGGTCAGCACGGTGATGGTGATTGCCGCGCCGGCCATGTTGATGGTGGCGCCGAGCGGGATCGATACCGAGTAGGTGTCTTCGTGCAGGCCCAGGCGCTTGCTCAACTCCAGATTGACCGGAATGTTCGCCGCCGAGCTGCGGGTGAAAAATGCGGTGATGCCGCTTTCGCGCAGGCACATCAGGGTCAGCGGGTACGGGTTGCGGCGCAGCTTCCAGAACACGATCAGCGGGTTCATCACCAGCGCAACGAACAGCATGCAGCCCAGCAGCACGGCCAGCAGGTGCGCATAGCCGAGCAGCGCGCCGAAACCGGAAGTGGCCAGCGTCGACGCCACCAGGCCAAAGATGCCCAGCGGCGCGAAGCGAATAACTACGCGCACGATCAGGGTCACGCCGTTGGACAGATCATCGAGCACTTCGCGGGTGGTATCGCCGGCGTGGCGAATGGCGATGCCCATGCCGATCGCCCAGGCGAGAATGCCGATGAAGTTGGCATTCATCAGCGCGCTGACCGGGTTGTCGACAACACTCAGCAACAGGCTTTGCAGGACCTCGGTGATGCCGCCGGGCGCGGTGACCGTAACGTTGTCCGTGGACAGTACCAGGCTCGACGGGAAGCTCATGCTGACCACCACGGCCACCACCGCTGCGGCGAACGTGCCCAGCAGGTAGAGGAACAGGATCGGCCGGATGTGGGTTTCCTGGCCATGCTTGTGGTTGGCGATCGACGCCATCACCAGTACGAACACCAGAATCGGCGCCACGGCTTTCAACGCCGAGACAAACACTTTGCCGATGAACGCGGTGGACTTCGCCGCTTCCGGGGCGAACAGAGCCAAGGCGATGCCGGCGATCAGGCCGATGACAATCTGGCTGACCAGACTGAGGTTTTTCAGGCGTTGCAAAAGAGAAGGGGATGAAGCGGTCATGACGGCATCTCTGTTTTTTATAGGGTGCGAAGCGTCGTGGGCAGTCACGAAACGCCTGTCGAAGTGACATCAACGCCGCCAAACGGCACGTTGATCAGCTGTACGATTTTCAGGGCGCGGACTTTATCACAGCGCAGGCGCCAACCTTCAGCCTGTGACGATCTGCCACCGCATCAACCGGGCAGATCGGCAGTTTTGGGCAACTCAGTGCAGACACAGTCTGTTAAGATTCGCCATCCTCATTTTCTAGTTCTGCCAGCGGGCCTCCGGGTCATCGCTGGCGTCGTCGTTTTGCTGGAGTTGCGCATGCTGTTGCCTATTCTTCTGTTGTCCGCCGCCGGGTTCACGGTGCTGACCACGGAATTCGTCATTGTCGGCCTGCTGCCGGCGATAGCCCGAGACCTCGAAGTCACCATCCCGCAAGCCGGGCTGTTGGTGACGTTGTTCGCCTTTACCGTGGCGCTGTTCGGCCCGTTCCTGACCGCTTATTTCGCCCGTTTCGAACGGCGCAAACTGTTCATCAGCATCCTGATCATGTTCGGCCTGGCCAACACAGTTGCAGCTTTGGCGCCGAACATCTGGGTGATGGCCATCGCGCGCTTGATTCCGGCGCTGGGCTTGCCGGTGTTCTGGGCGCTGGCCAGCGAGACGGCGGTGGACATCGTCGGCCCGGATTTCGCCGGTCGGGCGATTGCCAAGATCGGCTTCGGTATTGTCTGCGCCACGGTGTTCGGCATTCCGGTCGGCACGCTGATTTCCGACGCGTTCGGCTGGCGCAGCGCATTCGGCATTCTCGCGCTGATCGCGTTTGCCAAAGCCTTGCTGCTGTTTGTCTACCTGCCTAAAACCAGTCTGCACCAGCATCAGGTCAGCTTCCGTTCGCAATTCAAGATCCTGCGCAGTCCGTTGATGATCGGCCATATCGTGTTGTCGATTCTGGTGTTCAGCGGCATGTTTACCGCCTACACCTACCTCGCCGACATCCTCGAGCGCCTTGCCGGGTTCAACGGCACCGTAGTCGGCTGGTGCCTGATGGCCTTTGGCGCGGTCGGGCTGGTTGGTAACTCGCTCGGTGGGCGTGCGGTGGATCGGCATCCGCTGGGAGCGTCGGTGTTGTTCTGCGCGTTCATGATCGCTGGCATGGTCTCGCTGGTGCCGAACATTCATTCGCCCGTTGGCCTGGCAGTGGCGATGGGCATCTGGGGCGTAACCCAGGCGGCGCTGTTCCTGGTCAGCCATGTGCGCCTGATGAAAGCCGCGCCGCAAGCGCCTGCATTTGCCGCGTCGCTGAACATCGCCGGGGCCAACCTCGGCATCGGCCTGGGCGCGATGGTCGGCGGCCGCGTGATCGACAGCGCCGGTCTGGGCTTTCTCGGCTTCGCCGCTGCCGGCTTCATCCTGCTGTCGGTGTTCCTCGCCATGGTGCTGATGACGCTGAAGCCGCGTGAAGCCTGCGCTTCATAATCCGGTAAACAGCTCGCGTCGGGCACCCTCGGTAATCGCAACGATGCCAGGGTGCTTGACCTTGCGCTCCACCGAAATGGCGTAGAACGACTCGCTCACCGCGTCGGTCTGGCCAATCAGTTCGACGCCGTACTGACGCTTCACTTCCTCGGCAATCACGCTCGGGCCGATAAAGATCCCGCTGCCGGATTGGCCGAAGGCCTGCATCAAAGCACTGTCATCGAACTCGCCGACAATCTGCGGCTGGATCTGCTGTTCGGCGAACCAGCGCTGCAAGCGGCTGCGCACCACGGTTTCGGCCCCGGGAATCAACAGCGGCGCGCCGTGCAGGCTGCGCGGGAAGTCCTGGCCATACTGTGCGGCGAGTTCGGCGGTGGCGAAAAAACTGATACCGCATTCACCGAGCTTCTGGCTGTAGCCCTTGATGTCCAGATGCGAGGGCATCGGGCTGTCGGAAATCACCAGATCCAGACGTTGAATGGCCAGATCCGCGAGCAGGCGTTCGAGTTTGTCCTCGCGACAGGTGATGCGCAGCGGCTCGCTCAGCTCCATGGTCGGTGCGATCAGGCGATAGACAATGGATTTTGGCACCACATCGGCGACGCCGACCCGGAACAGGATCTGCTGCTCGTTGGGTTGCGCGCGCAGCATCAGCTCCAGCTCGCCGCCCAACTGAAACATCTGCTCGGCGTAGGGCAGGGCCTGGCGTCCGGCTTCGGTGAGCTCCAGCTGCCGGCCAACGCGACGAAACAGTTCCACGTTATAGGTTTGTTCGAGCAGGGAAATCTGCCCGCTGATGGTCTGCGGCGTCAGATTGAGCTGCTCGCAGGCGCGGACAATGCTGCCGGTTTTAGCCACGACCCAGAAGTAATGCAGTTGTCGGTAATTGAGCATATCGATCGCCACTTCGTGAAAACCGAAGTATAGCCGCTAAAAATACGAATTTTCCTGAACTGTTCATCTCCCTAGAATGCCCAGCCATCGACGGCCGGTGTGTGCGCCTGTCTGTTCATTCGAAGGGAACCTTATGAAATACACATTTCCCGCAGTGATGTTTGCGTCTTTACTGGTTCTGGCCGGTTGTGATCAGGCGGAAAAAAGCGCGCAGCAATTGATGGGCGCTGCGGCCGAGACCGCCAAGCAAGCGATCGACGACACCCACAAGGCCGCCGAGCAAGCGCTCAGCGATGCCACCGGTGGCTTGATCCAGAAAAAAGAAACACCGGAAAAACAAGCGGAAGAATCCGAATCTTCCTCCAAGACCATCTGAACCGTCTTACACAGAGTCAGGACTGACCCATGGAATATCTGTTAGAACTCGCCGCCAGCCCGACCGCCTGGGTTGCTTTGGCCACATTGGTGGTGATGGAAATCGTGCTCGGCATCGATAACCTGATCTTTATCTCGATCCTCACCAACAAATTGCCCGAGCAGCACCGGCAAAAGGCGCGCCGTATCGGTATCGGCATGGCCCTGATCCTGCGTCTGGCACTGTTGAGCACCATCGCCTTCATCGTTCAGTTGACCGAGCCGGTGATCGAAATCCTCGGCCATGCGTTCTCCTGGAAGGACATGATCCTCATCGCCGGTGGCCTGTTCCTGGTCTGGAAAGCCACGACCGAGATCCATCACAGCATGGACCCGGCGCCGGAAGATCCAAAGAGCGCGACGTCGACCGTGACCCTGGGCTTCGCCGCGGCCATCGGCCAGATCCTCATGCTGGATATGGTGTTCTCGATCGACAGCATCATTACCGCTGTCGGCATGACCGAACACCTTCCGATCATGATCATCGCGGTGGTGGTGTCGGTACTGGTGATGCTGCTCGCGGCTGATCCGCTGGCCAAGTTCATCAACGACAACCCGACCGTGGTCATGCTGGCGCTGGGCTTCCTGATCATGATCGGCATGACGCTGATCGCCGAAGGCTTCGGCGCCCATGTACCGAAAGGTTATGTGTATGCGGCCATGGCGTTCTCGGCCGGTATCGAGGTGTTGAACATGATGTCGCGCCGGGCGAAGCAGAAGAAGGTTGCTCAGCAGGCGTAATGGCTGACAACAAAAAACCGCTTGGGCTGGTTGAGTCCAGGCGGTTTTTTTTCGCTTTGATATTGGCGGTGTGTTTGAGAGCCAGCCCCTCACCCCAGCCCTCTCCCGAGGGAGAGGGCTGGGGTGAGGGGCTCTGCAAATCCTGAGTTCGGCTAGATGATTCAGGTCGGCGTCATTCAAAAGAACAACCCGGTCAGTTCCCTCTCCCTCCGGGAGAGGGCTAGGGTGAGGGGCTTTCAATCTTCAGTGCGCAGCAACGTGCCGTACGGAATGCTTTTCTGTCTTCTCAACCGTTGGCGTCTGCACCGGATGATGATGCCGCCGGGAAATCCGCAACACGCCCCACAACATGGCAGTCGCCACGGCCAGCCAGCCGGCTATCAACATCACGATGGTCATGGTCAGGCTCATTGGTGCCTCCTCTTCGCCCTGCGTCGGGCGCTCGCTTTTCGCAATTCGCTCTATTTCAGTGACAGTCTAGTCAATGGGGTGTTTCAAGCTATTGACCAAAGGTCGTTAGTGACCAATCACTTTGCTCTATGTAATCGCGGTGTCTGCGGTTTAAGGCTATACCGCGAGCAGGTGCGGCTCTATGATCGCTGGCGTTGCGGGAACACGATGTCCGGCGTCTGTGAAGAGAGTGAAGATGGTGCAGGTATTTTCTCGAATGCGTGGGGCGTTGCTTATCGGCGCCTGCGTGGCGGCGCTGAGCGGATGCGCAGGCAATGTGGTGCCGGAAGTCAAGCGCTTGCCCGAGCGGGTTGAGCTCAGCGGCACTTTTTATCGCGGCGAAGCCAATCAGAGCGGGCCACAGGTGCTGGCCAGTCTGCTGTCGCAACAAGGCATCGTGATCACTCCGGGACTTCTGGAAAAACCGCTGAGCTTGCCGGGCGCTGAAGACAAGCTGCAGCAAAACATGCAGAACCTCGCCCGCGAATATGGCCTGGTGGTCTATCCGCTAGACAGCAAGCTGCCAGCCTTGTTGACTCAGGTTGCGGCAGGTTATCCGGTGATGGTGCGCTTCAGCGAGGGTTCGGCCTTTTGGGCTGAACCGCGTTACGCGATCCTCTCCGGCTACGACCGCAATAAGCAGAAGGTGCTGTTGCGCGCTGGCATGAATCGTCGGCAATTGATGGATTTTGACAGCTTCGAGTCGGCGTTCGACAAATCCGGTGGCTGGGCGATTCTGATCCAGAAGCCGTCGCAGATCCCCGCCGCTGTAGACCGTGCCCGTTGGTTGAAAGCCGCCGATGAGCTGGCGCAGGCTGGTGAAGAAAATGCCGCGGCGCAAGCGAGAAAAGCTCTGGCGGCGCAGTAAGGCTCCGTTCGTCATCTGCCGGGCACGACTGCGCCCGGCAGGCCTCTGAAGATCAGTACCCGTGCTTCGCGGGTGAATCAAGGAGGCAACATGGCAGATTCCTCAACCCCGAAAGGCCCGCATTCGTCCGATCACTCCTCGGGTGATGATCTGGGATTCGATCCGGATTCGCCGGACCTTGACGATCCGCAAGTCGATCCGGTCGGTCCGGCCAAGGCGCCGCTGGATGTCGAGCCTGGTGAAGATCCGAAGAAACCGGCCAAGCCCTACGATCCGATGGCCGATCTGAAACCTTGATGCGAGGTGCGTATGAGTACCGATTCAAGCTTCGACGATCACAAACCTGACAGCGTCCCGACCACGCCAGAGCCAGACGTTGATCCGGTGCTGGATCCGGGCAGTCCGATGCGCGATCCACTGGCGCGGCCCAATGTGCTGACGCCCGACGTTTCGCCAGAGCCGAGCTCGGGCGATGGCATCCCCGATGACGACAAGATGCCGCTGCCCAACGACTGAAAAAGCAGCAACGAAAAAAAGCCCCGAAGACTCGGGGCTTTTTCATGTTCGCGGGATCTACTTTGCCGCTTCGACCACGCCACTCTGACGACTCTTGAGGTTTTTGTCGGCCTTGTATTGCTGGGCTACCGCAGGAACATTCGCGCTGCGCCCGGTTTCCACCCAACTGCGGATACGGCTGGCATCGGCAAAATGCGTGTACTTGCCAAATGCATCGAGAATTACCAGGGCGACCGGGCGATTGCCCATCTTCGTCACCAGCACCAGGCAATGGCCGGCCGGATTGGTGAAGCCGGTCTTGGTGATCTTGATGTCCCAATCGGCCTTGTTGACCAGATGATCGGTATTGCGAAAGCCCAGGGTGTAGTTGGGCTTGCGGAACGCCACGGTTTTTTCCTTGGTGGTGGTCAACTGCACGAGTAACGGCTGCTTGTGCGCAGCCACCAGCAATTTGCTCAGGTCGCGGGCGGTGGAGACGTTGCGTTCCGACAGGCCGGTCGGCTCGACGAAGTGTGTGCTGGTCATGCCCAGCGCCTTGGCCTTGGCGTTCATCGCCGCAATAAAAGCTGCATAGCCGCCCGGGTAGTGATGCGCAAGGCTGGCGGCAGCACGGTTTTCCGAAGACATCAACGCGATCAGCAGCATCTCGCGGCGCGGCAGCTCACTTTTGAGTTTGACCCGGGAGAACACACCCTTCATTTCCGGCGTGTTCCTGATATCGACATCGATCCATTCGTCCATGTTCTGTCGAGCTTCTACCACCACCAGGCCGGTCATCAGCTTGCTGACAGAGGCGATCGGCACGATCACGTCAGGGTTGCTGGAATAAATGACTTTATTGGTCTGCATATCCATGAGCAGGGCGCTGCCGGACGCGATCTTCAGGGTCGAAGCGTCGCGCGGGACAGCGGTGGTTTCCGCAGCGTTGATTGTTGGCGTGATGAATGTGCCTGTGACAGCAAAAAACAGGCTCAGAATCGAGAGACGAATTTTCACGCGGGCGAACTCATAAGGGTTGGATATTCCGTTAGTTTGTAACGGGTTATTTCTTAAAACCGGCGCATTTTAGGAGTATGGCTGAAGAACTGTCGATGGTTGTTTGAGAGACCTGAAAATCTCGTGAAAAGGCCTGTAAAAAGAGCGGTTTCCGGCGAACGGTTGAAGTTTTTTCTCAGGCATGAAAAACCCCGCACAAGGCGGGGTTCCGGTACGGTGGAAAAAACCGCTCAGACGTGCAGGGTTTCTGCCGCGTACAGGGTGTTTTCCAGCAGGCAGGCGCGGGTCATCGGGCCGACGCCGCCCGGTACCGGGGTGATCCAGCCGGCGCGGGGCAGGGCAGTTTCGTAGACGACGTCACCGACCAGCTTGCCGTCGTCCTGACGGTTGATGCCGACGTCGATCACGATCGCGCCTTCCTTGATCCACTCGCCCTTGACCAGGCCCGGCTTGCCGGCGGCAACGACCACCAGATCGGCTCGGCCGACGTGACCGGCCAGATCCTTGGTGAAGCGATGGGTCACGGTGACGGTGCAGCCGGCCAGCAGCAGTTCCATGGCCATCGGGCGACCGACAATATTGGAGGCGCCGACGACCACGGCGTCCATTCCGTAAAGGTCAGCACCGGTGCTTTCGAGCAGGGTCATGATGCCTTTCGGGGTGCACGGGCGCAGCAGCGGAATGCGCTGAGCCAGACGACCGACGTTGTATGGGTGGAAACCGTCGACGTCTTTGTCCGGGCGGATGCGCTCCAGCAATTTGGACGCATCGAGGTGCTCGGGCAGAGGCAGTTGCAAGAGAACGCCGTCGATGGCCGGGTCGTCATTGAGACGATCGATCAGGTCGGTCAGGGCGTCCTGAGTGGTGTCGGAGGGCAGGTCGTAGGCTTGAGAGAGGAAGCCAACCTCTTCACAGTCTTTACGCTTGTGCGAGACATAAACCTGAGAGGCAGGATCGCTGCCGACCAGGATCACCGCGAGGCCGGGGGTGCGCAGGCCTTGCTGGCGACGCTCGGCAACTCGTTGGGCGATCTGCTGGCGCAGGCTGGCGGCGATCGATTTGCCGTCGATTAGTTGTGCAGTCATTGCGCGTGATTAACCATCGAGAGGGGAAAAAATGAGAACGCATTCTCGCATGTCGAGCGGTGAGGGCAAAGGCGCTTGGTCAGCAAATTCCGCTAACTCCTTTAATTAAATGAATTTTTTTCAAAAAGGATTTGACGACCTTTGGAGCCCTCTATACTATTCGTCGCACTTGTCGGGCACAGCCTAGCACTGGTTAAGAAGGTGAAGCGGAATCAAGGTTCTGCGACACTGGAAAGCACTTAGTTTGTAGTCCTTTAAGAGTACAGATTAACAAGGCGCCCGTAGCTCAGCTGGATAGAGCATCCGCCTTCTAAGCGGATGGTCGCAGGTTCGAGTCCTGCCGGGTGCGCCATTAGGCAGCTTTGGCACAAGTAACGCGATATGGTGGGCGTAGCTCAGTTGGTAGAGCACGGGATTGTGACTCCCGTTGTCGTGGGTTCGATCCCCATCGTCCACCCCATATTTCGAAAGGCGCCAGATTTAACGGTCTGGCGCCTTTGCTTTAAAAGCTTCATCCGCGGATGTGGTGGAATTGGTAGACACACTGGATTTAGGTTCCAGCGCCGCGAGGCGTAAGAGTTCGAGTCTCTTCATCCGCACCAAATAAAGCTTCATTTGTGCTTCGGGCCTGATGAGGTTTCGACAAAGAAGTTGTTTGGCTTTTTTGTTACGCAATATGGTGGGCGTAGCTCAGTTGGTAGAGCACGGGATTGTGACTCCCGTTGTCGTGGGTTCGATCCCCATCGTCCACCCCATATTTCGAAAGGCGCCAGATTTAACAGTCTGGCGCCTTTTTTGTTTTAGTGGTTCTGAAATCCGGTTATGGCCGGATTCAGGTCGCAGGGCAGGGCACTTCATCGAATTTACAGGTTCCGATGGGGCTGAGCTGCTCGCTGTTCCGGTCATTGCCGGTATAGCTGTCAGGGCCAATTGATTGTCCTTCTATATAGAAGGGTTGATGCAGAGCCCTGAAGTGATCGCTTGTATTCGCCTGTGGAGTGCGCGGCATTCGTGCGGCGCTCCCTATAAATTGCCTGCTGTTTTTTTACCCGTTTCCAGTAGGGTGACTTCTTGAGTTTGACCCACTAGAATGCATGCCCTTGATTCTGGGGTCGGAAACGGCCGGCTAACGTCTGTGCAACGAGGAATATCCATGCAAGTTTCTGTTGAAAATACTACTGCTCTCGAGCGCCGCATGAGCGTCACCGTGCCGGCAGAGCGCATCGAGACTCAGGTCAACAAGCGTCTGCAGCAGACTGCCCAAAAGGCCAAAATTGCTGGCTTCCGTCCAGGCAAAGTGCCAATGAGCGAAATCAAGCGCCGTTTCGGTGCTGACGCGCGCCAGGAAGCGGTAGGCGACGTGATCCAGTCTTCGTTCTACGAAGCTGTGGTCGAGCAGAAGCTGAACCCAGCCGGTTCGCCTTCGATCGAGCCAAAATCCCTCGAAGCGGGCAAGGACCTGGAATACGTGGCCGTATTCGAAGTGTTCCCTGAGTTCACCGTTGCCGGTTTCGAAGGCATCACCGTTGAGCGCCTGAGCGCTGAAGTGGCTGACGCTGACCTGGACAAGATGCTGGACATCCTGCGCAAGCAGAACACCCGTTTTGAAGTGGCCGATCGTGCCGCCCAGAACGAAGATCAGTTGAACATCGATTTCGTTGGCAAGGTCGACGGCGAAGTGTTCGCTGGCGGTTCCGCCAAGGGCACTCAGCTGGTACTGGGTTCCGGCCGCATGATCCCGGGCTTCGAAGAAGGCCTGGTCGGCGCTAAAGCTGGTGAAGAGCGCGTTCT
This sequence comes from Pseudomonas sp. FR229a, assembly GCF_030209115.1. NCBI lineage: Bacteria > Pseudomonadati > Pseudomonadota > Gammaproteobacteria > Pseudomonadales > Pseudomonadaceae > Pseudomonas > Pseudomonas sp. FR229a. Next base: position 157,337 of record NZ_JARVSP010000006.1, on the reverse strand, counting down.
GAACCTGACCTTCCCTGAGGACTATCAGAACCTCGACCTCGCTGGCAAAGCGGCCGAGTTCACCGTGACCGTCAACACTGTGTCCGAGCCTAAGCTGCCTGAGCTGAACGAAGAGTTCTTCGCTCAATTCGGCATCAAGGAAAGCGGCATCGACGGTTTCCGCACCGAAGTTCGCAAGAACATGGAGCGTGAACTGCGTCAGGCGATCAAGTCCAAGGTCAAGAATCAGGTCATGGACGGTCTGCTGGCCACCAACCCGATCGAAGTGCCAAAGGCCCTGCTGTCCAACGAAGTTGACCGTCTGCGCGTGCAGGCTGTTCAGCAGTTCGGTGGCAACATCAAGCCAGACCAACTGCCGGCCGAGCTGTTCGAAGAGCAAGCCAAGCGTCGCGTCGTGCTGGGCCTGATCGTCGCTGAAGTGGTCAAGCAGTTCGATCTGAAGCCTGACGAAGCTCGCGTTCGCGAAATGATTCAGGAAATGGCTTCCGCTTACCAGGAGCCAGAGCAGGTCGTGTCGTGGTACTACAAAAACGAGCAGCAACTGAACGAAGTGCGTTCGGTTGTGCTGGAAGAACAAGTTGTGGATACTGTTCTGCAGAAAGCTAGTGTGACCGACAAATCGGTCTCCTACGAAGAAGCAGTCAAGCCGGTAGAAGCTCCAGCAGCCGACTGATTGATTTTGCGTTAGAAGTGCACACCATAAGCCAGCTCTCGAGCTGGCTTATGCGTATTCAAGACATAACTATTTGGGAGCGACTGCAGAGCATGTTCCGTAATTCTTATATTCAGCAGAACTCTGATATCCAGGCCGCCGGCGGCCTGGTCCCGATGGTTGTCGAGCAGTCCGCTCGTGGCGAACGCGCCTACGACATCTACTCGCGCCTGCTCAAGGAGCGAGTGATCTTTCTGGTGGGCCCGGTAGAGGACTACATGGCCAACCTGATCTGTGCGCAACTGCTGTTCCTTGAAGCGGAAAACCCGGACAAGGACATCCATCTGTACATCAACTCGCCGGGCGGTTCGGTGACTGCAGGCATGTCGATCTACGACACCATGCAGTTCATCAAGCCGAACGTATCGACCACCTGCATCGGTCAGGCCTGCAGCATGGGCGCATTCCTGCTCACCGCAGGTGCTCCGGGCAAGCGTTTCTGCCTGCCGAACTCGCGCGTGATGATTCACCAGCCACTGGGTGGTTTCCAGGGCCAGGCGTCGGACATCGAAATCCACGCCAAGGAAATCCTCTTCATCCGCGAGCGTCTGAACATGCTGATGGCCAAGCACAGCGGCCGTACTCTGGAAGAAATCGAGCGCGACACCAATCGCGACAACTTCATGAGTGCCGAAGCTGCGAAGGAATACGGCCTGATCGATGAAGTGATCAACCAGCGTCCAGCTTAATATAAGCAGCGCAAAACAGGCCTGATCGGCATGTCCGATCAGCGGCGGGCTTGAAAAAGCCCGCAATAGCCTTCATCTTGTGTTGCAAGCCTATCGGATTTGGATCGAACGAATGACTGACACCCGCAACGGCGAGGACAACGGCAAGCTGCTCTATTGCTCCTTCTGTGGCAAAAGCCAGCATGAAGTGCGCAAATTGATTGCCGGCCCCTCGGTCTTTATCTGCGACGAGTGCGTCGACCTGTGCAATGACATCATCCGCGAGGAGGTGCAGGAAGCACAGGCCGAAAGCAGCGCGCATAAATTGCCTTCGCCTAAAGAAATCAGCGGCATCCTTGACCAGTACGTCATTGGTCAGGAGCGTGCGAAAAAGGTTTTGGCCGTAGCGGTGTACAACCACTACAAGCGCCTGAACCAGCGTGACAAAAAGGCTGACGACGTCGAACTCGGCAAGAGCAACATCCTGCTGATCGGCCCGACAGGCTCTGGTAAAACCCTGCTGGCCGAAACGCTGGCGCGCTTGCTGAACGTTCCGTTCACCATCGCCGACGCAACCACCCTCACCGAGGCCGGTTACGTGGGTGAAGATGTCGAGAACATCATTCAGAAGCTGCTGCAGAAGTGCGATTACGACGTAGAGAAAGCCCAGATGGGTATTGTCTACATCGACGAAATCGACAAGATTTCCCGCAAGTCCGACAACCCGTCGATCACCCGTGATGTTTCCGGTGAAGGCGTGCAGCAAGCCTTGCTCAAGTTGATCGAAGGCACGGTCGCCTCGGTACCGCCGCAAGGTGGCCGCAAGCATCCGCAGCAGGAGTTCCTGCAGGTCGACACCCGTAACATCCTGTTCATCTGCGGTGGTGCGTTCTCAGGCCTGGAAAAGGTCATTCAGAACCGTTCCACCAAAGGCGGCATCGGCTTCAACGCCGAAGTGCGCAGCAAGGAAGAAGGCAAGAAAGTCGGTGAATCCCTGCGTGAAGTCGAGCCTGACGATCTGGTCAAGTTCGGTCTGATCCCGGAGTTCGTCGGTCGTCTGCCGGTCCTGGCGACACTGGACGAGCTCGACGAGGCTGCGCTGATGCAGATCCTCACCGAGCCGAAAAATGCTCTGACCAAACAGTATGCCAAGCTGTTCGAGATGGAAGGCGTGGACCTGGAATTCCGTTCCGACGCGCTGAAATCGGTCGCCAAGCGTGCCCTGGAACGTAAAACCGGTGCTCGTGGCCTGCGTTCGATTCTCGAAGGTGTGCTGCTCGACACGATGTATGAGATCCCCTCGCAGTCCGAGGTGAGCAAAGTCGTGATCGATGAAAGCGTGATCGAAGGCAAGTCCAAGCCACTGTATATCTACGAAAACAGTGAGCCGGCGGCCAAGGCAGCGCCGGACGCGTAAGCGTCCACCGCGCCGCAACAAAGAAGGGGCCTTCGGGCCTCTTTTTTTTTAAGTCGTTTTTTACCTCCGCTTTACGCTTGTTTTTTTTCGAGGCAGCCCCCATCTTGGTTTCAAGCTCAATTCCATCTGATTACGGCCATATGGCCGCCGTAGAGGCGAAATCATGAAGACAACCATCGAATTGCCTCTCCTGCCATTGCGTGATGTCGTGGTTTATCCGCACATGGTTATCCCGCTGTTCGTGGGGCGCGAGAAATCCATCGAAGCCCTCGAGGCTGCGATGACGGGTGACAAGCAGATTCTGCTGCTGGCCCAGCGAAACCCGGCTGACGATGATCCCGGTGAAGACGCTCTCTATCGCGTAGGTACGATTGCTACCGTGCTGCAGCTGCTGAAGCTGCCTGATGGCACGGTCAAGGTTCTGGTCGAAGGCGAGCAGCGTGGTACCGTCGAACGCTTCAGCGAAGTCGATGGCCACTGCCGCGCCGAAGTCTCTTTGATCGAAGAAGTCGATGCCGCCGAGCGCGAGTCGGAAGTCTTCGTGCGCACGTTGCTGTCGCAGTTCGAACAATATGTGCAGCTGGGCAAGAAGGTCCCGGCTGAAGTCCTGTCATCCCTCAACAGCATCGATGAGCCGGGTCGCCTGGTCGACACCATGGCCGCGCACATGGCGCTGAAAATCGAGCAGAAGCAGGAAATCCTCGAGATCATCGATCTGTCGGCCCGTGTCGAGCACGTGCTGGCGCTGCTGGACGCCGAAATCGACCTGCTGCAGGTTGAGAAACGCATTCGCGGTCGCGTCAAAAAGCAAATGGAGCGCAGCCAGCGCGAGTACTACCTGAATGAGCAGATGAAGGCCATTCAGAAAGAGCTCGGCGATGGTGACGAAGGCCACAACGAAATCGAAGAACTGAAAAAGCGCATCGATGCTGCCGGCCTGCCGAAAGACGCACTGGCCAAAGCCACCGCCGAGCTGAACAAGCTCAAGCAAATGTCGCCGATGTCGGCTGAAGCCACCGTGGTGCGCTCGTACATCGACTGGCTGGTGCAGGTGCCGTGGAAGGCGCAGAGCAAGGTACGCCTCGATCTGGCCCGTGCTGAAGACATTCTCGACGCCGATCACTACGGTCTTGAAGAGGTCAAGGAACGCATCCTTGAATACCTCGCCGTGCAAAAGCGCGTGAAGAAAATCCGTGGCCCGGTGTTGTGCCTGGTCGGTCCTCCAGGTGTGGGTAAAACCTCGCTGGCGGAGTCGATCGCCCACGCCACCAATCGCAAATTCGTGCGCATGGCCCTGGGCGGTGTTCGCGATGAAGCGGAAATTCGTGGCCATCGCCGGACCTACATCGGTTCGATGCCGGGAAGATTGATTCAAAAAATGACAAAAGTGGGCGTTCGTAACCCGCTGTTCCTGCTCGATGAAATCGACAAGATGGGCAGCGACATGCGTGGCGACCCGGCGTCTGCGTTGCTGGAAGTGCTTGATCCCGAGCAAAACCACAACTTCAACGATCACTATCTGGAAGTCGACTACGACCTGTCCGATGTGATGTTCCTGTGCACCTCGAACTCGATGAACATCCCGCCAGCGTTGCTGGACCGGATGGAAGTCATCCGTCTGCCGGGTTACACCGAAGACGAGAAGATCAACATCGCCGTGAAATACCTGTCGCCAAAACAGATCGCCGCCAATGGTCTGAAGAAGGGCGAGCTGGAGTTCGACGAGGAAGCGATCCGCGACATCATCCGTTATTACACTCGTGAAGCGGGCGTGCGTGGCCTTGAGCGGCAGATTGCCAAGGTCTGCCGCAAGGCGGTCAAAGAGCATGCGCTGGAAAAACGTTTCTCGGTAAAAGTGACAGCTGATCTGCTTGAGCATTTCCTGGGCGTGCGTAAATTCCGCTACGGTCTGGCCGAGCAACAGGATCAGGTGGGACAGGTGACTGGCCTGGCATGGACTCAGGTTGGCGGCGAATTGCTGACGATCGAAGCTGCTGTGATTCCGGGCAAAGGCCAGCTGATCAAGACCGGTTCGCTCGGTGATGTAATGGTCGAATCGATCACTGCCGCGCAGACCGTGGTCCGCAGCCGCGCCAAGAGCCTGGGCATTCCACTGGACTTCCACGAGAAGCGCGACACCCACATTCACATGCCGGAAGGGGCGACGCCGAAAGACGGTCCTAGCGCTGGCGTCGGTATGTGCACGGCGCTGGTCTCGGCATTGACCGGTATTCCGGTGCGCGCCGACGTCGCCATGACCGGTGAGATCACCTTGCGTGGTCAGGTGCTGGCGATTGGCGGCCTGAAAGAAAAACTGCTGGCGGCGCATCGCGGCGGAATCAAGATTGTGATTATTCCGGAAGAAAACGTCCGCGATCTGAAGGAGATTCCTGACAATATCAAGCAGGATCTGCAGATCAAACCGGTTAAATGGATTGACGAGGTCCTGCAAATTGCGCTGCAATACGCGCCGGAGCCCTTGCCGGATGTGGCTCCAGAGATAGTTGCCAAGGACGAAAAACGCGAGTCTGATGCCAAGGAAAGAATTAGCACGCATTAATACGTTTTAGCCTGGGGGGCTTTCCTTGACAGCTTTTTAGAGCCCTTGTTATAAAGCGGCTCTTAAGTGTCTGTAGGCCATTCAGCACTCGTTTTTGCTTTCACCAAAAAACTTAGAAACATCTCAAAATAGATATAAGGGGACTTAGAGTGAACAAGTCGGAACTGATTGATGCTATCGCTGCATCCGCTGATATCCCGAAAGCTGCTGCTGGCCGTGCGCTGGACGCTGTAATCGAATCCGTCACTGGCGCTCTGAAGGCTGGCGACTCCGTTGTTCTGGTTGGTTTCGGTACTTTCTCCGTGACTGACCGTCCGGCTCGTACCGGTCGCAACCCGCAAACCGGCAAGACTCTGGAAATCCCGGCTGCCAAGAAGCCAGGTTTCAAAGCCGGTAAAGCACTGAAAGAAGCTGTTAACTGAGTTTTCAGGTTTTTACCCATCCGGGTCGGGGTCAAGCCTGACTTGGCAGCGGAGCGGTAGAGCAGGTGGCTGGAACAGGCACCTGTAACGCCGGGATCGAGGGTTCGAGCCCTGTCCGCTCCGCCAGTTACGAGAAGGCGCATCCTCGGATGCGCCTTTCTTCTATCCGGATTCTACCCACGCTCCACGGTTGCCTAAATTGAAGTTCAACCGTTTCTGGGGGACGCATGCTGCAGAATATCAGGGACAATTCACAAGGCTGGATTGCCAAGACCATTATCGGGGTCATCGTTGCACTGATGGCCCTGACCGGTTTCGACGCCATTTTCCAGGCCACGACTCACAAGAACGAGGCGGCCAAGGTCAACGGTGACGAAATCAGCCAGAACGAGCTGAGCCAGGCCGTTGACATGCAACGCCGTCAGCTGATGCAACAGCTGGGCAAGGACTTCGATGCTTCCTTGCTCGACGAAAAAATGCTGCGCGAATCGGCTCTCAAAGGCCTGATCGACCGCAAGCTGCTGCTGCAAGGCGCCGAACAGGCGAAGTTCTCTTTCTCCGAAGCCGCGCTGGATCAGGTGATCCTGCAGACGCCTGAATTCCAGGTCGATGGCAAGTTCAGCTCCGAGCGTTTCGACCAGGTAATCCGCCAACTGGGTTACAGCCGCATGCAGTTCCGCCAGATGCTGGCTCAGGAAATGCTGATCGGCCAGTTGCGCGCAGGCGTTGCCGGCAGCGGTTTCGTCACCGACGCCGAAGTACTGGCATTCGCCCGTCTGGAAAAACAGACCCGCGATTTCGCTACTCTGAACGTCAAGGCCGACCCGGCTGCGGTCAAGCTGACCGACGACGAGGTCAAGGCATACTACGACGAGCACGCCAAGGAATTCATGACGCCGGATCAGGTGATCATCGATTACGTCGAGCTGAAGAAGTCGTCGTTCTTCGATCAGGTCGCGGTCAAGGATGAAGACCTTGAGGCGGCGTATCAGAAAGAAATCGCCAACCTGTCGGAACAGCGTCGTGCCGCTCACATCCTCATTGAAGTGAACGACAAGACTACCGAAGCGCAGGCCAAAGCGAAGATCGAGGAAGTCCAGGCGCGTCTGGCCAAGGGCGAGAAGTTCGAAGCGCTGGCCAAGGAGTTCTCGCAGGATCCGGGTTCTGCCAACAATGGTGGTGACCTCGGTTATGCCGGTCCTGGCGTTTATGACCCGGCTTTCGAAAAAGCCCTGTACTCCTTGTCGAAAGACCAGGTGTCGGAGCCGATCCGTACTGATTTCGGTTTCCACCTGATCAAGCTGCTGGGCGTGGAAGCGCCTGAAGTGCCGACCCTCGCTAGCTTGAAAGACAAGCTGACCCGCGAGCTGAAAGCCGCTCAGGTCGAGCAGCGTTTCGTTGAGGCGACCAAGCAGCTGGAAGACTCGGCGTTCGAAGCCTCTGACCTGGCCCAGCCAGCAGCGGACCTGAAACTGACCGTACACACCTCCAAGCCGTTTGGCCGTGAAGGTGGCGAAGGTGTTGCGGCCAACCGTGCCGTGGTAACTGCCGCGTTCAGCCCGGAAGTGATTGATGAAGGTGCCAACAGCACCGCCATCGAACTGGACCCGGAAACGGTGATCGTGCTGCGTGCGAAGGAACATCTGAAGCCTGCGCAACTGCCCCTGGAAAGCGTGAGCGCGGCGATCCGCACTCAGTTGACCAAGGAGCACGCCAGTGCCGAGGCCAAGACCCGTGCCGAGAAGCTGATTGCTGATCTGCGTGACGGCAAGGCGCCGCTGGACAAGGCGGTTGACGGTCAGAACTGGAAAACCACTGAAGCGGCCACCCGTGGTCAGGAAGGGGTTGATCCGGCTGTGCTGCAGGCGTTGTTCCGGATGCCGAAGCCGACTGCCAAGGACAAGCCGACGTTCACCAGCGTTACGTTGCCGGACGGTAGTCTGATGATCGTGCGTCTGAATGGCGTCAATGAAGCGGCTGCGCCGACGGATGAGGAGAAGGCGCAATATCGTCGCTTCCTCGCTTCCCGCGAGGGGCAGCAGGACTTTGCGGCTTATCGCAAGCAGTTGGAAGCTGAGGCGAAGATCGAGCGGTTCTGATCTTTTGACTGAGGTGGATTGAGGAAGCCCCGGCCTGGTTGGTCGGGGCTTTTTCGTTTTTGGGCCTGGCGGGTTTTGGGCCGGTCGTGCGCTCGGGGGGTTGGTTCTGTGGGAGCGAGCCTGCTCGCGAAGGCGGCTTGGCGGCCGACCTGTTTCTTCAGATGTACACTGTCCCCGGCATGCGCGGCAGTTGTGGATATTGTGGCCGCCGAGTCACCGGGCCACGGCGGATTGCGCGCGCTGGCAGATCATTTGTCGGCGCGGCTTTTTCCTTGCGGCCATGACCGGTAGAGTTGTAACCGATTCTTGACACTATTCCATGCGCCATGGGGCGGCGATCTGTTGCACAATACGCCCCGGACTGTTTTCCCTCAGGATGTTCAATGTTGATTTCCACTCCCATGCGTGTTGTCGGGCTGGCGCTTTTGTTGACTGCGGTGGCCGGTTGTTCGAAGGACAAGCCGATCTATGAGCATGAGAACTTCGATGACTCCGGCACCTTTTCGCGCAATTACCCGGTGACCGATACCGCCAGTTGCGAAGCGGCGCGGCGTGCGTTGCTCAGTCAGGGCTACATCATTACCAGCAGTGATCCGAAGCTGGTCAGCGGTCACAAGAGTTTCCAGCAGACCGGCGAGACGCACCTGGAGATCAGCTTCAACGTGGTCTGTGCCGAAGACGGCAGCGCCGGGCATCACGCTACGGTGTTCGCCAACGCCCTGCAGGACCGTTACGCGCTGAAGAAGACCAACAACTCGGCCAGCCTCGGTGTTGGCGTGTTGGGCTCGGTATCGATGCCGATCGGTTCTTCAGACGACTCGATGGTCAAGGTCGCCAGCGAGACGGTCACTGCGCAGAAGTTCTACGAGCGTTTCTTCACCCTGGTGGAGCAATTCCTCCCCGCCGACGCGAAGAAGGCTGCGCACATCGAAGAAAAACCGAAAACCGATCTCGGCGTGCCAGAGCCCAAGGTGACGCCTGCACCCGCTGCTGCGCCATTGGTGCCAGCACCTGCAGCGGAACCGGCGCCTGCGCCTGCGCCAGCTGCGGAACCGGCTCCGGCCCCGGTTGAAACCGCGCCAGTGAGCTCCGAGCCAGTGGTGCCGCCAGCTGAGTCGACGCCGATCACGCCTGCACCGGCGCCCGCGCAAGAGCCTGCGCCGGCCAGCGAAACCATCACGCCACCGACCAACCCGGATATTCCACCGCCGTCCGAGCCGATCCCGGCGATGCCTGCGTCGGGCCAATAACCCCGCGTTTCAAACTGTAGGAGTGAGCCTGCTCGCGATGACGGTTTATCAGTCACTTCATCAATGACTGATACACCGCTATCGCGAGCAGGCTCACTCCTACATTGTTTTGGGTTGGCTTAAGATCTCGTTACATAGCTGCCACACCATCGCCGCGATAAATCTCCAACCACCTGCTACGTTTTATTCATGAAGGTCGCGTTTCACTTTTCCTTCACACGGGCACTTTATGCTCGGGGCACAGGTCGATTGATCAGCCATTTTCACAGCGAGCGGTTTGGGGGATTTATACGATGGATGAGTATCAGGAAGAACTGCTCGAATACCAGGCCTTTGAGCTGGATCAACCAGAGCCGGCTGACGATGCAACGGAGCTCTGAGCTTCAGGCTCCCGAGCGATAATTGCGTCGGGATTCGCCGGGCGTCTGGCCGCTCCAGCGTTTGAATGCGCGCTGGAAAGCTTCGGCTGAGGCGAAGCCCAGTAGGTAGGCGATTTCGCCGAACGCCAGTTCGGTGTCGCGGATATAGGTCATCGCCAGGTCGCGGCGTGTGTCGTTGAGGATTGCGCGGAACTGCGTGCCTTCTTCGGCAAGCTTGCGGCGCAGGGTCCAGGTGGGCAGTTTCAGGCGTGCGGCGACTTCTTCAAGATCCGGTTCGCGGCCGCCATTGAGCAGCGGTCCGAGCAATTGGGTGATGCGCTCGCGCAGGCTGCGGGTGCGGGTCAATTGCTCCAGTTCCCGCTCACACAGTTGCAGTAGATGTCGCCAGGTGCTCGGACAATGCTCGGGGTTGCGCAGGGCGAGGCTGCTCAAGCTCAGGCGCAATTGATTGCGTTCGGCGCTGAACTGGATCGGGCAGTCGCCGAGCACGGTGTACGCGTCGCGGTAGTCCGGCGCTTCGAACTCGATTTCGATCCTTTCGGCGCGCAACGATTGGCCGCAAAGCCCCGACAATTGGTGCAGCCAGCCGGCGAGGATCGAATCGACCACGAAGCGGTTATAGGCGTTGTACGGGCTGATCGAGTAGAAACGCAGCCAGGCGCCATTGGCGTCTTCATGGAAACTGGATTGGCCGCGGTAATTGGAACCGTAAAGCGGTTCAAAGCGGGTCAGGCAGCGGGCCGCTTCGCGTACGGTGGGCGCCTGCGCGGCGGTGATGCCGGCCAGACCTGCCTGATTCAAGCGAATCATCCGGCCCATGCGCAGGCCCAGGGCCGGGTCGCCCGTCAGCTGGATGGCGGCATGGCCAAGGCGCATGTAGCGCGGGATTGATAAACGCGCTCCTGCCTCGGCCAGTCGCGCAGCATCGAGGCCGTATTGCTCCAATAACGGCAGCGGGTCGGCGTCGTGGCTGCGCACGGCATCAGCCAGGCTGTGCACGAAGCCTACCGACAGATCCCCGAGACGCATCGGCTGCGGCTTCATGATTTACAGCCAGACGTTCAGCAAACGCGCGCCACGGGTTTCGCTATCGGCGAACTGCTGGCCGTTGCTGCTGAGAAAGCTCCTGCCGGTGCTCGGCTTGTCCCAGAACTGCCCGCGCATGAACACACTGACGCCGGCAATCGCGCGGCTGCTCGGCGGTTGTGCGGTGAGGGTCAGTCGATGCCAGGCCTGGCCTTCACTGAGGTCGCCGGGCTTGAGGCTGACCGACCCTGGCGTGCTCGAACCTTTGTAGCCCCGCCACGGTTTGTCCCAGGCACCCTGGCCAATGACCTGCGCTGGTACGGCCACCAGTTGCGCGCCTTGTTCATCGAGGGTGCGGTAGTTGGCGGGATACCAGCTGTCACTGCCGATCAGGATGCCCAAGCGTCCGGCCGGTGTGTCGACGACCTGGATGGCGTGTTTGTCCTCGGCCTTGATCACGCCTTGCTGATCGAAGATCGGGTGCATCTGCCGTTGCGGCTGGCCCAGCGGCACGCCGTCGCGGCCGAAGACCACGCTGCTGTTGAACAGGGCGCCGCTACCGGGCTTGAGCTGACCGTCGCGAATGCTTGGCTCCGGCAGCACGATGGAGCCGGCCACCAGTGTGACCTGAAACTCCTTGGCCAGGCCCCCGAACAGCGCCTGATAATCCTTGGCCATGGCCTTCGATTTCATCCGCAGGTGCGCGTCGTCCAGACGTTGCTCGCCCTTTGCACTCAGCCAGGCGCGGGCGAACAGCAACGGATTGCTCGCCGCCAGCCAGTTCATCGCCTCAGCCAGGGTCGGTGCCTGGTACAGCTCGTCTTTCTCGCCGCTGATCATCAGCCAGGTGCCGACATGCTCGGGCAAGACCACCACGGTTTTCTCATTGAGCAAGCCTTGATCGCGGGCTTGCTGAAGATAAGCCGCGAGCTTGCGGTGCAGGCGTGCGGAGCTTTGATAATCGGTGGGAAACAGTTCGGGCTGAATGCCCAGGAGGTTGCCACGATCGGCGGGTGTGCCCTGATCGACAGCAAGCTTGATGCGCAGATCCGACAGGTAATGCCCCGCCGGCCGGTCCGCCGCCCACATGGCGTAGGTGGTCAAAGCGGCAACGAGGGCCATGGAGAAAAACAGATACAGAAGTTTGCGCATGAAAACCAACAACAGCCGGGTACAGAGTGTGGCGCCTAGGTTAGGGCCCATGGCCCGGATTGCCAAGGGGCGCTGCGCATTTGGATCAATAACTTGTCAGTTACGGTCATTGAGTGACAGCGGTGCGCCTCTTAGTCTGTCGAACATGACTGACGGGGGACGCAGAGCTCCCGCAACTTTCCGTGATCGCTCGTTGTGGAGTTACCGATGACCGCCGCTCATTACCCGCATCTGCTGGCCCCGCTGGACCTGGGATTCACCACGCTGCGCAACCGCACCTTGATGGGCTCGATGCACACTGGCCTGGAAGAAAAACCGGGTGGCTTCGAACGCATGGCGGCGTACTTCGCCGAACGTGCCCGGGGCGGCGTCGGCCTGATGGTCACGGGCGGCATCGGCCCGAATGATGAAGGCGGCGTGTACTCTGGCGCGGCGAAACTGACCAGCGAAGAAGAGGCGCTCAAGCACCGCATCGTCACCCGCGCCGTGCATGAGGCCGGCGGCAAGATCTGCATGCAGATTCTCCACGCCGGCCGTTATGCCTACAGCCCGAAGCAGGTAGCGCCGAGCGCAATCCAGGCGCCGATCAACCCGTTCAAGCCCAAGGAGCTGGACGAGGCGGGCATCGAGAAGCAGATCAGCGATTTCGTCACCTGTTCGGTGCTGGCGCAGTCCGCCGAATACGACGGCGTCGAGATAATGGGGTCGGAAGGTTATTTCATTAACCAGTTCCTCGCCGCCCACACCAACCACCGCACCGACCGCTGGGGTGGCAGCTACGAAAACCGCATGCGCCTGCCGGTGGAAATCGTCCGCCGTGTGCGCGAAGCGGTGGGACCGAACTTCATCATTATTTTCCGTCTGTCGATGCTCGATCTGGTCGAGGGCGGCAGCACCTGGGACGAGATCGTCACCTTGGCCAAGGCCATCGAGCAGGCCGGTGCGACCATCATCAACACTGGCATCGGCTGGCACGAAGCGCGGATTCCGACCATCGCCACCAAAGTCCCGCGCGCGGCATTCAGCAAAGTCACGGCCAAGTTGCGCGGCTCTGTGAGCATTCCGCTGATTACCACCAACCGCATCAATACCCCGGAAATCGCCGAGCAGATTCTTGCTGAAGGCGATGCCGATATGGTCTCGATGGCGCGGCCGTTCCTCGCCGACCCGGAGTTCGTCAACAAGGCTGCCGAAGGCCGCGCCGACGAAATCAACACCTGCATCGGCTGCAACCAGGCGTGCCTGGACCACACCTTTGGCGGCAAGCTCACCAGTTGCCTGGTCAACCCGCGCGCCTGCCACGAGACCGAACTCAATTACCTGCCGGTGCAGCAGATCAAGAAAATCGCCGTGGTCGGTGCCGGCCCTGCCGGGTTGTCCGCCGCCACCGTGGCCGCCGAGCGCGGTCATCAGGTAACGCTGTTCGATTCGGCCAGTGAGATCGGTGGCCAGTTCAACATCGCCAAGCGCGTGCCGGGCAAGGAAGAGTTTTTCGAGACCCTGCGCTATTTCAAGCGCAAGTTGCAGACCACGAATGTCGAGGTGTGCCTGAACACCCGCGTCGACGTGACGAAACTGGTTGAAGGTGGCTACGACGAAATCATTCTCGCCACCGGTATTGCCCCGCGCGTGCCAGCGATTCCGGGTGTCGAGAACGCCAAGGTACTGAGTTATCTGGACGTAATCCTCGAGCGCAAGCCGGTCGGCAAGCGGGTCGCGGTGATCGGTGCGGGCGGGATCGGTTTTGACGTGTCGGAATTCCTCGTCCATCAAGGCGTGGCCACCAGTCTTGATCGCGCGGCATTCTGGAAAGAGTGGGGCATCGACACGCAACTGCAAGCCCGTGGTGGGGTGGCGGGGATCAAAGCGGCACCCCATGCGCCGGCCCGTGAGGTGTTCCTGTTGCAGCGCAAGAAAACCAAGGTCGGCGACGGTCTGGGCAAAACCACTGGCTGGATTCATCGCACCGGTCTGAAGAACAAACAGGTACAGATGCTCAACAGCGTTGAGTACCTGAGCATCGATGACCAGGGCTTGCATATCCGCATCGGCGAAACCGGCGAGCCGCAATTGCTGGCGGTGGACAACATCGTGATCTGCGCCGGGCAGGATCCGTTGCGTGAGTTGCACGATGGCCTGGTCGAAGCCGGACAGAATGTGCACTTGATCGGTGGCGCGGATGTGGCGGCGGAGCTGGATGCCAAGCGGGCGATCAATCAGGGTTCGCGCCTGGCCGCTGAGCTGTAAACACATTTTGTAGGAGCTGCCGCAGGCTGCGATCTGTTGATCTTGTGTTCGAAAGCAAGATCAAGAGATCGCAGCCTGCGGCAGCTCCTACTAATATGTCGTCTTTTCCAGATTGTGCTGTGCCCATGCTTCTGCCTCCCGCCAATTGGCTACCCCAAGCTCCCCTCGAACCCCTCCATCTGAACTGGCTGGCAAGCGCCGGCATCGAAGTCGCGATCCTGCGCCTCGATCAGATCGACCCGCTGATCAGTGGCAACAAGTGGTTCAAACTCGCCGAACACCTCAAAGCCGCCGAGCGCGCCGGTGCCGACGGCATCATCAGCCTCGGCGGTGCGCATTCCAATCACTTGCACGCGCTGGCGGCGGCGGGCAGGCGGCTGGGATTCAAAACTGTAGGGCTGCTGCGTGGGCACCCGCAGGACACGCCGACGGTGGAGGATCTGCAAGCGTTCGGCATGCAGTTGCACTGGCTGGGTTACGCCGGCTACCGCGCCCGGCACGAGCCGGGATTCTGGACGCCTTGGCAGACTCGGTATCCAACGTTGCAGGCGGTGCCCGAGGGCGGTGGCGGACTGGCCGGTGCGTTGGGGTGCGCGGCGATCAGGCAGCAGGTCGATGAACAATTGCCCAGGCTGGGATGGAATGATTTCGACGCCTGGTGGCTGGCCTGTGGCACGGGCACGACACTGGCCGGGCTGGCAATCGCCGAGAAAGGCAAGCGCTCAGTGTATGGCGCGCTGGCGGTGCCGGATGATCACGGCGTGGCGCCGAATATCGAATCGATTCTTGCGCACGCCAACGGGCCTGCGGCGGACTATCGGCTGATCGATGCCAGCCGTGGCGGCTTCGCCAAGGTTGATGAGGCGTTGCTGAACTTCATCGAACAGATCGAGCAGGCGACCGGCATTCCCTTGGAACCGCTGTACACCGGCAAGGCCGTGCTGGCGCTCAAGCGGCATGTCGAGTCGGGCGGATTCGCCGCCGGTACTCGTCTGATTTTCGTCCACACCGGTGGCCTGCAAGGGCGGCGCGGGATTGCCGCGACGCCGTGAAGCTCGCCGCGCTTGGGCATTCTTTGCAGCAAGTGTTATTGCGCACCACCTCATCGAACACCGTCCTTACGCTACTCAGTTAACTGTGAATCCGCCGGAATATTTATGCCTGCAAGGTGAGATGTTTTGCAGTCAGGATAACTGCGTGCTACCCGGTTTTAATTTGCCAGTTAGTTGGAAGTAACCTGTTATATGTTTTTATATCTGGCGTAACTTTATGTTGTTTATATCTTGTGTTTTGTTTTGGTTTGAATAGTTGGTTTTGGTTGATTATTGTCTGGTCGAGTCTTTAGTTGATTGTTAAAGATTTAATGTCTATTTTTTAATTTGAGTATGAATATGAAAAGTCCGACCCCGAAGCCTCGCCCCTCTACCACTGCGCCAAAACCAGTCGTACCGACCAGGCCGGTTGTGCCAGCCAAACCACCGGCACCGAGCAAACCTGCGCCAACCAAACCGGTAGCACCGAGCAAACCTGCACCAACCAAACCAGTTGCACCGAGCAAGCCTGTGCCAACCAAACCGGTTGCACCGAGCAAACCTGTAGCGCCACCCAAACCTGCGCCAACTAAACCGGTTGCACCGACCAGGCCCGCAGCGCCACCCAAGCCAGTGGCAACCAAGCCAGTAGCGCCGACCACGCCCGTCGACAACAAGCGGCCGCCAATGCCATGGCCGACCATCAATGTTAATGTTGATCCGGTGGCCCTGATAACGCTGATTCAAACTATCGGCGCGACCGTCAATGCTGATGGTTCCACCACACTATCGGATGGTAGCGTGGTGGATGTCGATAACACATCCATCAAACGTCCCGACGGCATCATTCAATATGAGGACGGCCGTGTAGAGTATCCGGACGGGCGTATCGTCTGGCCGGATAACACTGTTGAATATCCTGATGGCCGTATTGTCTGGGAAGATGGAACTGAACAGCTGCCGGACGGTAGTGTTAAACATCCCGATGGCCTTGCATACGACGCAGAGAGCAATCTGGTGTCGGCGTAAGTAATTACCTGGCACTGGCCTGATTCCAGGACCGCGCAAAAAAAACACCGCTGATCGTTATTGATCAGCGGTGTTCTGGTTTTTCAGCGTCAGGCGTTTTGCGGCATCTCACCATTGGCCAGACGCTTGTTGATGTCGGCAATCACTTGCGGCAAATCACTGATGGTGTCGATCATGTAATGCGGGCGCGAGCTTTCGAACAGTGCATGAATGCGCGTGCGTTCGCTGGTCAGTTCGTCGCTACCCAGCGCGCGGAAAGCCTCGTAGTCCAGACCCAGCGCGTTGCCCGAGCAAATCAGCGCAACCGTCCACATGCCGGCCCGGCGACCTTCGAGAATGCCCGGCACGGTGTCGTCGATCTTCACGCAGGCTGCCACATCGTCGATGCCCAGGGCGATCACGTTGGCCAACGCTTGCGCCGGCCATGGGCGACCGTTTGGTACTTCGTCGGTGGCGACGACGTGGTCGGCGACATAGCCGTTGCTGGCGGCCAGTTCGACGACTTTATCCATGACCGCTTTCGGGTAGCCGGAGCAGGAACCGATCCTGATCCCTTGCTCGCGCAGTTGGGCGATGGTGTCCAGCGCGCCGGGAATCAGTGCCGAGTGCTCGGCGATCTTCTCGATCTGCAGCGGCATGAAGCGGTTGTAGATGGCGGTGACGTCGTCATCGGTCGGCGTGCGGCCGAACACCTTGCGATAACGCTCGGCCACCTGCGGCTGGTCGCACAGGGTGCGGATGTGGTCCCACTTGCCCATGCCCATTGGCCCGCGGGCTTCTTCGATCGACACCCGCACGTCGAACTCGGCGAAGGCTTCGACGAAAATCTGCGTCGGCGCAAACGAGCCGAAATCGACCACGGTGCCGGCCCAGTCGAGAATCGCGGCTTGCAGGCTGGTTGGATTGGTGTAGTTCATGGCAATCAATTCCTGATTTGGCAATACGATTCAAATGCAGGAGGGAGCCTGCTCGCGATAGCGGTTGATCATTCAACATCTTCGTCGACTGACAGGGCCTCATCGCGAGCAGGCTCACTCCTGCAGGGGATTTGTGGTGGGATTTATGTCGAGCACTTCCATTTCCCGCAGCACTTCAGCCACGGCTGCCACCGCTTGGCGCATGTCGTCCGGGGTGACGTGGCCGATGCAGCCGACGCGGAAGGTGTCGACCTGGGTCAGCTTGCCGGGGTAGAGGATGTAACCCTTGGCCTTGACCCGTTCGTAGAAGTCCTTGAAGCGATAACGCGGGTCCTTCGGCGCATGGAAAGTGACGATGATCGGCGCCTGAACTGCCGCTGGCAGAAAGCTGCGCAAACCGATTTTGTTCATCTCTGCCATCAGCGCCTGACAGTTGGCTGCATAGCGCGCATGCCGCGCCGGCAGGCCGCCTTCTTCGCTGTATTGCAACAAGGCTTCGTGCAGCGCGGCGACCACGTGGGTCGGCGGGGTGAAGCGCCATTGGCCGGTTTTCATCATGTAGACGTGCTGGTCGTACAGGTCCATCGCCAGCGAGTGCGAGTTGCCAGCGGCGGCGGCCAGAGATTCTTTGCGGGCAATGACAAAGCCCATCCCCGGTACGCCTTCCAGGCATTTGCCAGAGGCGGCGATCAGTGCATCGAACGGCACTTTCTGCGCATCCACGGGCAACGCGCCGAAGGAACTCATGGCGTCGATGATCAGACGTTTGCCGTGTCGCGCAACGACCTCAGCGATTTCCGCCAGCGGATTGAGAATGCCGGTACTGGTTTCGCAGTGAATCAGCGCTACGTGAGTGATGTTGGCGTCGGCGCGCAGCAGTCGGTCGACGTCGGCAGCGGTGGTCGGTTCGTCTTCGGCGGTTTCGAAGGTGCTGAACGAGCGGCCGAGCACTTCGCAGATCTTCGCCAGACGCTTGCCGTAGGCGCCGTTGATCAGCACCAGTACTTGTCCATCGCGCGGCACCAGCGTGCCGATCGCCGCTTCGACGGCAAACGTGCCGCTGCCCTGTAACGGCACGCAATGATGACTGGCGGCGCCGTTGAGTATGCCCAGCAATTGCTCGCAGAGGCTGGCGGTCAACTGGTTGAAGCGATCATCCCACGAACCCCAGTCGACCATCATGGCCTGACGGGTGCGGGCCGAAGTGGTCAACGGCCCGGGAGTGAGAAGAATCGGTGCGGCGGTGCTCATTCGTGTGTCCTCGGGAAAACGC
Source organism: Pseudomonas sp. FR229a (assembly GCF_030209115.1). Classification (NCBI taxonomy): domain Bacteria; kingdom Pseudomonadati; phylum Pseudomonadota; class Gammaproteobacteria; order Pseudomonadales; family Pseudomonadaceae; genus Pseudomonas; species Pseudomonas sp. FR229a. The sequence continues at coordinate 139,154 of NZ_JARVSP010000006.1, read as the reverse complement.
TGGGATGAAGTTATGGGGCGTACGTTGCAATTCGCCGCTTCATCAATCAAATTGTTTGTTGTTATGCCAGTCATCAGTGAGAGTTATTCATGAACCTGTTCCAGCTGCGCGCCTTCGATGCAGTGGCCCGCGAAGGCAGCTTCACCCGCGCTGCTGCGCGGTTGTTCATCAGCCAGCCGGCAGTCACCGGGCACATCAAGGCGCTGGAGGAGCACTACCAGATCACCTTGTTGCGGCGCACCGCGCGACGGGTGGAGCTGACCGAGGAGGGCACCAGACTGGCAGCCATTACCCGGGCCATGTTTGGCCTGGCAGAAGAAGCGCAGACACTGCTCGAAGCCAATCGGCAGCTGCTGACGGGGCGTCTGGAGGTGGCGGCGGACGGGCCGCACCTGGTCATGCCGATGTTGGCGAGCCTGCGCGCGCGCTACCCGGGGATCACCGTGAACCTGCGTCTGGGCAATGCCCAGGAAACCCTGGCGGCGCTGTTGTCGGAGCACGCCGACGTTGCAGTGCTGACCGAGGTCGAGCCGCGCAAAGGCCTGCATCTGCAAGCACTGAGCGAGTCACGGATCTGCGCGCTGGTGCCGGCAGCGCATCAATGGGCAGCCCGCGCGGGGGAAGTGAAACTCAAGGAGCTGGATCAGGTGATCATGGTTTTGCGCGAGCCGAGTTCGATCACCCGCCGCACGTTCGATCAGGCGTGTGCGCAGGCGTCGATCAATCCCCGAGTGTTGCTGGAATTGGACAGTCGCGAGGCGGTGACCGAAGCGGTCGCGGCGCAGTTGGGAGTCGGTGTGGTGTCATCGGTGGAGGTCAGCCACGACCCGCGCGTGGTGGCGATCCCCATTGCCGGGGAAGGGCTGGTCAATCGACACCTGCTTGGCTGCATGGAGCGACGACGTGAGTTGCGCTTGATCCAGGCCTTTTTTGATCTGGCGCCCGACTGAAACCGAGGTGACTCCTTCGCGAGCAGGCTTGCTCCCACATGAGTGCTGCGCTTGGCGCAATGAATGTGGGAGCTGCCGAAGGCCGCGATCTTTGACTTTGCTCTAGTGTTCGGCGCGGTTGATCAGCCAGTCGAGCAGCAGGCTGTCACGCGCGGGCTCCGACTCCCGGGCCGGTGGCTGGCGGGCGTGACCGAGGCACAGGATCGGTCGGTCCGGATCGCTGTCGAGAAAGCTGACCCATACTTCGCTGCCGGCACCTGGCAGTTCATCGACGGCGACGGGGCCGTTCAGCCGGCTCATGGCGATCGGCAGCCAGAGGGCGGCACTGTCATTGCCGGGCTGATGGTCTGCGGGCCACAAGGTCACGGCGAGACAGCCGTTTTCGTCCACTTGCGCAGGCTGCCCCGGTGCACCCGCCACCCGCGCCACGTGATAACCGGCCACATTCGGACGCGGCTGTTTGAGTGGCGGACGAAAATCGTTCGACCAGGGCTGAGCGGTAAAGTCGTTGTGATAGCGATGAGCGTTTGGCGCCGGATCAAGGATCGATGGGTGTTGCCCATGGTGGCGTACGGCACTGATCAACCACTGTTCATTGAAATGACTGATCGGGTGATCTGCGACCAGCAGCAAACGGCCACTGAGCAGAGAGCAGCAATCACTGCGCCCGTGAATGGAGCGCAGTTGGCAGCGTTGTCGCTGCAGATGACGACGACTGCGTTGTTCGGCGTGCAGGCGCTCCAGTGAGCGCGCTGGCACCGGCAGCGGCGGGGAAACTTCGTTCGCCGCTTCGCCGTTGCAGGCTGGCTGGCCGCGATTGCGCACCGCATGCAGCATTGGCACCGGTGCCGCACGATGCTGTTGGTAGAGAACGCTGACGCAGGGCGATGGCGGTTGGTCTTCGGCATTGAAGGGGATTTCGACCGGTTCCTGCGGCAGGCCCAGGCTGTCGTCGGCGAACACCACGACGTGTCCGTCCGGCCCGTGTTCGAAGTGATAGTGGATGCCTTCTTCTTCGCAGAGCCGTTGCAGCAGCGCCAGATCAGTTTCTTCGTACTGAATGCAAAACGCCCGGGCCGGGTAGTGGCCCACGGTCATTTCCATGCGGTAGCTGTGCGCTGGCAGGGCGTGTTCTTCGAGTAGTTGTTGAATGATCTGCGGCGCGCTGAGGTGGGTGAACACGCGTCGTTGCTGCGCTTGCGCCAGTTGTTGCAGATACGGCACCAGAATCAGCCGATAGCCGACCCGATGCGTGCCGCGATGCTCGCAACTGGCACTGGAGATTGTGCCGTGGAAGCCCTGCTGTTCACTCAGCCGCAAAAAGGCTGGCCTGTGCAGGAAGGATCCCGGAGCGATGGCCGGGGCCAGGCCGAGCAGTTCGATGTCGAAACGGTAGGGCTGGTTCAGCGCTTCCTCGCCGCGAAAACGCACCACCGGCAGGCGCAATCCACTGTCGGTCAGGGTAAGGGTGAACGGACTTTCCTTGTCATTGAGCATTCGAGCAAGCCCTGTCAGGCGATACGGGGAATCAAGGGTACGAAACCGTCGGGCTGAATGGTCATGTCAAAGGCGCTTTTCAGAATTCCCCTACACGCTTTGGTGAAGATGTCGATTCCGTCAGCGGTTTTTTTGGTCGATTGCCGACTTTAGGCCGTATAAACTTGCCGCCACGCGTCGGCCAATAGATGTCTCGGCGCCACAGATCAAGAGAGTGAGTAATGGGCGCACAGTGGAAGGTTAAACACAAAGAAGCGGCAGCCAACGCCAAAGGAAAAATCTTCGGCAAACTGGTGAAGGAAATCACCATTGCTGCGCGCAACGGCGCCGATACCGCCACCAACGCACACCTGCGTCTGGTGGTCGAACAGGCGAAGAAAGCCTCGATGCCAAAAGAAACCCTCGATCGCGCGATCAAGAAAGGCGCCGGTCTGCTGGGTGAAACCGTGCAATACCATCGCGTCACCTACGAAGGCTTTGCCCCGCATCAGGTGCCGCTGATCGTTGAATGCGTGACCGACAACATCAACCGCACCGTCGCGGAAATCCGCGTGGCGTTCCGCAAGGGCCAGTTGGGCGCTTCCGGTTCGGTGGCATGGATGTTCAACCACGTCGGCATGATCGAAGCCGCACCGGATAGCCCCGACGCCGATCCGGAAATGGCTGCGATTGAAGCCGGCGCCCAGGATTTCGAGCCGGGTGAAGAGGGCGCGACGCTGTTCCTCACCGACCCGACTGATCTTGATGCCGTGCAGAAAGCCCTGCCGGAACAAGGCTTCACTGTGCTGTCGGCCAAGCTCGGCTACCAGCCGAAGAACCCGGTCGGCGGGTTGAGCGACGAGCAGATGGCTGAAGTCGAAGCGTTCCTTGAAGGTCTCGACAACCATGATGATGTGCAGGACATGTTTGTCGGCCTGGCTGGCTGATCTGCTGCTGTATTGACCTGTGGCGAGGGAGCTTGCTCCCGCTCGGCTGCGCAGCAGTCGTCGCTTTTTCGGGACGGCTTCGCCATCCAGCGGGAGCAAGCTCCCTCGCCACAGTGTTCGTCTCCGTCAGTGATCTTGCAGAAGTTCTATCACTTCGCTGAATGCCGGGCGTCCCAAGACATCCGCCTGACAGCAGCGCCGCTCCAGCGCTTCCAATGCCAAGCGCCGCTCTGTACTCAACCCCGAGTCGACACGCTCCAGCAGCTCCCCGAGCAACACACCGAATGCACGCACTTCCAGCCGCTGCAACGCGCGTGTCTGTGCGTCATCGGCGGTGGCATGAAACGACGCCGCGCCAAAATCCCCCAGCAGACAATCACCCTGAGAGTTCAACAGAATGTTGTGACCGTAGAGGTCGCCGTGGGTGATGCCTTGTCGATGCAGATGCTCCGCCGCCGAAGCGATGCCCTTGGCGATGCGCAGGGCCACGTCGGCCGAGAACCGGCAATCTTCGGCATAGACGTCCCGAGAGCATGAGGCCAGGCTCGGCAAACCCGCCAGATTGCGGAAGCTCGGATCAACCAACTGCATCACCAATCCCTGCTGCTGATCGGGATGGCCGCTGATGCGCCCCTCGACGCGGATCAGGTTGGGGTGCAAGCCTGCGGTGATGCAGGCATTCATCTCGTGCAACGGCGAGCCGTCGCTGGTCATCTCGCCTTTGTACAACTTCACCGCAACCGCCTGCGTCGTGCCATCGTCGCGCTGCCAGATCGCCCGGGAAATCACCCCGGAAGCGCCTTCGCCCAATTGTTGCTCAAGGCGCAGCGCCGACCAGTCGATCAGCGGCGTGGCCTCAAGGGCAGCGGCATCGGCTTCGGTTTCCAGCGGATTGCCGGCGTAGGCCAGCCAGGTCAGGCTCGGCAAGGTCAGCAGCCACTGTGGCAGCTCGTCGAGTTGGTTGGCGGCGATGCGGATCAATTCCAGCCGATGGCAGTGACGCAGGGATTCCGGCAGCGATTGCAGGCGATTGCCGGCGAGCATCAGTTTCTGCAGGGCGGGCCGTTCACCGAGTTCGCTCGGCAGGCTTGCGATGCGGTTATCGGTGAGGATCAGCCAGCGCAGCTGCGGCGGCAGGGCGGCACCGGGGACATCGACGATGCGATTGGCCTTGAAGCCGACCATCGTCAGCGCCGCGCACTGGCCGAGGCAGGTCGGCAGTTCGCCGAACTGGTTGTCGGAGCAGAACAGTACGCGCAGGCGTGTCAGGCGGTGCAGGTCGTCGGGCAGGTTGCTCAAGGCATTGCCGCTGAGGTTGAGCACTTCCAGCGTGTCGGCCAGTTGGAAAATTTCCCGGGGGAATTCGGTGAGTCCGCAAGACAGATCGAGGCGGGTAATGCCAGACAGCTCGCCGGCGCGCAGTTGAGCAAGAGTATGCATGTTTGGTTTCGCTATTGATCGGTGGAGCGACGCGGGGGCGCTGAGGATGGGCGACATGATAGCGGTAAAGCGGATGTTGAACGGGGCAGGATGCTGGAATCACACCCGGTCATTGTAGGAGTGAGCCTGCTCGCGAAGACGGGTTGTCAGTCACATCATCAGCATCTGAAAGAGCGCTATCGCGAGCAGGCTCACTCCTACAGGGGGCCGGGTGTCAGTCAGATTCGTGGATTTCCTGTAATTGCCCCAATCGGCTGCGCGTGCGCGCCAGGTCGATGGCGTGGCCTTCCAGGCTCTGGCCCAGCGGCAGTTGGCCGAGCAGGGTCAGGTGTTTGTCCTGATCGTAAAGCACGTCGATCAGATTGATGAAGCGCTGTTGCACGGCGATCGGACAGTCCCCGAGCAGTGGCAGGTCATCGATGATCCACTGGTCGAAACGCTGGCAGAGCTGCAGATAATCCATGACTGCCGTCGGTTGTTCGCACAGGTCATTGAAGGTGAAAGCGACGCGCCGGCCCTCGCACGATCGCGCCTGAAGCTGGCGCTTGCCGACCTCGAGCGCTATGGCAGGCGCATCGGCTGGCGGCAGGCTCAAGGCCTGGCGCTGCTCTGACGTCGCCGACCACACGTAATGCCCCTGGGTAAACACCTGATGCGTGTGCTGGCGGTTGAGCGTGCGGTAATCGTGGGCGCCGCCGACTTCCATCACCTGCATGCGCGTGTTGATCAGCTCGATCACCGGTTTGAAGCGTGCGTGATACAGCGGATTGGGCAGCAGGCCCTCCGGCGCATAGTTGGACGTGACCAACAGCATGATCCGCCGTTTGAACAGCGCCTTGAACAGGCGCGTGATGAGCATCGCATCGCCGATGTCATGCACGTGAAACTCGTCGAAACACAGCGCCTGACAATCTTCCAGCAGCTCGTCCAGGGTGATTTCCAGCGCGTCCTCCTGCTGGCGATGACGGAACATGCCGTCATGCAGTCGGGCGAAGAACTGATGGAAATGCAGGCGGCGTTTACGGGTGATCGGCAGTGCCTGGAAGAAGCCGTCGAGCAGCCAGCTCTTGCCGCGCCCGACCGCGCCGTACAGATACAGACTGGGTGGGGTGAGTCCGCTGTCGCCCAACAGCACGCTGGCCTGTTGCGCCATGCAATCAATGACGTGCTGCTGACTGCGGCTGAGGGTGTAGCCCTGACTGTGGGCCTTGTCGCGAAAGTAATCGCGGATGATCGCGGCATTGGCATCGTGCCCGGCGCTGGCGGGCAGGCCTTTGCCGAACAGGCGGCGCAGCAACGGCCAGCGTTGGCTCAGTCGTGATCGTTTCGGCGTTCTTGCGGGCACGCGGCACAGGCTCCTGATGGATTGGCCGGCTCCAGCGGGAGCGCGGTGGTCCAAGTGTAACCAGACCTCCAGCGTTGGCTCCATGAAATATGCACGGTTCCGAATGTAGGAGCTGACGAGTGCAACGAGGCTGCGATCTTTTGATCTTGGGTTGCCGCCAACAGATCGCAGCCTCGTTGCACTCGTCAGCTCCTACAGGGGGCGGATTTCAGAAAGGTGGTGATTGCTTGAGCAATTGCGCCGCTGGCGAGTCCGTCGGGCTGACCACTGCATAGTTGTAGCCGGGCCCCGACCAGTAATCGGCCTGCAGATCGCCATCGCTGCGCGAACCGCGCGGCAGCAGAGTGTTTTTCGGCCCCGGCGGACGCAGGTAGAAACTCACCTTGTGGCCGCTGCCATCCTCATACATCACCATCGCCGCCGGGCCCTCATCGGTGCTGAGCAAGCGCCCGCTGACCGGCTCGAACCCGGCCGCCCTGAGATCGGGCAAGCGCCCGGCGCCGCTGAAGTAACGGTCGAGCCAACGCTGCATGTCGCCGCCGCTGTCGACCTTGTAATCGGCGGGCAGCACGCCTTGCTGGGCAATCAGGCGGTAGGCTTGCAACGCGTCGGTCATCGGCAATTGCGCAGGACGCACCAGGGTCATTTCCCGTGCCTGCCAGCCACTGAAACCGCCAATGCTCACGGCAATCAGCAACACCGCTGCGCGGGCCAGATGACCACGTGACTGCTCGCGGCGACGCTGGCGAATCATCGTCGGATCCAGCGCCGGATTGCTCGGCTGCTGCAACGCACCACTGAGCGCCGCGCGCAACTGCTGGGCATCGCGTTGCCAGGCACGAACCTGCGCCGCTTCTTCAGGGTGGCTGGCCAGCCATGTTTCCAGCATGCGCCGGTCGGCGTCGCTGAGCTGGTGATCGACGTAGGCGTGCAAGTCACGCTCATTGGGAGGGAGGCTGATCATTTGAGTATCCGCAGGGAAGGGCTGCTGATTTCGCCGTCGCTGAGTTGGCGCAAGGCCTGGCGGGCGCGGGACAGGCGCGACATCACGGTGCCGATCGGGGCGCCGAGGATCTCGGCGACCTCTTTATAGGACAGGCCCTCCACCGACACCATCAGCAGCAGGGCGCGTTGTTCGGTGGGCAGGCGTTCGAAGGCTTGCAGGGTCGATTGGGCGATCACCGTGCGTTCCACCGACGGCTCGGCATCGTCGCGACCGGTGAAGAATTCGAGCATGCGCGCATAGCGCCGCGAGCGACGGTGGGCATCGAGAAATTGCCGATAGAGGATCGCAAACAGCCAGGCGCGCAAGTCGCCTTCGGCGCGTTTTTCGCCCCACGCCGACAGCGCCCGCTCGAGGCTGGCCTGGACCAGATCGTCAGCGCTGCTGCTGTTGCGCGTCAACGACACGGCGAAGCGGCGCAATCTGGGAATGATTTCTCTCAACTGTTCGTCGAATTCGCTCATGAATTTCTGCTGGTCGCTACGCTGTGGACTAGGAAGACGCCCGTCAGCGCAGGTTATTCCCCGTGCGCAAAAATAAATACGGCGCCGTGGAATAAACCCTGACGGGGTGCGTCTTGCTGACTCTTTCCACTTGTGGCCGATGGCCTGGAGATATTCATGGTTGATCGCTCATCACCCAACGCTGCACCGCCCGGCAGGCCGCCGCGCCAGCCACTGAGCGCTGCGAGCCTGGTTTTCCGTCTGGGCGGCATTGCCGTGATTGTCGCCGCCGTGGCCGGGGCGTTTGCCTACGTGCACGGCAACCTTGACCCACAGCGCCTGACGCCAAAGGCGTTGGTCGATGTGCTGGAAAAGAACAACGGCGTGCATCCCGGTTTTCGTCGCAACCACGCCAAAGGTGTCTGCGTGATTGGCCATTTCGAGAGCAGCGGTGAGGCGCGGGCGTACTCCACTGCGCAGGTGTTCAACCTGCCGCAGACGCCGGTGGTGGGGCGCTTTGCCTTGCCCGCCGGCAATCCCTATGCGCCGGACAGCGCCGTGCCGATCCGCAGCCTGGCGCTGCGTTTCACTCAGGCGGACGGCCAGCAGTGGCGCACCGGCATGAACAGCATGCCGGTGTTCCCGATCGGCACCCCCGAGGCGTTCTATCAATTGCAGCAAGCGCAGTCGCCGGATCCGGCCACCGGCAAGCCTGACCCGACCAAGGTACCGGCGTTCTTCGCCGCACATCCGGAAGCCGTGCCGTTCTTGACTTGGGTGAAGACCGCCAAGCCCTCGGCCAGCTACGCCACCGAAACCTATAACAGCATCAATGCGTTCTATCTGGTCGATGGCAACGGCAAGAAACAGGCGGTGCGCTGGAGCATGACGCCGCTGGCGCAGGACGCGGCGGGGGCAATCGCCCCTGAAGGCGCGGATTTTCTTGAGAAGGATCTGGTGCAGCGCCTGGCCGCCGCACCCTTGCGCTTCCAGCTGAACATCACCCTGGCCAACGCTGACGACCCGGTCAACGATGCCAGCAAGTCCTGGCCCACAGATCGCAAAGTACTGAACGCCGGGACTTTGGTGCTGGAGAAAACCCAGCCGCAGCTGAGTGGCGAGTGCCGCGATATCAACTACGACCCGCTGGTGCTGCCAGCCGGGATTCAAGGTTCGGAAGACCCATTGCTCGCCGCGCGCTCGGCCGGTTACGCCGATTCCTACCTGCGTCGCACCAGCGAAGTCAGCCAATTGCCCGCCGCCAGACAGGAGGCTCGCCCATGAGCAAGCACCCGACTCATTTCGTATTGCTGGCGCGTTTGCTCCATTGGCTGATGGCGCTGATGATCATCGCCATGCTGTTTATCGGCGCGGGCATGGTCACTTCGGTGTCGTCTCGCCATGAATGGCTGATTCATCTGCACAAGCCGCTGGGCATCGCGATTCTGGCGCTAGTTATTGTGCGCCTGGTGGTGCGCTTCACCACACGTCAACCGCCGTTGCCGGATGATCTGCCGGGCTGGCAGGTGCTGGCAGCCAGGGCTTCCCACGTCTTGCTGTACGCGTTGATGCTGGTGCTGCCGCTGCTCGGCTGGGCGATGATCAGTGCATCGGGCGAGCCAGTGATGCTCACGGCGTCGCTGCATCTGCCGTCGATTGTGCCGGCGGATGCGCAACTGTTCGCGCTGTTGCGCAAGTCCCATGGCTATCTGGCGTATCTGCTGTTTCTGACGGTGCTGCTGCACTTGGCGGCGGCGCTGTTTCATGGCTGGGTGCGTCGTGACGAAGTGCTCGACAGCATGTTGCACGGGCGCGATCGCGGCTGAGTCGGCAAAGCAAAAGATCGCAGGCGGGCTGCGATCTTTTGTTTCTGACGCCGGGGATCAGCGCAGGATATCGACCATGTCGGCGAGAGTGGTCAGCACGTCCTTGCCCAATTGCTTCGAACGCTTGCCCGACCAGCCGGTGATCTTGTCCGGGTGGTCGTCGTGGTCCTTGAACGGCATCTCCAGAGTCTGCGACAGGCAGTCATATTTCTGTCCGACACTGTTGCAGGCCAATGTCATGTTGGCCTGGCCCGGTTCGTCGCGGGTGTAGCCGTAGGTGGTCTGGAAGTCTTTGGTGGTGTGCTTCAAATGGCTGCGAAAATGCTCTTCCAGCTTTTCGATGCGCGGCGTAAAGCCAGGGTTGCCTTCGCAGCCGGCGGTGAAGACGTGGGGGATGGTTTCGTCGCCGTGTACGTCGATAAACGCATCGACGCCGTACTTTTCCATCTGCTGCTGAACGAATAGCACTTCCGGGCTGATGTCCGGACTGGCGTTCTGCCAGGCGCGGTTCAAATCCTGGCCCATGGCGTTGGTGCGCAGGTGCCCGTGGAAGGCGCCGTCCGGGTTCATGTTCGGCACCAGATACAGATCGGCGCCGGCCAGCAGTTTGTTCAGTACCGGATCGTCCTGTCGTTCCAGACGCTCGATCACGCCTTCCATGAACCATTCAGCCATGTGTTCGCCCGGATGCTGCTGGGCGATGATCCAGATATTGCGCTGGCCTTCGGCGCCGCTGCCCTTGCGCAGCAGCTGAATGTCGCGGCCTTCGACGCTTTTGCCGGTCGCCAGCAATTCGGTGCCAGCCTTGCTCAGCGCCTGCTCGATCAACCAATCGTGGCGGCCGCGGCTGTAGGGTTCGAAGTAGGCGAACCAGGCGTGGGTCTGTTCGGCTTCGAGGCAGAAGCGCAGGCTGTCGCCTTCGAAGCTGGTGGGAATGCGGAACCAGTTGACGTGATCATACGACGCCACCGCTTGATAGCCCGGCCAGCCTTTGCTGTAGGTCGATTGACTGGCGTTGACCAGGCGAAACCAGTGTTCCTGATGAACGTGCAGGCCGCTGGCCTTGAAGTGGAACCACTGAAAATGAGGGCTGCGGGTGTCCGGGCGGATCGCCAGAACCGGATTGAGAGGGTTGCTGATGTCGATGACTTGGATGTTGCCGCTGTCAAAATTGGCGCTGATGTCGAACGAAGATTTGGCCACGGTCATAGTCGCTTCCTGAGCAGGATTTTTATGACCGGTACTTTACACGCAGGCTGGGGTGAAACCGAGGGGAATTGCAGGGTGCTGGCGGGGGCGTCCTCCGTGACGCGCCAGCAGCTTAGAGGCTATGCGATTGATTCTCAAGTGCTGATTGCCGTTAGTTTCGGCCAATGTGGCCGGGCTCGGCTTGCCAATCAATATTCTTTTGATATTATCCGCGCCATCGAATTTGCAACACCCAAAGACTTCATTAGCCTGAAGACACAAGCCCGAAAAACGGGCAAAAAAAGACCCGGCAAAAAGCCGGGTCAAAAACCGTGATTAGCCTGATGAGGAGATAGTCCAGAAGACCGACCTAAGGTCTCTGGTCCATCGACTGATCTCGCGACCAGCTGCTTGCAATAATAATCATTATCATTTGCAAGTCAAATGTTTTTATCTGCGCGATGGGAAAATTCTTTCCTGTCCGTCCGTACCTTGTTTGCTATGACTTCATCGTTGTCGATCGAGTGATCGACCATCGCCCGCGCCATATCCACCATGTGCACCACCGAGAAGGCCAGGTCGCGATTCGTGCCCTGCAGGTTTTCTGCGGCCTTGAAGGCCGTGGCGGCTGCGCATCGCAACAGGTCCGAGGCATGCACCAGCGCTTCCTCGCCGCTGAGATGGCCTTTGACATCGAAGAACCGTTCTTCAGTCTCAGGTTCTGAAATTGCCGGTTTCAAGTAGTAGTCCAGCGCGCGTTGTGCGGCGGCGGTGCCTTGGGGCGAAGTGAAGCTGGTGTCGATTTGCAGATCGGGCAGGTCTTTGCTGCTGATGTTCATCATGAGAAGGCACTCCATGTTCGATTGAAAGTCCGTTTACCTAGGATAGTACCGCCTGTATTTGTGACCAGAATTTAAATACTACAATATGTGTTTTGCCGGTCGAAGACGTCCGCGTAAGGTGCGGCACATGGATAAATGGATTGAGTTGGTCAAGGCCAAGATGAGTGAACTCAAAGTCACTCAAACAGAGCTCGGAGAGCGCGTCGGCATGTCCCAGGGCGGGATCGGTCATTGGCTGAACAAGCGTCGCGAACCCGGTGTTACCGAAATGAACCGTGTGCTCAAAGCGCTGGGACTGGATTTCCTCGAAGTCGTTCTGGTGATCCGCGAACCGCAGCCGACGCCGGAGGATGAAATGCCGCTGGCGCAGAAGTACAACCCGTACTTCCGCTACCCGGTTCGTGACTGGCACGCGCCCTGTGAGGTGCGCGACGATTCGGCGAGCTACGCCGGCGCATCGGCGAAGCAGCGCTTCGAACTTACCGATTACCACGCTCGCGGTGCGGCGTTCTGGCTGACCGTGACGGGGGATTCGATGACCGCGCCCAGCGGTCAGAGCATTGCCGAGGGCATGCTGATTCTGGTCGACCCGGAGTTGGAGGCGGTGCCTGGAAAACTGGTGATTGCCCAGTGGCCGGACAGCGAAGAAGCGATTTTCCGCAAACTCGACGAACAGGCCGGCCAGCGTTACCTGGTGCCGCTCAATCCGACCTGGCCGAAAGCGCTGTTCACCGATGAATGCCGGATTGTCGGCGTGGTGGTTCAGGCGACGGCGCGTTTCTGACCGGATCGATCCTCGCTCAAGGCCCGGATCGATCCTGCAATTTCACACTTGTTCCAGTTCAACCAAAGCGCTGCCTTCGCTGACCATATCGCCTTCCTGGCAATACAGCGCTTTGACCACGCCCGCCTGTGGCGCACGAATGCTGTGTTCCATCTTCATGGCTTCGAGCACCACCAGTTGCGCCCCGGCCTCGACCGCTTGCCCGACCTCGACCAGCACGCGCACGATGCTGCCGTTCATGGGCGCGGTCAGACCGCCCTGGTGGCTGTGGCTGGCCTCAACGGCACTGATCGGATCATGGGCCTCGATGCGTCGCAGCTCTCCCTCCCACTGCAGATACAACGAATCGCCCTGACGAATTGCCCGCAACGTGCGGCGCACGCCGTCATGCTCGACAACCAGCGCTTCGCCCAACAGTCTGGCGTGGGCCGCAGCTGCCAATGTCAGCGCACGATCCTGTCCCTCGCAACTTAAATGCAAAGTGATCTCCGCCGGCAAGCCTGCCCGCAAACCACTGCCGCAAGACCACGGCGAGGCGGGATCATCCGTCCGCTTACGTGCTGGCAGACTCTGCGCGAAAGCCTGCGCCGCCGCTTGCCAGAACTCATCGCTCAACGTACCTGGCGCTGGCAGCAACTGCTCCTGATAACGCGGAATGAACCCGGTATCCAGTTCTGCCGCGGCAAACGCCGGATGCGCGATGATCCGGCGCAGAAAGTTGATGTTGGTCTTCAGTCCGCCAATCGCAAACTCATCGAGCATGCTCAGCAGACGCAGGCGCGCCTGTTCGCGATCTTCACCCCAGGCAATCAGTTTGCCGAGCATCGGGTCGTAGAACGGCGAAATCTCGTCACCTTCCTCGACCCCGCTGTCCACTCGCCGCCCCGGACCCTGTGCCGATTCGCGGTACAGATCCAGACGCCCGGTGGCCGGCAGAAAATCATTCGCCGGATCCTCGGCATACAAGCGCACTTCAATCGCATGACCGTTGAGCGGCATCTGCGCCTGGGTCATCGGCAGCGCTTCACCCCGGGCGACGCGAATCTGCCAGGCGACCAGATCGAGCCCGGTGATCGCTTCGGTCACCGGGTGCTCGACCTGCAGGCGCGTGTTCATTTCCATGAAGAAAAACTCGCCGCGCGCATCCAGCAGAAACTCCACGGTGCCAGCGCCGACATAACCGATTGCCTGTGCCGAACGCACCGCCGCTTCGCCCATGGCCCGGCGCAATTCCGGCGTCAGGCCCGGCGCCGGGGCTTCTTCGACGACTTTCTGATGCCGCCGCTGGATCGAGCAATCGCGCTCATTGAGATACAGGCAGTTGCCGTGCTGGTCGGCGAACACCTGAATCTCCACATGACGCGGCTTCAGTAGATACTTCTCTACCAGCATCCGCGAGTCGCCGAACGAGGACTGCGCTTCCCGCTGAGCGGAGGCGAGGGCTTCGGCCAATTGGCTGACGTCCTCCACGACTTTCATGCCTTTACCGCCGCCACCGGCCGTGGCCTTGAGCAGCACCGGATAACCGATGCGTTCGCAGGCTTCACGGAAGGTGTCGAGGTCCTGCGCCTCGCCGTGATAGCCCGGCACCAAAGGCACGCCGGCCTTTTCCATCAGCGCTTTGGCGGCGGATTTACTGCCCATCGCATCGATGGCAGAGGCAGGCGGGCCGAGAAAGATCAGGCCGGCAGCTTCGATGGCGCGGGCGAATCCGGCGTTTTCCGAGAGAAAGCCGTAGCCGGGATGAATCGCCTCGGCGCCGCTGGCCTTGGCAGCAGCGATCAATTTGTCGATTTGCAGATAACTGTCAGCGGCCTTGCTGCCGCCCAGATCGACGCGGATATCGGCTTCACGGCTGTGCCGCGCATCGCGGTCGGTGGCGCTGTGCACAGCGACGGTAGTCAGGCCCAAGGCCTTGGCGGTGCGCATGACCCGGCAGGCGATTTCGCCGCGGTTGGCCACCAATAGGGTGGTAATCACAGGTGCGCTCATCAACGCGACTCCTTGGTGGATGCGGCTTGCCAGCTCGGCGGGCGTTTTTGCAGAAAGGCGCGCAAGCCTTCCTGGCCTTCGGCGCTGACGCGAATCCGCGCGATGGCATTTTCCGTGTAGCGGCGCAGGGCCGGGGTCAGCGCGCCGTTGCCGACTTCACGCAGCAAGTCCTTGCTGGCACGCATGGCGGCGGGGCTGTTGAGCAACAGATTGTCGATCCACTGCTCGACCTGCTGCTCCAGTTCAGCGGCAGGACAGCTTTCCGACAACAAGCCGATCTCCCGCGCCCGCTGTCCGCCGAAGCGCTCGGCGGTCAGCGCGTAACGCCGCGCCGCTCGCTCACCGATCGCCTGCACTACAAACGGGCTGATCACCGCCGGCGCCAGGCCGATGCGCACTTCCGACAGGCAGAACTGCGCATCATCGGCGCCAATCGCCATGTCGCAGCAACTGATCAGGCCCAGCGCGCCACCGAACGCCGCGCCCTGAACCACGGCGAGGGTGGGGATTTTCAATTTGGCGAGGTTGTACATCAGCTCGGCCAGTTCGCGGGCGTCGTCGAGGTTGGTGTGGTAATCGAGCTCCGCCGACTGCTGCATCCAGGCCAGGTCGGCGCCGGCACTGAAGTGCTTGCCGCGCCCGCGCAACAGCAGAAAACGCAGGCTCGAATCGCTGGCCACCTTGTCGAGGGCGAGGATCAGTTCGCGGATCATCTCGGCGTTGAAGGCGTTGTTTTTCTCGGCGCGGTTGAGCCACAGCGTCGCGAAGCCGCGCGGGTCGGTTTGCAGTTCGAGGGTATTGAAGTCGCTCATCAGGTTCTCCCCATCACATCCGGAACACGCCGAAGCGGCTCGGTTCGATTGGCGCGTTCAGCGACGCGGACAAGGCCAGGGCCAGCACATCGCGGGTCTGCGCCGGGTCGATGACGCCGTCGTCCCACAACCGCGCGCTGGAGTAGTAGGGGTGACCCTGCTCTTCGTACTGGTCGAGAATCGGCTGCTTGATCTCGGCCTCCTGCTCGGCGCTGAACGCCTGACCGCTGCGTTCGGCCTGTTCGCGTTTGACCTGCACCAGCACGCCGGCGGCCTGTTCGGCGCCCATCACGCCGATCCGCGCGTTCGGCCACATCCACAAAAAACGTGGGTCGTAAGCGCGACCGCACATGCCGTAGTTGCCGGCCCCGAAGCTGCCGCCGATGATCACGGTGAATTTCGGCACCTTGGCGCAGGCCACTGCGGTAACCAGCTTCGCGCCGTGCTTGGCAATGCCGCCGGCTTCGTATTTCTGTCCGACCATGAAGCCGGTGATGTTCTGCAGAAACAGCAGTGGAATACCGCGTTGGCAGGCCAGTTCGATGAAGTGCGCGCCTTTTTGCGCGGCTTCGGCGAAGAGAATGCCGTTGTTCGCCAGGATTGCGATCGGGTAGCCGTGCAAGTGAGCGAAACCGCAAACCAGCGTGGTGCCGAACAGCGCCTTGAATTCATCGAACACCGAGCCATCGACCAGTCGCGCGATTACTTCGCGCACATCGAATGGCTGCTTGGCGTCAGCCGGGACCACGCCGTACAACTCGTCGCTGGCGTACAGCGGCGCAATCGGCGTGCGTTGCTGCACCTCGCCGAGCTTGCGCCAGTTGAGGTTGGCGACGCTGCGGCGGGCGAGGGCGAGGGCGTGTTCGTCGTTCTCGGCGTAATGGTCGGCCACGCCGGAAGTCTTGCAATGCACATCGGCACCGCCCAGATCCTCGGCGCTGACCACTTCACCGGTTGCAGCTTTCACCAGCGGCGGGCCGGCGAGAAAGATCGTCGCCTGGTTGCGCACCATGATCGCTTCGTCCGCCATCGCTGGCACATATGCGCCGCCAGCGGTGCACGAGCCCATGACCACGGCGATCTGCGGGATGCCCATGGCGCTCATGTTGGCCTGATTGAAAAAGATCCGTCCGAAGTGCTCGCGATCCGGAAACACTTCGTCCTGACGCGGCAGGTTGGCGCCACCCGAGTCCACCAGATAAATGCACGGCAGGCGATTCTGCTGGGCGATGGTCTGTGCACGCAGGTGTTTCTTCACCGTGAGCGGGTAATACGAACCGCCTTTCACCGTCGCATCGTTGGCGACGATCATGCATTCCACGCCTTCGACGCGACCGATCCCGGCAATCACCCCGGCGGCGGGGACGTCTTCGCCATACACGGCGTGAGCGGCCAGTTGGCTGATTTCCAGAAACGGCGAGCCCGGATCGAGCAGGCGATTGATGCGTTCACGCGGCAGCAATTTACCGCGCGAGGTGTGGCGTTCCTGGGCTTTGGCACCGCCACCCTGGGCCACTTGAGCGAGCAGGGTGTGCAGCGCGTCGACCTGTTTGAGCATCGCCGCGCTGTTGACGGCGAACTCCGCGGAGCGCGGGTTGAGCTGAGTGTGCAGGATCATGGGGCTTACTCCGTAAGCAGCTTCTAGCTACAAGCGGCAAGCTGCAGGTTGGGCAAGAGCGTGGATCTCTTGCAGCTTGTGGCTTGCGGCTTGCAACTGACGAAATTCATTTCGTCTCGTTGAACAGTTCGCGACCGATCAGCATGCGGCGGATTTCGCTGGTGCCGGCGCCGATTTCGTAGAGCTTGGCGTCGCGCAGCAGGCGGCCGGCGGGGAATTCGTTGATGTAGCCGTTGCCGCCAAGAATCTGGATGGCATCGAGGGCCATTTGTGTGGCGCGTTCGGCGGTGTAGAGAATCACTCCAGCGGCATCCTTGCGCGTGGTTTCGCCGCGCTCACAGGCCTGCGCAACCGCGTACAGATAGGCGCGGCTGGCGTTGAGTTGGGTGTACATGTCGGCGACTTTGCCCTGGATCAGCTGGAATTCGCCGATGCTCTGGCCGAACTGCTTGCGGTCGTGGATGTACGGCACGATCAGGTCCATGCACGACTGCATGATCCCGGTCGGGCCGCCCGAGAGCACCACGCGTTCGTAATCGAGGCCGCTCATCAGCACCTTCACGCCACCGTTGAGCACGCCGAGGATGTTCTCTTCCGGCACTTCGACGTCATCGAAGAACAGCTCGCAGGTATTGGAGCCGCGCATGCCCAGCTTGTCGAACTTGTTGCTGCGGCTGAAGCCTTTCCAGTCACGCTCGACGATGAACGCAGTAATGCCGTGCGGGCCTTTTTCCAGATCGGTCTTGGCGTAGATCACGTAGGTGTTGGCGTCAGGGCCGTTGGTGATCCAGGTCTTGCTGCCGTTGAGGACGAAGCGGTCGCCGCGTTTGTCGGCACGCAGCTTCATCGAGACCACATCGGAACCGGCATTGGGCTCGCTCATGGCGAGGGCGCCGACGTGCTCGCCGCTGATCAGTTTCGGCAGGTATTTGCTCTTCTGTTCGTGGTTGCCGTTGCGGTTGATCTGGTTGACGCAGAGGTTGGAGTGCGCGCCGTATGACAACGCCACCGACGCCGAGCCACGGCTGATTTCTTCCATCGCCACCACGTGCGCCAGATAACCCAGGCCCGCGCCGCCGTACTCTTCCGGCACGGTGATGCCGAGCAGACCCATGTCACCGAATTTGCGCCACATATCGGCCGGGAACAGGTTGTCGTGATCGATCTGCGCGGCACGCGGGGCGATCTGATCGGCGACGAAGGACTGCACCTGATCGCGCAGCATGTCGATGGTTTCACCGAGGGCGAAGTTCAGGGATGGATAGCTCATGGGTCACCTTTTGGCTTTTTTATCGGGTGGAGTGCACGTCAGATCGGCGCTCAGCTTTACGTTAACGTAAAGCTTCCCGAGTTCGGCTGTCAATCAGCTTTACGTAAGCGTCAACTTGCGCGAGAGTAAGGACAGTTCAGGATAGAAAACGCAGAGCTTTCTGTAGGAGTGAGCCTGCTCGCGATGGCAGTGTGTCAGTCAATATTTGCGTTTGCTGACACGACTCTATCGCGAGCAGGCTCACTCCTACAGGGTCGTCGTTACCCATAAATAAAGACAATAGGGCTCGTCATGGATCACCCCACTGCAAACCCGCCGCGCAGCTACACCCGTGGTTCTCAGGATCAGGCCCTGCTGGCGCTGACCATCGGTCAGCGCTTCGATCAGACGGTCGCGCAATACCCGGATGGCGAGGCGCTGGTGGTGTGCCATCAGCAGTTGCGTTACTCCTGGCGACAACTGGCCGACGCCGTGGATGAGCAGGCCAGAGCTTTGCTCGCATTGGGTTTGCAGACCGGTGATCGCCTCGGCATCTGGGCGCCGAACTGTGCGCAGTGGTGCGTCACCCAATTCGCCACGGCGAAGATCGGAGTGATCCTGGTCAACATCAATCCCGCCTATCGCAGCTCGGAACTCGAATACGTGCTCAAGCAATCCGGCTGTCAGTGGCTGGTCTGCGCGGGCGCGTTCAAAACCTCGAATTACCATGAAATGCTCCAAGGCCTGGCGCCCGAGCTGGCCGAGCACGCCATCGGTCAACTGCGCAGCGAACGTCTGCCGGATTTGCGCGGCGTGATCAGCCTCGATGCAAACCCGCCAGCTGGCTTTCTGCCGTGGTCGCAGCTCAGCGAGCTGGCTGCCAGCGTCTCGCCTGATCAACTGGCCGAGCGCAGCGCCAGCCTGCATTTCGATCAACCGGTGAACATCCAGTACACCTCTGGCACCACCGGTTTTCCCAAGGGCGCAACCCTCAGTCACTACAACATTCTCAACAACGGCTACATGGTCGGCGAAAGCCTCGGCCTGACGTCTGCCGATCGTCTGGTGATTCCGGTGCCGCTGTATCACTGCTTCGGCATGGTCATGGGCAACCTCGGCTGCGTCACCCATGGCAGTACGATGATTTACCCCAGCGACGCTTTTGATCCGGCGGTGACTCTGCAAGCGGTGGCCGAAGAAAAAGCCACGGCGCTGTACGGTGTGCCGACCATGTTCATCGCCATGCTCGATCAGCCGCAGCGGCAGGCTTTCGACCTGACGAGCCTGCGCACGGGGATCATGGCCGGAGCGACCTGTCCGATCGAGGTCATGCGTCGAGTGATCAGCGAAATGCACATGAGCGAAGTGCAGATCGCCTACGGCATGACCGAAACCAGCCCGGTGTCGTTGCAGACCGGGCCGGCCGACGAGCTTGAGCTGCGCGTCACCACGGTCGGGCGCACTCAGCCACAGCTGGAAAGCAAGATTATCGACGACGCAGGCAACGTCGTGCCACGCGGCACCATCGGTGAATTGTGCACCCGCGGTTACAGCGTGATGCTCGGCTATTGGAATAACCCGCAGGCCACGGCCGAGGCCATCGATGAGGCGGGGTGGATGCACACGGGCGACCTGGCGAGCATGAACGAGGAGGGTTACGTCAACATCTCCGGGCGTAACAAAGACATGATCATTCGTGGCGGCGAGAACGTTTATCCCCGAGAGCTGGAAGAATTCTTCTTCACCCATCCGGCGGTAGCGGATGTGCAGGTGATCGGCATTCCGTGCCCGCGCTACGGTGAAGAGATCGTCGCCTGGATCAAATTCCACCCCGGCCACAGCGCCTCTGAACTGGAGCTGCAAACCTGGTGCAAAGCGCGGATTGCGCACTTCAAGACACCGCGTTACTTCAAGTTCGTCGACGCGTTTCCGATGACAGTGACGGGGAAGATCCAGAAATTCAGGATGCGTGAGATCAGTATCGAAGAGCTGCGCATCAATAACGCCTGACACAAATCCCTGTAGGAGTGAGCCTGCTCGCGATAGCGGTGTATCAGTCAATATTTGCATCGGCTGATATGACGCTATCGCGAGCAGGCTCAATCCTACAGGGGATCGGGTGAATTCAGGAATTGCAGAAAGCACAAAGGGGAGCCGAGGCTCCCCTTTAATTTGTCGTTGCGTGCTCTTTTTATTATTGAGGGTCGGTCTGTTGTTGTTTTTGGCAACCGTGGCCCTGTACAGCTTTTGGCGACCCCCATCCGGGGTCAAGAGCAAACGTATTTTTTTGAGCGCTGATCTGCTTTCTCGTCAAACGATCCAACCGATTCGGGAGCTACCTGAAGGTAGTTTTATTGTTCTCTGCCCGGTTGCGGGTCACTCCTGAGAGCACCCTGAAAAGCACACCTTCTCCAAAAAAATCTGTTAGCTGCGTCTCTGCCGTGTTGTTCTTGTTATGTCAGAGTCGTTTCGTCTTGTTTTTATTGGTTTGCGGCTTTTTATTCTTGTTATGCGATAGAGATAGCAGGTGTCGTGCCAACTTTTTAAAAGAGTTGTAGATCAACGGGTTACGATTTTCATAGGTTTTCAGCCCTGGGCAAAGCCAGACAATTTGTTTCCGTGTTACTCGCTTTTGCCCACATCACTGACCCAGCGGTAACACCTCACTGGGCGCTGCGTGCCTTCGCCACCCGCGAACCGGTCGGACGGCCGAGCACTGCGCTGATCTGCTGGCCCGCGGCGATCAAGGCGTCCAGGTCGATACCGGTCTCGATGCCCAAGCCGTTGAGCAGGTACACCACGTCTTCGGTGGCGACGTTACCGCTTGCGCCTTTGGCGTACGGGCAGCCGCCGAGGCCGGCGATAGAGCTGTCGAACACCGCAATGCCTTCGAGCAGGCTGGCGTAGATATTGGCCATGGCCTGCCCATAGGTGTCATGGAAATGTCCGGCCAGTTTGTCCCGTGGCACCTGCGCCGAGACCACCTCGAACAGGCGCCGGGTCGCGCCCGCCGTACCGGTGCCGATGGTGTCGCCCAGCGACACTTCGTAGCAGCCCATCGCGTACAGCTCAAGGGCGACCATTGCCACTTGCTCCGGCGCGACCGTGCCTTCATACGGACAACCCAGCACACAGGAAACGTAACCGCGCACGGTAACGCCGTGTTGTTTCGCCGCCTCCATGATCGGCGCAAAGCGCGCCAGGCTCTCGCTGATCGAACAATTGATATTGCGCTGCGAGAACGCCTCGGAGGCCGCAGCGAACACCGCAACTTCCTTGACTCCGGCGGCAATCGCGTCTTCAAAACCGCGCAGATTCGGCGCCAGCGCGCCATAGGTCACGCCGGGCTTGCGTTGAATCTGCGCGAACACCTCGGCGGAACCGGCCATCTGCGGCACCCACTTGGGCGAAACGAAACTGCCGACTTCGATATAGCCGAGCCCGGCGGCGCTCAGTGCATCGACCAGTTGCACCTTGTCAGCCACGCTGATCGGTTGGGCTTCGTTCTGCAGGCCATCGCGCGGGCCGACTTCGATCAGGCGTACTTGGGAGGGGAGGGACATGGGCGGGACCTGCTCTTTTGAATTCGTGGAGATCCCTTGTAGGAGTGAGCCTGCTCGCGATAGCGGAGTGTCAGTCGCCATATTTTTTTCTGATACACCGCTATCGCGAGCAGGCTCACTCCTACAGGGGGGATGTAGTGTTTGCTAGACCGCCTGGCTTTTGAGCGTCTGCTCCAGCGCCTGCACGCAGCGTTCTTCGGCGGTATCAAGCTCGAGTTTCATCTGTTCGATATCCAGCAACTGCTGCTCGAGCTGTTCGCGGCGTTCGCTGATTTTCGCCAGCATGCTATTGAGCTGTCGGGTGTTACCGCTGGACGGGTCGTAGAGCTCGATCAGCTCGCGGCATTCGGCGAGGGAAAAGCCGATGCGCTTGCCGCGCAGGATCAGCTTCAGCGTGACCTTGTCCCGTGGTGAGTAAATGCGTTCCTGGCCACGACGCTCGGGGCTGAGCAGGCCTTGCTCTTCATAAAAGCGGATCGCCCGGGTGGTGATGTCCAGCTCGCGGGCGAGGTCGGAAATGCTGTAGGTCTGACTGCTCATGAAAGCGCTCGGAAAAGGGGCATGGCGCTAAGCTAATCGGTGGTTTACGTTTACGTCAAGCAAGAAAAAGATCGCAGCCTTCGGCAGCTCCTACAGGGGAATGCATTCCAAATGTAGGAGCTGCCGAAGGCTGCGATCTTCTGATTTGCCTCAAACCGCCTGCTTATCCAGCTTCTTCTCCTGCGCCGTCACCTGCTGGCACAACTCGATCATCTGCTCACGCATCCATCGGTTGGCCGGGTCCTGGTCGGTGCTTTCGTGCCAGTACAAATGCGTTTCCACCGACGGCACATCATTCACCGGCAAATTGAACGCCTGCAAGTCATGACGACGGGCGAAGCGTTCCGGCACGGTCATGACCATGTCGGTCTGCTGCATCACCTGCGAGGCCATCAAATAGTGCTGCGAGCGCAGGGCGATCTTGCGCTGGATGCCCATTTTGCCCAGCGCCAGATCGACATAACCCAGACCGCTGCGGCGGCTGGAGATATGGATGTGGGTCAGCGACAGATAATCATCAAGGCTGAGTTTTTCCTTCCCTGCCATCGGATGGCCCTTGCGCATGGCGCAGACGTAACGGTCGTCCATCAGCTTGACGTGGCGCACCTGCGGGTCGGTATTGAGCGGCGCATCCACGGCGAAATCCAGGCGCCCGGCCGCCAGTTCCTTGGTGGTTTCCCGGCGTTTCGACAGAAAGCTTTCGATGATCACCGTCGGCGCCAGGCGGCGCAGACGCTGGAACAACGGCGGCAAAATGATTGCTTCCGTGAGGTCGGTCATGCTGATGCGATAAGTCTTGACTGCCTGCGCCGGGTTGAAGATGCGGCTTTCCTGCACCGACACACGCAGCAGCGACAGGGCATTACGCACCGGGCCGATGATGTTCTGCGCCATCGGCGTTGGCACCATGCCTTGGGCAGTACGCACGAAGAGCGGGTCGTTGAAGGTCTCGCGCAGCCGGGCCAGGGCGTTGGACACCGCCGGTTGGGTGATGCCGACAATCTGCCCGGCGCGGGTCAGGTTGGCTTCGGTGTAGATCGCGTCGAAGACGATGAAAAGGTTGAGGTCGACCTTGCTCAGGTTCATAACGCGGCTTCTCTTGTTATTAAGTGCAAGTGTTTTGGGGCTCAGGATCAGCCGATCATATATCGGTGATGAATGTTTATACACGCCGAGAATAGGCTAGGTAAATTATCAGTGCTGTTCTAGCATCGATTGCATGACTTGAACAACCTCTGCCCGAGAAGGTAACTACCCATGGATTTCGCTTATTCGCCCAAGGTGCAAGAACTGCGTGAGCGCGTGACTGCGTTCATGGACACTTACGTTTACCCGGCCGAAGCGGTGTTCGAGCGCCAGGTCGCCGAGGGCGATCGCTGGCAGCCGACCGCGATCATGGAAGAGCTCAAGGCCAAGGCCAAGGCGGAAGGGCTGTGGAATCTGTTTCTGCCCGAGTCCGAACTGGGTGCCGGCCTGAGCAACCTCGAATACGCGCCGCTGGCGGAAATCATGGGCCGTTCCCTGCTGGGGCCGGAGCCGTTCAACTGCTCGGCGCCGGATACCGGCAACATGGAAGTGCTGGTGCGTTACGCCAATGAAGAACAGAAACAGCGCTGGCTCGAACCGCTACTGCGCGGCGAGATCCGTTCGGCGTTCGCCATGACCGAACCTGACGTGGCGTCCTCCGATGCGACCAACATGGCCGCCAGCGCCGTGCGCGATGGCGATCAGTGGGTAATCAACGGCAAGAAATGGTGGACCTCCGGCGCCTGCGATCCACGCTGCAAGATTCTGATCTTCATGGGTCTGAGCAACCCCGACGCGCCGCGTCACGC
This sequence comes from Pseudomonas sp. FR229a, assembly GCF_030209115.1. Taxonomy (NCBI): domain Bacteria; kingdom Pseudomonadati; phylum Pseudomonadota; class Gammaproteobacteria; order Pseudomonadales; family Pseudomonadaceae; genus Pseudomonas; species Pseudomonas sp. FR229a. The sequence continues at coordinate 115,301 of NZ_JARVSP010000006.1, read as the reverse complement.
CCAGCACTCGATGATCCTCGTGCCGGTCGACACCCCTGGGGTGAAGATCGTCCGGCCGCTGCCGGTGTTCGGTTACGACGATGCGCCGCACGGCCACGCCGAAGTGCTGTTCGATAACGTGCGGGTGCCGTACGAAAACGTCCTGCTCGGTGAAGGACGCGGCTTCGAAATCGCCCAGGGCCGCCTTGGCCCAGGACGCATTCACCACTGCATGCGCTCGATCGGCATGGCTGAGCGGGCACTGGAACTGATGTGCAAACGCTCGGTGAGCCGCACCGCGTTCGGCAAACCGCTGGCGCGCCTGGGCGGCAATATCGACAAGATCGCCGACTCGCGGATGGAAATCGACATGGCCCGCCTGCTGACGTTGAAAGCGGCGTACATGATGGACACTGTCGGTAACAAGGTGGCGAAGAGCGAGATCGCGCAGATCAAGGTTGTGGCGCCGAACGTCGCCTTGCGGGTGATCGACCGGGCGATCCAGATGCACGGCGGCGCCGGGGTGTCGAACGACTTCCCGCTGGCTTATATGTACGCCATGCAACGCACCTTGCGCCTGGCCGACGGCCCCGACGAAGTGCACCGCGCGGCGATCGGCAAGTTCGAGATCGGCAAATATGTGCCGAAGGAGATGTTGCGTAGCGGCCAGTAATACCGAGTCGCCTAATTCGCGAGCAGGCTCGCTCCCACAGGATTTGTGACCGCCACAGATACAATGTGGGAGCGAGCCTGCTCGCGAAAGGGCCTGAACATTCAGCACATCAACATCAGGGTCAATACACCCAAACCTCAACCCGCCGATTCTTGATCCTTCCTTCATCCGCATTGTTGGTCGCCACCGGCATCAGCGCGCCGAAGCCGCGCACTTCGCGCATGACCACGCCGTTCCTGACCAGCTCGCGGCGCACCGCCATCGCCCGCAGCTTCGACAGCAGGTCTGCCCGGGCCGGGTCATCCTTGAGGTCACCAAAACCCACCAGGGTCACCGCGCGCTCGGTCTTGCCATTGCGCTTTATATAGTCGAGCACTCGCGCCAGATCCTGCCGCGCCTTGTTGTCCAGGCCGGCGCTGCCCTCGGCAAACCGGAAATTCACTGTCAGACGCTGGGCATGTCGGCTGAGGGATTGGTAACCCTCGGGCATCAGCGCATTCGGCGCCACGCTCATGGCCTGCACGGTCTGGCTGACAAAACCGCTGGCGGCGACGATTGCCTGACCCTGTGGGCTCTGCGCGAACGTGGCCAGGGCCTGCGCCCAAGGATTGCGGGTGTCCGGCGGCAGATAAAAGAACAGGCGCCGCGACAGCGGATAATCTTCGGTGGCGATCAGACTGTTCAGCGGCAACATCGCTTGCGACGCACCATCGGTGATTGCCACGGCTTTGGCCTGACGTACGTAAGGCAAGCCGATGAAGCCGATACCCTGCGGATCGGCGCTGACCGCATCAGACAACTGCTCGCTGGATTCGAAACGTTTCGCTGCGCTGCTGAGACTTTTCCCACGCCGACTCAGGACCAGTTCCTTGAATGTGTCGTAGGTCCCCGACTGATCATCCCGCGCATATAGATGTATGGCGCCGCCACGGCCACCGAGGTCTTCCCAGGTTTTCACTTCGCCGGCAAAAATCCGCGCCAGTTGTTCGGTATCCAACTGCTGTAGCGGATTGGCCGGGTTGAGGATGATGGCCAAGCCGTCGATGGCAATGACTTGCTCGGCCGCCGGGCTTTTCAGATCGCCGAGGGTTTGCAGGGCGAGCAGCTCGCTGTCCTTGATCTCCCGGGAAGAAGCGGCGAGATCGGCGCTGGTGTTTTTCAGCGCGGTGAAGCCGGTGCGGGAACCGTGGGCGGCGACTTCGATGACCACGCGTTGCCCCTGCGCAGTCTGGCCGACGATGCGCTGTTCGTTGGCGGTATCCGGGGTTTCACGATGGATTTTCAGCAGGCCTTGTTCCTGCAACAGGCCTTCGACCAACGCCGGGCCGAGCTCGGCGCCGATAGTGTTGGAACCCTGAATGCGCAGCGCCGGGCCGTTTTCGGGGATCGGCAGGACGGCGGCGTAGATCGACAGCCAGCCACTCAACAGGAAAACGCAGAGAACACGCAGGGTCATGCCGGCACCGAATCAAGCCAAGGGGATTGCCGGGGAGATTAAGTCAGAAAGATGACTTTCAGATGACACTGATCCCCTGTAGGAGTGAGCCTGCTCGCGATAGCTATTTACTGGTCAACATTTATGTCGACTGATCCACCGCTATCGCGAGCAGGCTCACTCCTACAGGGGAAATGTGTTGAGTCCGGAATCAGGCCAGTTCAAGCCAGATCGGCGCATGGTCCGAGGGCTTTTCCATACCGCGCAGTTCGTAGTCCACACCGGCATCCTTGACCCGTGGCAGCAAACCATGGGAAGCCAGAATCACGTCAATGCGCAGGCCGCGTTTGGGCTCGTCTTCAAAGCCACGGCTGCGGTAATCGAACCAGCTGAACATGTCGCTCACGTCGGGATTGAGGTGACGATAGCTGTCAGTCAGGCCCCAGTTTTTCAGGCGCGCCATCCACTCGCGCTCTTCCGGCAGGAAGCTGCATTTGCCGGTTTTCAGCCAGCGCTTCATGTTGTCCGGGCCGATGCCGATGTCGCAGTCTTCCGGGGAAATGTTCACATCGCCCATCACCACCAGTGGCTGCTCGTTGTGGAACTGGCTCTCCAGCAGTGCTTGCAAATCACTGTAGAAACGCTGCTTGGCAGGGAATTTGGTCGGGTGGTCGCGGCTTTCACCCTGTGGGAAATAGCCGTTCATGATTGTCACCGGCACGCCGTTGGCATCGGCGAAAGTGCCCCAGATAAAGCGCCGCTGCGCATCTTCTTCGTCGGTGGCGAAGCCTTTATGAATGGCGATCGGCTCGTTGCGCGAAAGCAGGGCGACACCGTAATGACCTTTCTGGCCATGAAAATGCACGTGATAGCCGAGGGCGCGGATCTCTTCAAGGGGGAACTGGTCGTCGTGAACCTTGGTTTCCTGCAGGCCGATCACGTCGGGCTGATGTTTTTCGATCAGCGCTGCCAGCTGATGCGGACGGGCACGCAGTCCGTTGATGTTGAAGGAAACGATCTTCATGGTCGGCAGTCCTGGCAAAAGGGCGATGCTAGCTGACATGGGGGAGATGGGCCAGTGTGGGAGAAATCATTTTGGCCTGTGGGATTTATGTTGTTAGTGATGACGCTATCGCGAGCAGGCTCACTCCTGCATTTTGGAATGCGTTCCCCTGTAGGAGTGAGCCTGCTCGCGATAGCGCCCTCACATTCGATGAAGATCCAGGGCTGGTCTAACCTGTGAGGGAACCACGCCACCGTCAAAAGGTTCGTACCAACAAGCGCGCCAGCCTCCGAGCGCGCCCCGGGGAGAATCATTGCCATGCCTGAAACCCAGTTCGCCAGCGCCGCCATCCACATGCTCGACCGCGGCTATTCGCGCGAGGCCCGCTCTCTGCTGTATCAGGCCTATCGCCACGAGCCGACCTTCGGCTACCTGTTCGAAGCCGAGCGTCCCGGCTACGAACAACGGGTGCGGGCCACGGTGCGTGAGCTGGTCAAACAGCATTTTCTCCAGGACCTGCCGGCGATCGGCCTGTTGGTCAATGATCGCCTGATCGGCATCGCCCTGATTGCGCCGCCGCAAAGGCGTCTGGGGGTGACGGAAAGCTGGGCATGGCGCTTGCGTATGGTGCTCAGCACCGGGTTTCGCTGCACCCGGCGTTATCTGGAATATCACGATGCCGTCGCCGCGTGCGTGCCTGGCGACTCCGTGCACATGCTGCCGCTGCTCGGCGTGCATCCGCAGTTTCAGGGCAAGCACTACGGCGAACAGCTGCTCACTGCCGTGCACAACTGGTGCGCGGTCGATGAAACCTCGCAAGGGGTGGTGCTCGACACCGGCAACCCGCGCTACCTGGAATTCTATAAAAGGCAGGGTTATCAGGAGATCGGCGAGGTTGCCGTCGGACCAGTGCGTGAACACGTATTTTTCCACGCCAATCCGCAGGTGTTACAAACAGCCACGGGATAATGATCGAACTTCTTCACAAATTACCTGTTCTATCAGGCTCCCGAGCCCGTGATAGCATCCGCGCCTATGAAGTTTCCACGAAGATTTACCAGCGGCGTGCTGATGCTGTTATCCAGCTGCGCGGCGCTGGCGCAAAGTGAATTGGATGTACGGATCAAGCCGTCCAACGATGAACTCAAGGCCAATATAGAAGGCTATATCGGCAGCCTCGGCGATCGCGACGAAGAAGCCTTGCTGCGCTTCAGTCGCGGTGCCGAAGAGCAGGCGCGCAAAGCCGCTCAGGCGCTGGGCTACTACCAGCCGCAGATCGACAGCGACGTCAAGGGCGGGGAGAAACCGCGTCTGGTGCTGAACATCGATCCCGGCGAGCCGATTCGCCTGCGCAATGTCACCGTGCGCGTCGACGGCCCGGCGGCCTCGCTGAAATCCTTTCGCGTACCGAAAAGCGACCTGCTCAAGTCCGGCGCGGTACTCAACCATGGCCGCTACGAAGACGCCAAACGGGTCATCCAGAATCAGGCCTCGCGCTTCGGTTACTTCAGCGGCCATTTCACCCGCCAGAAGCTCATGGTCGATCCGCGCGCGGGTGTCGCCGATATCGAATTGATCTATGACAGCGGCCCGCGTTATGCGCTGGGCAAAGTCAGTTTCGAGGGCGATACGCCGTTCGACGAAGACCTGCTGCAACGCATGGTGCCGTTCAAGGCAGGCGAGCCCTACGATTCGGAACTGATCGCCGAACTCAACCGCGATCTGCAATCGAGCGGCTATTTCGAAGGCGTACGCGTCGACGCCGCACCGACGGCGGCGAAGAATCAGGTGATTCCGGTCGAGGTCAAACTCGACACGCGCAAGCCGCGCACCATGGGCCTGGGTCTCGGTTACTCGACCGACGTCGGGCCACGCATCAAGGCCAACTGGACGCGTCACTGGGTCAATCCCCAGGGCGACAGTTATGGCTGGGAGGCCGAACTCTCGGCGCCCCGGCAGAACGTCGGGCTGTTCTATGACATCCCGCTCGACCCGCCATTGACCGACAAACTGCGCTGGGCCGGCGGCTATCAGTTCGAAGACATCGAAGGCTCCGACACCCTGAGCAAACTGCTGACCTTCGGCCCGGAATGGCACAGCAAGTTGCCAAGCGGCTGGCAGCGGGTGATCTCGCTGAAATGGCAACGTGAAGAATACGAACTCGGCGACGACTCCGGCCTGAGCACGTTGCTCATGCCCGGCATCAGTTATTCCTACCTCAAAAGCGACAACCGCATCGACCCGCGCAACGGCTACCGCCTGAGCTTCGAAAGCAAAGTGGCGAAGGAAGGCCTTGGTTCGGACAACAACCTTTTATATGGCACCGCGCAGGTCAAAGGCCTGACCACGGTGTTCGACAGGCACCGCTTGCTCGGCCGCGTGCAGGTTGGCGGCAGCGCCACCAATGGCTACAACTCGATCCCGCCGTCGCTGCGTTTCTTTGCCGGTGGCGATCAGAGCGTGCGCGGTTACGACTACCAGAGCCTGTCGCCGAAAAACTCCGACGGCGACCGCATCGGTGGCCGCTACATGATTGCCGGCAGCGTCGAATATCAATATTCGATCGCTGAGAAATGGCGGGTCGCGACCTTCGTCGACCAAGGCAACTCTTTCAACAAACTCGAACTGCCCGACCTCAAGACCGGGGTCGGCGTAGGTGTGCGCTGGGTCTCGCCGGTCGGGCCGATCCGCCTCGACCTCGCTCATGCGCTGGACGACGACGGCGGCATCCGGCTGCACTTTTCCATGGGGCCTGAGCTGTGAAGCGTGGTGTGAAAATTACGGCGCTGACGCTGTTGGCGCTGGTTTTGTTGATCGTCTTGAGCCTCGCCGCGCTGCTCGGTACGCAGGCGGGCAGCCGCTGGGCGCTGGGCCTGGTACCGGGTTTGAGCGTGGAGAATTTCCAGGGTCGCCTCGGTGGCCAATGGAGCGCCGATCATTTGGTGTGGCAGCAGGACACAAGCCGCGTCGAGCTGAACAGGGCGATCTTTGCCTGGTCGCCGCTGTGCCTGACGCGCATGACCTTGTGCATCGATCAGCTCAAGGCCGATCAGGTGATTCTGCAATTCCCGCCGAGCGAAGAAACCACCGAGAGCGGCCCGATCAAACTGCCCGATCTGCAATTGCCGCTGGCCATTGAACTGGGAGACGTCGAGGTCGGCAGTCTGTTGTTCAACGGCAGCGAACAGCTCAAGGGCTTGCAACTGGCGGCGCACTGGACCGCTCAGGGTCTGCAGATCGACAGTGTGAAATTGCAGCGTGACGAACTCAGCCTGAACCTGTCCGGCCTGCTGCAACCGAGCGGTAACTGGCCGTTGAACATTCAGGGCGATCTGACCTTGCCCGCGCCCGGCAGCGAACCGTGGACCCTGGCGCTGAAAATCGACGGCGATCTGCTGAAAACCCTCAACCTGCACGCCGACAGCCGTGGCTACCTCGACGGCCAGTTGAGCGGCGAGCTGCAAGCGCTGGCGGAAAACCTCCCGGCCAGGTTGCGCATCACCAGCGACGCGTTCAAACCGAGCGCCGATCTGCCGGACACCCTGCAATTCAACCAGTTGGTATTGACCGGCGAAGGCGACCTGAAAAACGGTTATCAACTGCTCGGCAACGCCACGCTGCCCGCGGAAAAATCGCCGGTGGCGTTGCTGCTCAAAGGCAAGGTCGACGCCAGCGGCGCGCAAATCGCCGGGCTCGATCTCAACGCCAACGACAAGCAAAGCCTCAAGCTCACCGGCAATGTCGACTGGAGCAAAGGCCTCAGCGCCCAGGCCAACATCAACTGGCAAGACTTCCCGTGGCATCGCCTCTATCCAGAAATCGACGAGCCACAAGTCGCCTTGCGTACCTTCACCGGCGAAGTGTCCTACACCGACGGTCAGTACCTCGGCAACTTCGACGCTGCGCTGGATGGCCCGGCCGGGGCGTTCACCCTGAGCAGTCCGTTCAGCGGCAGCCTCGAACAGATCGCCTTGCCGCAACTGGTCATGCAGGCCGGGCAGGGCAGGGCCGAAGGGCACGTCAATGTGCGCTTCGCCGACGGCATCGCCTGGGATACCGCGCTGGATCTGTCGGCGCTCAACCCGGCGTACTGGGTCGCGGAACTGCCGGGCACCCTGGCCGGGCCGTTGAAGAGCAAAGGCGAGATGAAAAATGAGCGACTGAGCCTCAGCGCCGACCTCGATCTCAAAGGCAAACTGCGCGGCCAACCGGCGATTCTGCAAGCCAAGGCTGACGGCGCGGGCGAGCGGTGGAACCTCAATGCCCTGCAAATCCGCCTCGGCGATAACAGCATCAGCGGCAAGGGCAGCCTGCAGGACAAGCTCGGCGGGCAGATCGATATCAAGCTGCCGCGTCTCGCGCAGCTATGGCCGCAATTGCGCGGGCAGGTCAACGGTCAGGTCAACGTCGCTGGCACGCTGAAGGCGCCACAGGGCAAGCTCGATCTGCAAGGTTCGCAACTGGCCTTTCAGGATAATCGCCTGCAAAGCCTCAACCTCGACGCCACCCTCGACAGTGCGCAACGAGCGAAAATCAATCTCAAAGGCAGCGGCATTCAGACCGGCGACACCTCGCTGGGCACCCTGACCGCCAGTGCTCAGGGCGACAGCAAGAGTCAGAAACTCAGCCTCGATCTGCTCGGACCCAAGCTGAAACTGGCGCTGGGACTGGACGGCAATCTGGACAAGGGCAACTGGCGCGGTCGCTTGGCCAGCGGCGATATTCAGGCCGGTGGCCAGGACTGGAAACTGCAAAACCCGGCGCGACTGGAGCGCCTGGCGGACGGCCAGATCAATTTCGGCGCGCATTGCTGGCTGTCCGGCAATGCGAGCCTGTGTGGTGAAGACCAGCGCCTGATGCCCGAGCCGAAGCTGCGCTATCACCTCAAGCAATTCCCGATCGAAAGCCTCGCGCAATGGCTGCCCAGGGACTTCGCCTGGCAGGGCCGGCTCAATGCCGATCTGCAACTGGACCTGCCGGCCAGCGGCCCGAACGGCGTGGTCAGTATCGATGCCAGCGGCGGCACCCTGCGCGTGCGCGACAAGGATCAGTGGCTGGATTTTCCCTACCAGACGCTCAAGCTCAGCAGCAAACTCACGCCCAAGCGCGTCGACACCGAGCTCAACTTCGTCGGCGGCAAACTTGGTGAGTTGATGGTGCAGGCGCAGCTCAATCCGCTGCCGAAAAACAAACCGCTGAGTGGCTCGTTCCGCCTCTCCGGGCTCGATTTGTCGGTGGCGCGGCCGTTTGTGCCGATGGTGGAAAAACTCACCGGCCGGCTCAACGGCAGCGGCACGCTCTCCGGTGGCCTGCTCGCGCCGCTGGTCAATGGCACCGTGCAGCTCAGCGACGGCGAAGTGTCCGGCGCTGAACTGCCGATGGAGCTGCAGAACCTGCAACTGACCGCGGCGATTGCCGGCGAATCGGTGCGTCTGGACGGCGGCTGGAACAGCGGCAAGACCGGCCGGGGCAGCCTCAACGGCAACGTCGCCTGGGGTCAGGCGCTGGTGGTCGATCTGGCGCTCAAGGGCACGCAATTGCCCGTCAGCGTCGAACCCTACGCCAAACTCGAAATGGCCCCGGATCTGAAGATTTCCATGGCCGGCGATGAGCTGAAAGTTGCGGGCAAGGTGCTGGTGCCCAAAGGCGAAATCACCGTGCGCGAGCTACCACCATCAACGGTGAAAGTCTCCGACGACACCATCATCGTTGGCGCGCAGACCGAGGAGGGCAAACCGCCAATCGCGATGAAAATGGACATCGACGTGATCGTCGGCCAGGACAAACTGAGCTTCGCCGGTTTCGGCCTGACCGCCAATCTGCAAGGCCAGGTGCACATTGGCGACAACATGGACACCCGTGGCGAACTCTGGCTCAACGACGGCCGCTATCGTGCCTATGGCCAGCGCCTCACGGTACGGCGTGCGCGTCTGTTGTTCGCCGGCCCCATCGACCAGCCGTATCTGGACATCGAAGCGATCCGTCAGACCGACGACGTCATCGCCGGCATTCGCCTGAGCGGCAGCGCCGAACAGCCGACCACGCAGATCTTTTCCGAACCGGCGATGAGTCAGGAACAGGCGCTGTCGTATCTGGTGCTGGGCCGTCCGCTGAGCACCAGCGGCGAAGACAACAACATGCTCGCCCAAGCCGCACTGGGCCTCGGTCTGATGGGCAGCGCCGGGGTCACCAGTGGGCTGGCCAAGGATCTGGGCATCGAGGATTTCCAGCTCGACACCCAGGGCAGCGGCAACGACACCAGCGTCGTCGCCAGCGGCAACATTTCCGAAAAACTCAGCCTGCGCTACGGCGTCGGCGTCTTCGAACCGGCCAGCACTATCGCCTTGCGCTACAAGCTGAGCAAGAAGGTCTACGTCGAAGCGGCGAGCGGCGTGGCGAGTTCGCTGGATATTTTCTACAAGCGGGATTTCTAGAGCGCATCTGCTCATTTCAACCGAGTCGCACCCTTCGCGAGCAGGCTCGCTCCCACAGTTGGAATGCGTTCCCCTGTAGGAGTGAGCCTGCTCGCGATGAGGCCATCAGCCGCGCCATTGATGGTGGATGAAAGGACGCCATCGCGAGCAGGCTCGCTCCTACAGGGGAATGCATTCCAGCGCCTCTGCATCGCTAAAACGTAACTAATTACCAAGCCCCCTAACTATTGCGTTGACATTCGCTGCCTAAGCAGTAACATCTCGACATACATTCACTGCCTAGGCAGTCATCAGGTCGACATATGAAGCATTTCACTCCGGAAGAATTCAAACACTGCCACCTCGGCCTGTTGCTCGGCCGGGCCGCGTTGCTCAAGGACCGGATCATCGACACCCACATGGAACCCCACGGCATCACCGCCGCGCAGTTCAAGGTGTTGATCATCATGGCCCAGTTCGGCGTCGACACCCCGGCCGAGCTGTGCCGGCATCTGTCGCTCGATAGCGGTTCGATGACGCGCATGCTCGATCGTCTCGAGCAGAAGGCTTTTCTGCTTCGTCAGCGCAGCGAAGGTGACCGGCGTCAGGTGCAGCTGAAGCTGACCGAGCAGGGCCAGCAACTGGCCGATCGCCTGCCGCACATCGGTGCCGATGCGATGAATGAACTGGCCGGCGCGATCTCCCGCGACGAGCTGAAGACCCTCGAATACATCCTCAAGAAAATCCTCCTGGCCGCCGGTGACCCGATCACCGTCCAGCGTTTGGGTGAACACAATGAACGCTAACATCATGCGCAGCAGCCTGACGCTGCTGCTGTCGGCGATGATCCTCGCCGGTTGCGCCAACTACAGCGGCCTCGACACCGAAGGCCAGCGCCTCGACGCGGCACAGTTGAAGACAGCGCAGTCTCTGCAAGGCGTGACCCTGTCACCGGCGGCATGGCCGAAAAGCGACTGGTGGAGCAGCCTCGGCGATCCGCAGCTCGATGGTCTGATCCGCGAAGCCCTGCGCGACAGCCCGGACATGCAGATCGCCGAAGCCCGCGCCCATCAGGCCAGTGCCGCCGCGTATGCCGCCGATGCCGAACGCTATCCGACCCTCGACGCCAGCGCCGGCATCAGCCGTTCGCGTCTGGCCCGGGATCAGGATCCGCGAGGGCAGGGCGGTGCCTATGCGACGGTGCGCAATGTCAGCGCCGGCTTCAATTACAACTTCGATTTGTGGGGCGGTCAGCGCGATGCCTGGGAAGCCGCACTCGGTGAGGCGCGCGCTGCTGAAGTCGACCGTCAGGCCGCCCAGCTGACCCTCGCCGCTGACGTCGCCCGTGCGTATAGCGATCTCGGTCAGGCGCACATCGTTTACGACCTCGCCAGCGAGGACCTCAAGCGCACCCGGCAAATGCTCGACCTCAGTCAGCGCCGCTTGAGTTCGGGGATCGACAGCCAGTACCAGTTCCAGCAAACCCAGAGTCTGGAAGCCAGTTCCCAGGCCAGCTTGATCGACGCGGAAAAACGCCTGAACAGCGCGAAAATCGCCTTGGCGGTATTGCTCGGCAAAGGCCCCGATCGCGGCAACGAGATCGCCCGACCGAAAGTCCTGCAAGCCAGTGCCGTGGCGGTGCCGTCGGTGTTGCCGGCGGAACTGCTCGGCCGCCGCCCGGATCTGGTCGCGGCGCGCTGGCGTGTCGAAGCGGCGAGCAAAGATATCGACGCGGCGAAAACCCGCTTCTATCCCAACCTCAACCTGTCGGCTTCGGCCGGGGCGGAGTCATTGCTGGGTGATGCGATGTTCGGTTCCGCCAGCCGCTTCTTCAGCATTGCGCCGACCGTATCGCTGCCCATTTTCGATGGCGGACGCCTGCGCGCCAGCCTCGATGCGCGCGACGCCGATTACGATCTGGCGGTGGCGCAATACAACAAGAGCCTGGTCAAAGCGCTCGGCGATGTCGGCGACACCATCAACCAGTTGCGTGATATCGGCCGGCAGATCGGCGCGCAGCAGCACGCTACCGACATTGCCCAGGATTCTTACAACACGGTCGTCCAGCGTTACGGTTCCGGCATCGGCAACTACCTGGACGTGCTCAGCATCGAGCAGCAATTGCTCCAGGCCCAGCGTCAGCTGGCGACCCTCAATGCCGAGCAGATCGACCTGTCGATTCAACTGATGCAAGCGCTGGGCGGCGGCTTTCAGGGTGAAAACCTGAACGCAGCCAACGCCAGCCCAGCCTCGTCGCACTACTAATTCAAGGTATTTGTCATGGCCACTGCCGAAAACACCCAAGCTCCAGACAACACCCCGGACACCGGCAACCCGCGCAAACGCAAGGTGATGCTGCTGGCCCTCGCCGTGGTCGTCCTGCTCGCCATTGCCGGCGTCTGGGCCTATCACGAATTCATTGGGCGCTTTAACGAAAGCACCGACGATGCCTACGTCAACGGCAACGTGGTGGAGATCACGCCGCTGGTCACCGGCACCGTGGTCAGCATCGGCGCCGACGACGGTGATCTGGTCCACGAAGGCCAGGTGCTGGTCAACTTCGACCCCAACGATGCCGAAGTCGGCCTGCAAAGTGCCAAGGCCAAACTGGCGCGCACCGTGCGTCAGGTGCGCGGTTTGTACAGCAACGTCGACGGCATGAAAGCCCAGGTCAACGCGCAGCAGGCCGAAGTGCAGAAAGCCCAGGACAACTACAACCGCCGCAAAAATCTCGCCCAGGGCGGGGCGATTTCCCAGGAAGAACTGTCCCACGCCCGCGACGACCTGACCTCGGCGCAGAACGCACTGGCCAACGCCAAACAGCAACTGAAAACCACTAGCGCACTGGTCGACGACACCGTGGTTTCGTCGCACCCGGACGTGATGTCGGCGGCTGCCGATCTGCGTCAGGCCTACCTGACCAATGCGCGCAGCACTCTGATCGCGCCGGTCACCGGTTATGTCGCCAAGCGCACCGTGCAACTCGGTCAGCGCGTGCAGCCGGGCACCGCGTTGATGGCGGTGATTCCGCTGGATCAGCTGTGGATCGATGCCAACTTCAAGGAAACCCAACTGCGTGACATGCGCATCGGCCAGCCAGTGGATATCGAGGCTGACATTTACGGCAGCGACGTGAAATACAGCGGCACCGTCGACAGCCTCGGCGCTGGTACCGGCAGCGCGTTTGCCTTGCTGCCGGCGCAGAACGCCACCGGTAACTGGATCAAGATCGTCCAGCGCGTGCCGGTGCGGATTCACATCAATGCCGAAGAGCTGGCCAAACACCCGCTGCGTGTCGGTCTGTCGACCAATGTCGAAGTGAATCTGCACGACCAGAGCGGCCCGGTGCTGGCCCAGCAACCGCCGCAAAAAGCCTCGTTCAGCACTAATGTCTACGAGCGCCAACTGGCTGAAGCGGACGCGATGATTGCCCAGTTGATTCACGACAACAGCGCAGCAGCAGGCAAGACCGCGCAGCGCTGATCTGCACGGACCTTGTAGGAGTGAGCCTGCTCGCGATAGCGGTGTGTCAGTCACCGATGATGTCGACTGTTATACCGCCATCGCGAGCAGGCTCACTCCTACAGGGGTGTGGTGTCCATTAGGTTCCATAGGATTCACAATGAGCAATAACGCTTCTTTCACGCCGCCCAGCCTGTTGCTCAGCACCATCGGCCTGTCGCTGGCGACGTTCATGCAAGTGCTCGACACGACCATCGCCAACGTGGCGTTGCCGACGATTTCCGGCAACCTCGGGGTGAGCTCGGAGCAGGGCACCTGGGTGATCACTTCGTTCGCCGTGAGCAACGCGATCGCGTTGCCGCTGACCGGTTGGCTGAGCCGCCGCTTCGGCGAGGTGAAGCTGTTTCTGTGGGCGACGATGCTGTTTGTGCTGGCGTCGTTTCTCTGCGGTATCTCGACTTCGATGCCCGAGCTGATCGGCTTTCGTGTGCTGCAAGGCCTGGTCGCCGGGCCGCTGTATCCGATGACGCAGACGCTGTTGATCGCGGTCTATCCGCCGGCAAAACGCGGGATGGCCCTGGCCTTGCTGGCGATGGTCACGGTGGTCGCGCCGATTGCCGGCCCGATTCTCGGTGGCTGGATCACCGACAGTTACAGCTGGCCGTGGATCTTCTTCATCAACGTGCCGATCGGCATCTTTGCGGTGATGGTGGTGCGTTCGCAACTGGCGAAACGGCCGGTGGTCACCAGTCGCCAACCGATGGATTACGTCGGCCTGATCACCTTGATCATTGGCGTCGGCGCATTGCAGGTGATCCTCGACAAAGGCAATGATCTGGACTGGTTCGAGTCGAACTTCATCATTGTCGGCGCGGCGATTTCCGTAGTGGCGCTGGCGGTGTTCGTGATCTGGGAAATGACCGACCGCCACCCGGTGGTCAACCTGCGCCTGTTTGCCTATCGCAACTTCCGCATCGGCACGCTGGTGCTGGTCTTGGGTTACGCCGGTTTCTTCGGGATCAATCTGATCCTGCCGCAGTGGCTGCAGACGCAAATGGGCTACACCGCAACCTGGGCCGGTCTGGCCGTTGCGCCGATCGGTATTCTGCCGGTGCTGCTGTCGCCGTTTGTCGGCAAGTACGCGAACAAGTTCGACCTGCGTTTGCTGGCCGGGCTGGCATTTCTGGCGATTGGCTTGAGCTGCTTTATGCGCGCAGGATTCACCAATGAGGTGGACTTCCAGCATATCGCGCTGGTGCAGTTGTTCATGGGCATCGGCGTGGCGCTGTTCTTCATGCCGACCCTGAGCATTCTGATGTCGGACTTGCCGCCGAGCCAGATTGCCGATGGCGCTGGCCTGGCGACGTTTTTGCGGACACTGGGCGGCAGCTTCGCGGCGTCGCTGACCACCTGGATCTGGATTCGCCGGGCCGATCAGCATCATGCCTATATGAGCGAAAGCATCAGCACCTTCGAGCCGGCGACGCGCGAGACGTTGAACGCGCTGGGCGGGGCGAGTCAGTCGGCGTATGCGCAGATGGACCAGATCCTCACGAGTCAGGCGTACATGTTGTCGACCGTGGATTACTTCACGCTGCTGGGGTGGGGATTCATGGGGTTGATTCTGATCGTCTGGCTGGCGAAACCGCCGTTTGCCGCCAAAGCCGGGCCGGCCGCTTCGGGGCACTAAGATCAGGATCAAAAGCCCCTCACCCTAACCCTCTCCCGGAGGGAGAGGGGACTGGCCGCGGTGGATGTTCGATATACATCGACGTGCCAGACTTCAGTCGAACTCAGGTTTGAATAGCATGAAGATCGGCTCCCTTTCCCCCTCGCCCCCCTGGGGGAGAGGGCTGGGGTGAGGGGGTAGCGATCTTCAGCCGTGCGGCAAAGCCAGTGGCGGGGCGAAGTCGAACGGGGCCAATGCGTACCCGCTCTCATCCACCTGCAACGCCCAACCCTGACGATCCCAATCCCCCAGCACAATCCGCTTCGCCGCCTGTTCACCGAGCTGCAGCTTGTGAATCGCCGGACGGTGGGTGTGGCCGTGAATCAGGGTTTTCACGCCATATTCCTGCATGATCCGCGGAATTTCCTCAGGCGTGACATCGACAATGTCATTGGCCTTCATCCGCGTCTGCGCCTTACTCTCGCTGCGCAGCTTGCGCGCCAGTTTGTGGCGGCTGCGCAGCGGCAGGTGACGGAGGATGAACAGGGTGATCGGGTTGCGCAGGTAGCGGCGCAGCTTCATGTAGCCGACGTCGCGGGTGCACAGGCTGTCGCCGTGCATCAGCAGCACCGGCTCGCCGTAGAACTGCACGACACTCGGATCCTTCAGCAATGTGCAGCCGGCCTGTTTGCAGAAGGCCTTGCCGAGCATGAAGTCGCGATTGCCGTGCATGAGAAAGATCGCCGTACCGCTGTCGCTCAAATCGCGCAGGGCCTGGCAGATGGAACGCTGAAAGGGCGTCATGGCGTCGTCGCCAATCCACGCCTCGAAGAAGTCGCCGAGGATGTACAACGCACTCGCAGTGCGGGCGCGTCCGGCGAGCAAATCCAGAAACGCCCGGGTAATGTCCGGGCGCTCCTCTTCCAGATGCAAGTCTGAAATCAGCAGTATCACGCTGCGATGATCTCGGCTTTCTCGATGATCACGTCTTCTGCGGGTACGTCCTGGTGGCCGGCCTTGGAAGTGGTCGACACGCCTTTGATCTTGTCGACAACGTCGGTGCCCTGGGTGACTTTACCGAATACCGCGTAGCCCCAGCCCTGCACGTTCTTGCCGCTGTGGTTGAGGAATGTGTTGTCGGCGACGTTGATGAAGAACTGTGCCGAAGCCGAATGCGGCTCCATGGTGCGGGCCATGGCGACGGTGTATTTGTCGTTGGAAAGACCGTTGTCCGCTTCGTTCTGGATGCTTGGGCGCTTGTCTTTCTTTTCTTTCATGCCAGGCTCGAAACCGCCGCCCTGGATCATGAAGTTACCGATGACGCGGTGGAAAACAGTGTTTTCGTAGTGACCGGCCTTCACGTACTCGATGAAGTTGGCAACGGTGATCGGCGCCTTTTCAGCGTTCAGTTCGATGACGATCTCGCCATGGTTGGTGGTCAGTTTGACTTGAGTCATGGTCATTACTCTTCATAGGGAATTCGTGGTTCTGGGACCTTCAGCCCCACAACCGTTTCAGCCTGCTTCGGCCAAGGTGCGCAGTTTAGCGTGACAGGCGCGAATTTCGAGGCGGTTTTTCATTTCCCGGCGATTAAATGCATGCCTTTATCGGGCCTGCTCTGTCAGGCCCTTGACAGCATCGGCTATGATAGCGGCTTTGTTTTGTCTGGCCCCTCTTTGCGGCCGCGCACCTGTACGTCAAGGATCCTATGAGCAAGCCCACTGTCGACCCTACCTCGAATGCCAAGTCCGGCCCTGCCGTGCCGGTCAACTTCCTGCGGCCGATCATCCAGGCAGACCTGGACTCGGGCAAGCACACCCAGATCGTGACTCGCTTCCCACCGGAGCCCAACGGCTACCTGCACATCGGCCACGCCAAGTCGATCTGCGTCAACTTCGGTCTGGCCCAGGAGTTCGGCGGCGTCACGCACCTGCGTTTCGACGACACCAACCCGGCCAAGGAAGATCAGGAATACATCGACGCGATCGAAAGCGACGTCAAATGGCTGGGCTTCGAATGGTCCGGTGAAGTGCGCTACGCCTCGCAGTATTTTGACCAGTTGCACGACTGGGCCGTCGAGCTGATCAAGGCGGGCAAGGCCTACGTCGACGACCTGACCCCGGAGCAGGCCAAGGAATACCGTGGCAGCCTGACCGAGCCGGGCAAGAACAGCCCGTTCCGCGACCGCACCGTGGAAGAGAACCTCGACCTGTTCGCGCGCATGAAGGCCGGTGAGTTCGCCGACGGCGCCCGCGTGCTGCGCGCGAAGATCGACATGGCTTCGCCGAACATGAACCTGCGCGACCCGATCATGTATCGCATCCGCCACGCTCATCACCACCAGACCGGTGACAAGTGGTGCATCTACCCGAACTACGACTTCACCCACGGCCAGTCGGACGCCATCGAAGGCATCACCCATTCGATCTGCACCCTCGAGTTCGAAAGCCATCGTCCGCTGTACGAGTGGTTCCTGGAGAACCTGCCGGTGCCGGCGAACCCGCGCCAGTACGAGTTCAGCCGCCTGAACCTCAACTACACGATCACCAGCAAGCGCAAGCTCAAGCAACTGGTTGACGAGAAGCACGTCAATGGCTGGGACGATCCGCGCATGTCCACGCTGTCGGGCTTCCGCCGCCGTGGCTACACGCCGAAATCGATCCGCAACTTCTGCGAAATGATCGGCACCAACCGTTCCGACGGCGTGGTCGACTTCGGCATGCTTGAATTCAGCATCCGCGACGACCTCGACCACAGCGCACCGCGCGCGATGTGCGTGCTGCGTCCGCTGAAAGTGGTCATCACCAACTACCCGGAAGGCCAGGTCGAAAACCTCGAACTGCCACGCCACCCGAAAGAAGACATGGGCGTGCGCGCGCTGCCGTTCGCCCGGGAAATCTACATCGACCGCGAAGACTTCATGGAAGAGCCGCCGAAGGGCTACAAGCGCCTGGAACCGGCCGGTGAAGTGCGTCTGCGCGGCAGCTACGTGATCCGTGCCGACGAAGCGATCAAGGACGCCGACGGCAATATCGTCGAACTGCGTTGCTCGTACGACCCGGACACCCTCGGCAAGAACCCGGAAGGGCGCAAGGTCAAAGGCGTGATCCACTGGGTGCCGGCCGCCGCCAGCGTCGAGTGCGAAGTACGTCTGTACGATCGCCTGTTCCGTTCGCCGAACCCGGAAAAGGCCGAAGACAGCGCCAGCTTCCTCGACAACATCAACCCTGACTCGCTGCAAGTGCTGACCGGTTGTCGCGCCGAGCCATCGCTCGGCAACGCACAGCCGGAAGACCGTTTCCAGTTCGAACGCGAAGGCTACTTCGTCGCGGATCTCAAGGACTCGAAACCCGGTCAGCCGGTATTCAACCGTACCGTGACCCTGCGTGATTCGTGGGGCCAGTGAGTGAGTCAAGGAACTAACGTGCTAACGATCTACAACACGCTCACCAAGAGCAAAGAAGTCTTCAAGCCGCTGGATGGCAACAAGGTGCGCATGTACGTCTGCGGGATGACCGTGTACGACTACTGCCACCTCGGCCACGGCCGCAGCATGGTCGCGTTCGACCTGGTGACGCGCTGGTTGCGCTTCAGCGGTTATGACCTGACCTACGTGCGCAACATCACCGACATCGACGACAAGATCATCAATCGCGCCCGCGAGAACGGTGAATCGTTCGAAGCGCTGACCGAGCGCATGATCGCCGCGATGCACGAAGACGAAGCGCGCCTGAATATCCAGAAGCCGGACATGGAACCGCGCGCCACCGATCACATCGCCGGCATGCACGCGATGATCCAGACCCTGATCGACAAGGGCTACGCTTACGCCCCGGGCAACGGCGACGTGTACTACCGCGTCGCCAAATTCATGGGCTACGGCAAGCTGTCGCGCAAGAAGATCGAAGACCTGCGCATCGGCGCACGCATCGAAGTCGACGAGTCGAAGGAAGACCCGCTCGATTTCGTCCTGTGGAAAGCCGCCAAACCGGGCGAGCCGAGCTGGGAATCGCCATGGGGCGCCGGACGTCCGGGCTGGCACATCGAGTGCTCGGTGATGTCGACCTGCTGCCTCGGTGAGACTTTCGACATTCATGGCGGCGGCAGCGACCTGGAGTTCCCGCACCACGAAAACGAAATCGCCCAGAGCGAAGCGGCCACCGGCAAGACCTACGCCAACGCGTGGATGCATTGCGGGATGATCCGTATCAATGGCGAGAAGATGTCCAAGTCCCTGAACAACTTCTTCACCATCCGCGACGTGCTCGACAAGTACCACCCGGAAGTCGTGCGTTACCTGCTGGTGTCGAGCCACTACCGCAGCGCGATCAACTACTCGGAAGACAACCTCAAGGACGCCAAGGGCGCACTCGAGCGTTTCTACCACGCATTGAAAGGTCTGCCGTCCGTGGCGCCGGCCGGTGGCGAAGCGTTCGTCGAGCGTTTCACCACGGTGATGAACGACGACTTCGGCACCCCCGAGGCCTGCGCCGTGCTGTTCGAAATGGTGCGCGAGATCAACCGTTTGCGTGAGAGCGATCTCGCTGCGGCGGCGGGTCTGGCGGCACGTCTGAAAGAGCTGGCCAGCGTTTTGGGTGTGTTGCAGTTGGAGTCCGATGACTTCCTGCAGGCGGGCGCTGAGGGGCGTGTCGATGCGGCTGAAGTGGACGCACTGATTGCCGCGCGTCTGGCGGCACGTGCGGGGAAGGATTGGGCTGAGTCCGATCGTATCCGTGATCAGCTCACGGCGATGGGTGTGGTGCTGGAAGACGGCAAGGGCGGGACGTCCTGGCGTCTGGCTGACTGAGCAAGAGGCCAAAAAGCCCCTCACCCTAACCCTCTCCCGGAGGGAGAGGGGACTGACCGACGTGTCTTTCGCTATACGCCGACCTGAACGATCGGGTCGATTATGGATTCGGTGAAGCCAGATCAGGTCGGCGTATCTCTCGAATATCCCCCAATCGGCCCCCTCTCCTCGGGGAGAGGGCTGGGGTGAGGGGAAGGGGTGTACTCAGTTGCCAATCTGCCGCAACCGCTTGTAAAGCGTATTCCGACTCACCCCTAACCGCCGCGCCAGGTGCGAAATATTCCCCCCGGCCGCTTTCAACTCGCGATTCAACGCCTCGACATCATTCAAATCCAGCCCCAGCGGCGGCGCCGTCTCCACCGGCTCCATCTCCAGATCGACAAAAAAATCATCCGGCAAATGCTCCGGCCGCACCGGTTGTTCCTCGGCCATGGCCAGCGCCACCTGCATCACGCTGCTGACCTGACGCAGATTTCCCGGCCACGGATGCTTCTCGAACAGCTCCAACACCTCCGGGCTCAACCCCGCCCATTGCGTAGGCTCGCGATGCTGCTCCCACAGCCGTTTGAACAGCGCCTGCTTGTCACTGCGCTCGCGTAACGGCGGCAGCTCCAGGGTCAGACCGCCGATGCGGTAGTACAAATCCTCGCGAAAGCGGCCCAGTTGCACCTGCTCGCGCAACGATCGATTGGTCGCGGAGATAATTCGCAGATCAACCGCGAACAACTCGCTGCTGCCCACCGGTTGCACGCAACGTTCCTGCAACACCCGCAACAAGCGCGCTTGGGTCGGCAGCGGCATATCGCCGATCTCGTCGAGAAACAGCGTGCCTTTGTCTGCCCTGCGGATCAGGCCGATGCTGCCTTTCTGATTGGCGCCGGTGAAAGCGCCTTTCTCGTAGCCGAACAATTCCGACTCCACCAGTTCGGCGGGGATGGCTGCGCAGTTCACCGCGATGAACGCCTGTCTACTCCGCGAGCTGGCCTGATGCAGGGCATTGACAAAGACCTCCTTGCCGACGCCAGTTTCGCCATGGATCAGCAGCGGAATATCTTTTTCCAGCAAACGCTCGGCCTGACGCACGGCTTTTTCCACGCGGCTGTCGCCGAAATGCAGAGTATTGAGGCTGATTACACTGGCTGGCGCAGGCTGGTCCTCGGCGACAAACACCCGCGCTTGCACCGGCGCTTGTTTCGGCCGTTTCAACAAACATTGAAAACGGTTGCGCCCGGAAGTCTGCAAAGCAAACGGCATCCCCTCGGGCTGATTGATCAACTCCAGCAGCGACACCTTGAACAGGCTCTCGACGCTGACCCGTGACAGACGCACACCAAGCAGATTGTCGGCGCGGCGATTGGCCGAGAGCACCTGGCCGCTCTCATCGAAAATCAGCAACCCGGCCCATTGGCTGTCGAGGTTGTTCAAGCCGGTGTTGAAGGTGAGCTGAAAGTGCTGGCCATGGAACAGGTTGAGGATCAGCCGGTTCTCCACCGTCTGGCTCATCATCTTGACCATGCCCAGGGTGTGGGAGGGCGGCAGGTAGCTGTCGCTGGACACATCGAGCACGGCGATGACCTTGCGCTCGGCGTCGAAAATCGGCGCAGCGGAACCGGTCATGAAACGGTTGGCCTTGAGAAAATGTTCATCGTGTTCGATGTGCACTGCCTGCTCACAGGCCAGTGCGGTGCCGATCGCATTGGTGCCGCTGCTGCGCTCCATCCAGCTCGCCCCGGCCTGAAAACCCCGGGCGAGAGTCGGTTCGATAAAGCGCTGCGTGCCCCACGAGGTCAGCACCTGGCCCTGGTTGTCGGCCAGCATGATCAGGCAGTTGGAATTGCTGAGGATGTTTTCGTAGTAGGGCAGGACTTCCTGGTGCGTGGTCTGCACCAGCGAATGATGACTGTCGAGCAACTGCGCAATGCCGGCGGCGGGCAATTGATCGAAGGCGGGGGTGCTCTGGTGGTCGAGGCCGAACGCGCGGCAACGTTGCCAGGAGGTCTGGACGATCGCGTCGTGGGACAGCGGCGAAGCAGGTGCGGCCATGGGGGCGAGCCTCTGAGTGCAGCGATTTTATTATTGTTATGGGGTTCACCTTCCCCCGTAGGAGCTGCCGAAGGCTGCGATCTTTTGATCTTGATCTTGATCTTGATCTTGATCTTGATCTTGAAAATCAAAGTCAAAAGATCGCAGCCTTCGGCAGCTCCTACATGGGTGTGAACAGTGCATAGAGTGTTGTTCACTATTGTTCATTGTCAATCACCCCGACTGTTCAAAAGTGTTCAGCTGTGAACGCCATTTCCTCGGGTAATCAGCGATTTTCACGGCAAATCAGACACTTGCCATTTCTGGCACGAATGTCGCTCTGTTGCTCCGGTCGCTTGACTTCAAAAATAACAAAGGCCGAGCCATGTCACTCACCCTGGAGCACGTCAGCCGCACCGTCGAGGGCCAGATCTGGATCGACGATGCGTGCCTGAAATTCGAACCCGGATCCTTCAACGTTCTGCTCGGGCGCACCCTGTCCGGCAAGACCAGTCTCATGCGCCTGATGGCCGGCCTCGACAAGCCCGACAGCGGCCGCGTGTTGATGAACGGCGTCGACGTCACCCAGCGTCCGGTGCGTTTGCGCAACGTGTCGATGGTCTATCAGCAGTTCATCAATTACCCGACCATGACGGTGTTCGAGAACATCGCCTCGCCACTGCGTCAGGCCGGCATTTCCAAAGAAATCATCCACAGCAAGGTGCAGGAAACCGCACGCATGCTGCGCATCGAGAAGTTCCTGCAGCGCTACCCGCTGGAACTCTCCGGCGGACAGCAACAGCGCACGGCCATGGCCCGCGCACTGGTCAAGGATGCCGAACTGATCCTCTTCGACGAGCCACTGGTCAACCTCGACTACAAGCTGCGCGAAGAGCTGCGTCAGGAAATGCGCGAGCTGTTCAAGGCCCGCCACACCATCGCCATCTACGCTACCACTGAGCCCAACGAAGCACTGGCCCTCGGCGGCACCACCACCATCCTGCACGAAGGCCGGGTGATCCAGAGCGGGCCGTCGACCGAGGTCTATCACCAGCCGCAATCGGTGCTCGCCGCTGAATTGTTCTCCGAGCCGCCGATCAACCTGATGCCGGGGCGCATTGCCGGCAACGAAGTCAGTTTTGCCAACTTCGTCCACTTTCCGCTGAACGTCGATCTGCGGCCGGTGGGCGAGGGCGAATTCCGTTTTGGCGTGCGCCCCAGCCATATCTCGCTGGTGCCGAGCAACGATGACGATCTCGAACTGGCGGTGACCGTCGAGGTCGCCGAGATCAGCGGTTCGGAAACCTTCCTGCACGTGCGCAACGAGCATTTCCTGCTGGTGCTGCACTTGCCGGGCGTTCATGAATACGACGTCGATGCGCCGATCCGCATCTATATCCCGACCCACAAACTGTTCGTTTTCGATGCGCAGGGCCGTCTGGTGCAAGCACCGGGCCGGCGTGTCGCGAGGGTTGCCTGATGGCCGAAATCCGTTTGCAGCACCTCGCTCACAGCTACAGCAAAACCCCCAGCGGCGCGGAGGATTATGCGATCCGCGAGATGGATCACGTCTGGGAGCAGGGCGGCGCTTATGCTTTGCTCGGCCCGTCCGGTTGCGGCAAGTCGACTTTGCTCAACATCATTTCCGGCCTGCTCAGCCCCTCCCAGGGCCATGTGTTGTTTGACGGCAAAGCGGTCAACGACCTGACCCCGGAGAAGCGCAACATCGCTCAGGTTTTCCAGTTCCCGGTGGTCTACGACACCATGACCGTGTTCGATAACCTTGCTTTCCCCCTGCGAAATCAGGGCATGGCCGAGGCGAAAGTGCACAGCAAGGTGCAGGAAATTGCCGAGGTGCTCGACCTGCAGAATCTGCTGAGCAAGAAAGCGCGCAACCTCACCGCCGACGAAAAGCAGAAAGTCTCCATGGGCCGTGGGCTGGTGCGCGACGACGTTTCGGCAATCCTCTTCGACGAGCCGCTGACGGTGATCGACCCGCACCTGAAGTGGAAACTGCGGCGCAAGCTCAAGCAGATCCACGAGCAGTTCAACATCACCATGGTCTACGTCACCCACGATCAACTGGAAGCCTCGACGTTCGCCGACAAGATCGCGGTGATGTACGGCGGCCAGATCGTCCAGTTCGGTACGCCACGGGAATTGTTCGAGCGGCCGAGCCACACCTTTGTCGGCTATTTCATCGGCAGCCCGGGGATGAATCTGATCGAGGTGCAGCCGCAGCCCGGCGGCGTCGGTTTCGCCTCGACGCACCTGCCGTTGTCCGACGCCTTGCAGCGCCATATCGAGCACGGCCAGTGGAAAAATCTCAAGGTCGGCATCCGTCCCGAGTTCATTCATGTGTGGGATGAGCCGTTTGACGACGCAATGCAGGCAAAAGTCGTACACGTCGAAGACCTCGGCACCTACAAGATCATGACCCTCAACCTCGACGGCGCACCGTTGAAGGTACGTCTGGCCGAAGACAAACCGGTGCCGCAGGGTACGGCGTACATCAGTTTCCCGGCGCAGTGGCTGATGGTCTATGCCGATGAATTTCTCCTGGAAGTCAGTGACGAGGAGGCGCAGCCATGAACAAGGTGCAGAACAATAAAGCCTGGTGGCTGGTGCTGCCGGTGTTCCTGCTGGTGGCGTTCAGTGCGGTGATCCCGATGATGACCGTGGTCAACTACTCCGTGCAGGACATCTTCGACCAGTCCAGCCGCTACTTCGTCGGCGCCGACTGGTACAAGCAAGTGCTGCTCGACCCGCGTCTGCATGATTCGCTGCTGCGCCAGTTCATCTATTCGGCCTGCGTACTGTTGATCGAGATCCCGCTGGGCATCGCCGTCGCCCTGACCATGCCGACCAAGGGCCGCTGGTCCTCGGTGGTGCTGATCATTCTGGCGATTCCGCTACTGATTCCGTGGAACGTGGTCGGCACCATCTGGCAGATCTTCGGGCGCGCCGACATTGGCCTGCTCGGTTCCAGCCTCAATGCGCTGGGCATCAGCTACAACTACGCGGCCAACACCATGGACGCCTGGGTGACCGTGCTGGTGATGGACGTCTGGCACTGGACTTCGCTGGTCGCGCTGCTGTGTTTCTCCGGGTTGCGGGCGATTCCCGACGTGTATTACCAGGCCGCGCGCATCGATCGCGCCTCGGCCTGGGCGGTGTTCCGCCATATTCAGTTGCCCAAGCTGAAAAGCGTGCTGCTGATCGCGGTGATGCTGCGCTTCATGGACAGTTTCATGATCTACACCGAGCCGTTCGTGCTCACCGGCGGCGGGCCGGGTAATGCCACGACTTTCTTGAGTCAGACCTTGACGCAGATGGCCGTAGGGCAATTCGACCTCGGTCCGGCAGCGGCGTTTTCGCTGGTGTACTTCCTGATCATCCTGTTGGTGTCCTGGCTGTTCTACACCGCCATGACGCACTCCGACGCCAACCGCTGAGGCCCGGCCATGAGCAAGAAAAAGCTTATTCCGTTGCTGGTGTACATCCTGTTCCTGCTGGTGCCGATCTACTGGTTGCTGAACATGTCGTTCAAGAGCAACACCGAAATCCTCGGCGGCCTGACGCTTTTCCCACAGGATTTCACGCTGGCGAACTACAAGGTGATCTTCACCGATCCGAGCTGGTACACCGGCTATTTGAACTCGCTGTATTACGTCAGCCTCAACACGGTGATTTCCCTGAGTGTGGCGCTACCGGCGGCTTACGCGTTTTCACGCTATCGTTTCCTCGGTGACAAGCATCTGTTCTTCTGGCTGCTGACCAATCGCATGGCGCCGCCGGCGGTGTTCTTGCTGCCGTTTTTCCAGTTGTATTCGTCGATCGGCCTGTTCGACACGCATATCGCTGTGGCCTTGGCGCACTGCTTGTTCAACGTGCCGCTGGCGGTGTGGATTCTTGAAGGCTTCATGTCCGGGGTGCCCAAGGAGATCGACGAAACGGCCTACATCGACGGCTACAGTTTCCCGAAGTTCTTCGTGAAGATTTTCATCCCGTTGATCGGTTCCGGCATCGGTGTCACGGCGTTTTTTTGCTTCATGTTTTCCTGGGTCGAACTGCTGCTGGCGCGCACGCTGACCTCGGTCAACGCCAAGCCGATTGCCGCGGTGATGACGCGCACGGTGTCGGCGTCGGGGATCGATTGGGGCGTGCTGGCAGCGGCGGGGGTGTTGACCATCCTCCCGGGCATGCTGGTGATCTGGTTTGTGCGCAACCACGTGGCCAAGGGCTTTGCCCTCGGTCGAGTCTGAGGAACAGATGATGGAATGGATGAGCTGGACGACACCGACCGCCGCGTTCTTCATCGGCATCGGTCTGATTCTGGTGGGCATGACCACCTGGGAATTGCGCTCGCCGAGCATTCTGCGGCGCGGGTTTCTGCCGATTGCCACCACCCGTGGCGATCGCTTGTTTATCGGTCTTCTCGGCAGCGCCTACCTGCACTTGCTGGTAATCGGCGTCACCGACTGGAGCATCTGGGTGGCGTCCGCGTTGTCCCTGGTGTGGCTGTTGGCTGTGATGCGTTGGGGCTAGTCGAATCGTTCGGCAACGCGGCTCCACAACTTAAACAGGAGGTCTCTATGTTCGATAAAAACAATAAGCTGCGACATAGCATTTCATTGGCAGCCATGCTGGCACTCAGCGGTTTGAGCGCATCTGCCTGGGCCGACGCCTATGAAGATGCGGCGAAAAAATGGATCGGCAGCGAGTTCAAGCCCTCGACCCTGACGGCCGAACAGCAGCTCGAAGAATTGAAGTGGTTCATCAAGGCGGCCGAGCCGTTTCGCGGCATGGACATCAAGGTCGTTTCCGAGACCCTGACCACCCACGAATACGAGTCCAAGGTACTGGCCAAGGCCTTCAGCGAAATCACCGGGATCAAGCTCACCCACGACCTGCTGCAGGAAGGCGACGTGGTCGAGAAAATGCAGACGGTGATGCAGTCGGACAAGAACATCTATGACGGCTGGGTCAACGACTCCGACCTGATCGGTACGCACTTTCGCTACGGCAAGACCGAATCGATCACCGACCTGATGGCCAACGAGGGCAAGAACTTCACCTCGCCGACCCTCGATATCAAGGACTTCATCGGCATCTCGTTCACCACCGCGCCGGACGGCAAGATCTATCAATTGCCTGACCAGCAATTCGCCAACCTGTACTGGTTCCGTGCCGACTGGTTCGAACGTGCAGACCTGAAAGCCAAGTTCAAGGAAAAGTACGGTTACGAGCTGGGTGTGCCGGTGAACTGGTCGGCCTATGAAGACATCGCCAAATTCTTCAGCGAAGACGTCAAGGAAATCGACGGCAAACGCGTCTACGGCCACATGGATTACGGCAAGAAAGACCCGTCGCTGGGCTGGCGCTTCACCGATGCCTGGTTCTCCATGGCCGGTGGCGGCGACAAGGGCATCCCCAATGGCTTGCCGGTGGACGAGTGGGGCATCCGCGTCGAAGATTGCCACCCGGTCGGCTCCAGCGTTACCCGTGGCGGCGACACCAACGGCCCGGCGGCGGTGTTCGCCACCACCAAATACGTCGACTGGCTGAAGAAATACGCGCCACCGGAAGCGGCCGGCATGACTTTCTCCGAGTCCGGTCCGGTGCCGTCGCAGGGCAACATCGCCCAGCAGATTTTCTGGTACACCGCGTTCACCGCCGACATGACCAAACCGGGCCTGCCGGTGGTCAACGCCGACGGCACGCCGAAATGGCGCATGGCGCCATCGCCACGCGGGCCGTATTGGGAGGAGGGCATGAAGCTCGGCTATCAGGACGTGGGCTCGTGGACATTCATGAAGTCCACGCCTGAGAAACAGAAACTGGCGGCCTGGCTGTACGCGCAGTTCGTCACCTCGAAAACCGTGTCGCTGAAGAAAACCATCGTCGGCCTGACGCCGATTCGCGAGTCGGACATCAATTCGCAAGCGATGACCGATCTGGCGCCGAAACTCGGTGGTCTGGTCGAGTTCTACCGCAGCCCGGCCCGCGTCCAATGGACCCCGACCGGCACCAACGTGCCGGACTATCCGCGTCTGGCGCAACTGTGGTGGAGCCACATCGCCGAAGCCGCCAGCGGCGAGAAGACCCCGCAACAGGCGCTTGATGGTTTGGCCAAGGATCAGGACGCGATCATGACCCGTCTCGAACGCTCCAAGGCCCAGGCCACTTGCGCGCCGAAGATGAACCCGGAGCGCGACGCGCAATACTGGTTCGACCAGCCGGGCGCACCGAAACCGAAACTGGCGAACGAGAAGCCGAAGGGTGAAACCGTGAGCTATAGCGAACTGCTGAAATCGTGGGCGGATGCGCGTAAGTGATAGTGGAAGTGTGAAAGGCGAACGGCACCGGAAGGTGCCGTTTTTTTGCTGCCTGATCTGCCGCTTTCGCGAGCAGGCTCGCTCCCACAGGGATTTTTGGTGCCACCGATCTTGAGTAGCCTGATCCAATGTGGGAGCGAGCCTGCTCGCGAAAGCGCTGGGTCAGACGGCGGATTTTCAACTGACATGACACCATCGCGAGCAGGCCCACTTCTACAAGGGTTTGCGATGCACCCGGGTACAAACAAAAAACGGCACCCGAAGGTGCCGTTTTCATGTGTAGCCAGACCCGCCAGGCAATCAGCCCGCCAGACCCGCCTGTTGTACCAGCACCAGCAACGGCTGCGGATACACACCCAGGAAGAACGCGACCAGGGCGATGGCCAGCAGCATCACGCCACCTGCCTTCTGTTCCCAGTGCAGCTGGGCGTCGTGGCGACGCAGGTTTGGCTCGATCAGGTACAGGGTGACCATCACGCGCAGGTAGTAGAAGACGCCGATGGCGCTGCCCAGCACCAGTGCGCCGACCAGCCACCACTGACGCGTTTCGACGCCGCTGGCGATGATGTAGAACTTGCCGATGAAGCCAGCGGTCAGCGGAATACCGGCCAGGGACAGCATCATCACAGTCAGCACGGCGGTCAGGTACGGACGGCGCCAGAACAGGCCGCGGTACTCGTACAGCGCGTCAGCGTCGCGGCCGTTGTACGGCGAGGACATCAGAGTGATCACGCCGAACGCGCCGAGGCTGGTGATCACATAGGTGACCAGGTACACGCCGATGGCTTCCACCGCCAGACCCTTGCTCGCCACCAGTGCGATCAGCAGGTAGCCGAAGTGCGCGATGGACGAATAACCGAGCAGACGCTTGAGGTTGCTCTGGGTCAGGGCCAGCAGGTTACCGAACAGGATCGAGGCAACTGCGATCACGCTGAGCACATCGCTCAGCACGCCACTGCTGGCGGCAGGGGAGAGCTGGAACAGACGCACCATCACCGCGAACACGGCAACCTTCGAAGCGGTCGCGAGGAACGCGGCTACCGGCGCCGGAGCACCTTCGTAAACGTCCGGCGTCCACAAGTGGAACGGAACCAGCGACAGCTTGAACGCCAGACCTATCAGCATCATGCCCAGGCCCAGTTGCGCCAGCGGGCTAGGCAGACCGGTCGCGGCCAGGGCCTGACCGATGCCGACGAAGCTCAGCGAACCGGCGTCGGCGTACAGCAGCGCCATACCGAACAGCAGGAACGCGGAACCGGCGGCCGACAGCACCATGTACTTGATGCCGGCTTCCAGCGAACGCTTGTTGAAGAAGGCGTAAGCCACCAGACCGTAGACCGGTACCGAGAGCAATTCCAGACCGATGAACAAACCGGCCAGATGTTGCGCGCTGACCAGGACCAGACCACCGGCGGCGGCCATCAGGATCAGCAGGTACAGTTCTTCGCGATTGCCCGGGTAACCCGAACCGCCATCACCGAGGTAGGCGTGGGCGAGGGTGACGCAGGCGAGGGTGGCAACCAGGATCATCGCCATGTACAGGCAGGCGAAGGCATCGATCTGCAGCAATGGGGTCACGGCCAGAGGCGCGACTTTCAGGGCCGGCAGGATCGACAGCAGGGCCAGGTTCAGACCCGCCACCGAAATCAGGAAGGTCTGCGAGTGGTTGCGGCGCCAGGCGATTGCCAGCATCACCACGATAATGGTGAGGCTGGTGATCAACAGTGGCGCAAGCGCAATAAAGTGTTGAATCGTGAATTCCATAGCGCTCTTACCGGGCCGAAGCGAGTTGAGAGAAGGCGGTGCCGAGCCACTGCTGCACGCCATGCATGGTGGCGGCAGAGGTGTCGAGGAACGGTTGCGGGTAGACGCCGAGGTAAATCAGCAGCACCGCCAGACCGAGCACCATGATCAGTTCGCGCGCGTCCATGCCATGCAGCACCGCGTCGGATTTCGACGGGCCGAAGTAGGCACGGTGGATCATGATCAGCGAGTAGACCGAACCGAACACCAGACCGGACGTGGCAATCGCCGTGACCCATGGAGCGCTGGCGAAGGAACCGATCAGGATCAGGAACTCGCCGACAAAGTTACCGGTACCCGGCAAGCCCAGCGACGCCGCAGCGAAGAACAGGCTGATGGCCGGCAGGTAGGCGATGCGCGACCACAGGCCACCCATCTCACGCATGTCCCGAGTGTGCAGACGCTCATACAACTGACCGCTGAGGATAAACAGTGCCGCTGCCGACAGACCGTGCGCGAGCATCTGGATCACTGCACCTTGCAGCGCCAGTTGGCTGCCGGAGTAGATGCCGATCAACACGAAGCCCATGTGGGAAACGGAAGAGAAGGCGATCAGACGCTTGATGTCGGTTTGGGCGAACGCGAGGAACGCGCCGTAGAAGATCCCGATCAGACCCAGGGTCATGGCGATCGGCGCAAACTCGGCCGAAGCGTTCGGGAACAGCGGCAGGGCGAAACGCAGCAGGCCGTAGGCCGCGGTTTTCAGCAGGATACCGGCGAGGTCGACGGAACCGGCAGTCGGCGCCTGGGCGTGAGCGTCAGGCAGCCAGGAGTGGAACGGAACCACTGGCAGCTTGACCGCGAAGGCGATGAAGAAGCCGAGCATAAGGATGTACTCGGTGGTCATCGACATCTTGGTTTTCAACAGGTCGGCGTAGTTGAAGGTAATCACGCCAGTGTTGTTGAAGTTGACCAGCACCAGACCGAGGATCGCCACCAGCATGATCAGGCCGGAAGCCTGAGTGAAGATGAAGAACTTGGTCGCCGCGTAGATCCGGGTTTTCTTGCCGTCCGAAGAACTGTGACCCCAGAGCGCGATGAGGAAGTACATCGGCACCAGCATCATTTCCCAGAAGAAGAAGAACATGAACAGGTCGAGGGCGAGGAACACGCCGACGACACCGCCCAGGATCCACATCAGGTTCAGGTGGAAGAAGCCAACGTGACGTTGAATCTCTTTCCACGAGCAGAGCACCGAGAGGATACCCAGCAGACCGGTCAGCAGGATCATCAACAGCGACAGGCCGTCGAGGGCCAGGTGCACGTTGATGCCGAAACGCTGGATCCAGACATGCTTGAACTCAAGCGCCCAGGTCGGATCGGCGCCCGGCGCCGGTGCGAATGAATAGTCACCGTGGGCCCACAGCCAGAGGCCGAGTGCGAGTTCCAGGGTCATGGTCAACAGCGCAATCCAGCGCGGGAGGGTGGCGCCGAAGCGCTCAGCCATCCAGCACAGCAGGCCGCCGATGAAGGGGATCAGGATTAGCCAAGGCAGAATCATGACGGGCTCGTTTCCTTTCGCAAATTCGCAAGGTTCATATCAGACCGCTACCAGCACGATGGCGCCGATCACCAGCACGGCACCCGCAGCCATCGAAGCAGCGTACCAACGCAGTTGACCGGTCTCGGTGCGGCTCAGGGCGGTGTGACCACCCTTGGCCATACGCGGGATCAGACCGATGGTCTGGTCGAGCGGGTCTTTGCGCAGTACATGGCTGATCGCAAGGTACGGCTTGACGAACAGTTTGTCGTAGATCCAGTCGAAGCCCCAGGCAGCGAACCACCAGGCCGAAAGGAAACGGCCGATGCCGCTGTTGGCGATCGCCGTGACGAAGCGACGCTTGCCGAGGAACAGCAGCGCTGCCAGCAGGATACCGGCCAAGGCGATGGCGCCCGAGGCGATTTCCAGACTGTGCTTGGCTTCGCCGCCGGCATGGCCAACGCTTTCTGGCAGAACGCCGTGCAGCGGTGGCACGATCATGGCGCCGACGAAAGTCGACAACACGATCAGCACCGACAGCGGCAGCCAGTGAGCGATACCGTGACCGGCGTGGGCTTCGGTCTTGGCTTCACCGTGGAACGTGATGAAGATCAGGCGGAAGGTGTACAGCGAAGTCATGAACGCACCGACCAGACCTGCGTAGAGCAGACCGTGGTTACCGCTGGCAAACGCTTCCCAAAGAATTTCGTCCTTGGAGTAGAAGCCCGCGGTGACCAGTGGCAGAGCGGCCAGCGCAGCACCACCGACGATGAAGCTGGCGTAGGCCAGTGGCAGTTTCTTCCACAGACCGCCCATCTTGAAGATGTTCTGCTCGTGGTGGCAGGCAACGATCACCGCACCGGAAGCCAGGAACAGCAGGGCCTTGAAGAAGGCGTGGGTCATCAGGTGGAAAATCGCGCCATCCCATGCACCCACGCCCAGCGCCAGGAACATGTAGCCGATCTGGCTCATGGTCGAGTAGGCGAGGATACGTTTGATGTCGGTTTGTACCAGCGCGGCGAAGCCTGCGAGAACCAGAGTCACGCCACCGACGATGCCCACCAGGTGCAGGATTTCCGGCGCCAGGGTGAACAGGCCGTGAGTACGGGCGATCAGGTAGACACCGGCGGTCACCATGGTTGCGGCGTGGATCAGTGCCGAAACCGGAGTAGGACCGGCCATCGCGTCCGCCAGCCAGGTTTGCAGCGGCAGTTGCGCCGATTTACCGACCGCACCACCCAGCAGCATCAGCGTTGCCAGGGTGATCCAGAAGTCGCCGACCTGGAATTTCTGCGGTGCCAGCACCAGCAGTTCCTGAATGTTCAACGTGCCCACTTGCTGGAACAGGATGAACAGGCCGATGGCCATGAACACGTCGCCGATGCGGGTGACGATGAAAGCCTTGAGTGCGGCGTTACCGTTGTTGCGATTGCTGTAGTAGAAACCGATCAACAGGTACGAGCACAGGCCCACGCCTTCCCAGCCGAAGTACAGGAACAACAGGTTATCGCCGAGCACCAGGAACAGCATGCTGGCGATAAACAGGTTGGTGTACGAGAAGAAGCGCGAGTAGCCCGCTTCACCGCGCATGTACCAGGACGCGAACAGGTGGATCAGGAAACCGACGCCCACCACCACGCCGAGCATGGTGATCGACAGGCCGTCGACGTAGAGGGCGAAGTCAGGCTTGAAGCCTTCCACCACCATCCACTGCCACAGCACCAGGGTGTAGTGACCGCCTTCCGGTGGTGCGACGTTGAACTGCCAGATGACGTAGGCAGCGACAATCGCCGACAAGCCAATGGAACCCACGCCGATCAGCGCCGAGAGGTTTTCCGACCAGCGTCCACGGGAGAACGACAGGAGCAGGAAACCGATCAGAGGGAATACGAAAGTAAGAAAGATCAGGTTCATCCGCGCATCTCACTGGCAGCGTCGATATCGAGCGTGTGGAAGCGGCGATACAGTTGCAGCAGGATCGCCAGGCCAATACTGGCCTCCGCCGCTGCAAGGCTGATCACCAGGATGAACATGATCTGTCCATCCGGCTGCGCCCAGCGGGCGCCCGCAACGATGAAGGCCAGGGCAGAGGCGTTCATCATCACTTCCAGACTCATCAACACGAACAAAATGTTGCGGCGGACCATCAGGCCGACCAGACCAAGGCAGAACAGGATGCCGGCAACCGCCAGTCCATGCTCGAGAGGGATAGCAGGCATGTCTTACTCCTTCGCCTCGTTACGGCCCAAATGGAACGCCGTGACGGCTGCGGCGAGCAGCAGCATCGAGGCGAGTTCGACCACCAGCAGGTACGGGCCGAACAGGCTGATGCCCACGGCTTTCGCGTCTACGGTGGTGTGGCCGATGGCCTGGCCGCTCTGGTGAGCGAACAGCACATACAGCAGTTCGGCCAGCAGCAGCGCGGCGAGAATCACCGGTCCTGCCCAGATGCCGGGCTTGAGCCAGGTGCGTTCCTGCTGCACCGAGGCCGGGCCGAGGTTGAGCATCATCACCACGAACACGAACAGCACCATGATGGCGCCGGCGTAGGCGATCACTTCCAGCACACCGGCGAACGGCGCACCGAGGGCGAAGAAGGTCATGGCCACGGCGATCAACGAGATGATCAGGTAGAGCAGGGCGTGCACGGGATTGGTGTTGGTGACCACACGCAGCGTGGACACCACAGCAATACCCGATGCGAAATAGAAAGCGAATTCCATCGTTCTTCCTTAAGGCAGCAAGCTCTTCACGTTGATCGGTTCGGCTTCGTTCTGCGCAGCGCCTTTCGGCTTGCCAGCGATTGCCATACCTGCAACACGATAGAAGTTGTAATCAGGGTTTTTGCCGGGGCCGGAGATCAGCAGATCTTCTTTCTCGTACACCAGGTCCTGACGTTTGAACTCGGCCATCTCGAAATCCGGGGTCAACTGGATCGCGGTGGTCGGGCAGGCTTCCTCGCAGAGACCGCAGAAAATGCAGCGCGAGAAGTTGATCCGGAAGAAGTCCGGGTACCAGCGACCGTCTTCGGTTTCAGCTTTCTGCAGCGAGATGCAACCCACCGGGCAGGCCACGGCGCACAGGTTGCAGGCTACGCAGCGTTCTTCGCCATCGGGGTCGCGGGTCAGGACGATGCGGCCACGGTAACGCGGCGGCAGGTAGACCTGCTCCTCGGGGTATTGCAGGGTGTCGCGCTTGCGAAAGCCATGGCCGAAGACCATGACCAGGCTGCGCAACTGGGTACCGGTACCCTTAACGATGTCGCCAATATATTTGAACATGGGTCAAATCCTCACTGAACCGCAACCGCAGGCGTGTTCAACAACACAACCGCAGCGGTCACCAGCAAATTGATCAGGGTCAGTGGCAGGCAGAATTTCCAGCTGAAATCCATCACCTGGTCATAACGCGGACGCGGGATGGAAGCGCGCAGCAGGATGAACAGCATGATGAAGAACGCGGTCTTCAGTGCGAACCAGACGAAGGACAGTTGCGGCAGGATGCCGAACGGACCGTGCCAGCCACCGAAGAACAGGGTGACCAGCAGCGCCGAGATCAGGATGATGCCGATGTATTCACCGACGAAGAACATGCCCCATTTCATACCGGCGTATTCAATGTGGTAACCGTCGGCCAGTTCCTGTTCTGCTTCCGGCTGGTCGAACGGGTGACGGTGAGTCACGGCGACGCCAGCGATGAAGAAGGTACAGAAGCCGAAGAACTGCGGAATGATGAACCACAGGTTCTGCGCCTGGTACTCGACGATGTCGCGCATGTTGAACGAGCCGACCTGGACCACGATGCCCATCAGGGCCAGGCCCATGAACACTTCGTAGGACACGGTCTGCGCCGAGGCACGCAAGCTGCCGAGCAGGGCGAACTTGTTGTTGCTCGACCAGCCGGCGAACAGCACGGCGTACACCGACAGACCGGCCATGGCGAAGAAGAACAGCAGGCCGATGTTCAGATCCGCCACGCCCCAGGTCGGGGTGATCGGGATGATCGCGAAGGCGATCAGCAGGGCGGACATGGCCACCACCGGCGCCAGGGTGAAAATCACCTTATCGGCAAACGGCGGGGTCCAGTCTTCCTTGAAGAACATCTTCAGCATGTCGGCGGCGATCTGGAACATGCCGAACGGGCCAACGCGGTTCGGACCGTAACGGTCCTGCCACCAGCCCAGCAGGCGACGTTCGACAAAGCTGAGCAAGGCGCCCGCGACCACCACGGCCAGCAGGATCACGATGGCTTTGATGACCGTCAGGATCACATCGATCACTTCAGGGGTGAACCAGGTCATTGCGCTGCCTCCTGCAGACCGTCGACGGACACGCCGGCGAATGCCGGTGGAATGCCGGCGATGCCCGCAGGCAATGCCACCAGACCGGCGCCCAGTTCTTCATTGATTCGCAGCGGCAGACGCAGGGTCTGGCCGGCCACGTTCAGGCTCAGCAGAGCACCGTCGTTGACACCGAGGCGGTCGGCTTCGGATTTCGCCAGAGCCACATATGGCGCCGGAATGCGTTCTTGCACCGGGGCGGCTTTCGACGAGTTCTCTTCGCTGCCGAACAGGTGGAAGAACGGCACGGCTTGCCAGGTACCCGGCGCCGGGTTGAAGGCACGCGGCGCAGCGGCGAACCAGTTCAGCGAGTCGCCAGTGCTTTCGATCAGGCGTGTGCCCGGATCGCCAGCGCGCAGGTGACCACCGACTTCGTCCTGGAACTTGTTCCACGCTTGTGGCGAGTTCCAGCCCGGCGACCATGCGAATGGCACCTGCTGACGCGGTTCGGCAGAGCCCGAGTAACCTTCCATGGAGAAGGCGAACGCGGTGTCCTGGTCTTGCGGGGTGCGCGGTTCGTGAACGCTGATGTCGGCGCGCATCGCGGTGCGACCGGAATAACGCAGCGGCTCACGCGCCAGTTTCAGACCCTTGATGCGGAACGCAGCCGACGGTGCAGCATCTACGATGCGCGCCAGCTGTGCGGTGCTCGAAGCCACGGCCGCGGTGACGTGGTCGAGTTGCGTCCAGTCGATCGACTGGTTCAGCAGGGTCGAGCGCAGGGCGTGCAGCCAGCGCCAGCCTTCGTGAACCAGAATGCTTGCGTCCATGTACTGCGGATCGAAAACCTGGAAGAAGCGCTGGGCGCGACCTTCCTGGCTGACCAGCGTACCGTCGCCCTCGGCGAAGCTTGCCGCTGGCAGAACCAGGTGCGCGCGATCAGTGGTGGCGGTTTTCTGATGGTCAGCGACGATCACCACTTTAGCGGCGTTCAGTGCAGCATCGACCTTGGCGTTGGCAGTGCGGGTGTACAGATCGTTTTCCAGCACGACGATCGCGTCCGCCTTGCCATCGATGACCGCTTGCAGCGCGGCGTCGACCGATTCGCCACCGAGCATGGCCAGACCGAGGCTGTTGGCTTCCGGCACGATCAGGCTGATCGAACCGTTCTTCTCGCGCAGCTTCAGGGCCTTGGCGATGTTCGCGGCGGCTTCGATCAAGGCTTTGGAACCCAGCGAAGTACCGGCGATGATCAGCGGGCGCTTGGCGGCGAGCAGGGCGTCGGCGATGCGCTGCGCCAGTTCCAGGGCTTCAGCGTCCAGGCCTTCGACGGCCGGAGCACTGGCATCCAGCGCGTGAGCCACGGCGAAACCGATGCGTGCCAGGTCATCCGGAGCGGCGTGTACGCATTCTTCAGCGACGTCATCGAGCTTGGTTTCCGCCAGGCTGGCGATGAACAGCGGGTTCAGCGCGTGCTGGCCGATGTTCTTCACCGCCGCGTCGAGCCAAGGCTGGACGCGCATGGCTTCGGCCATGTCTTCAGCCTTGCCCTTGACCGACTGACGCAGGGCCAGCGCCATGCGCGCAGCGGTCTGGGTCAGGTCTTCGCCGAGGACGAAGATCGCGTCGTGGTCTTCGATGTCGCGCATGTTCGGCACAGGCAGCGGGCTGTCGTTCAGCACCTGCAGGACCAGACGGATGCGCTCCAGCTCGGAGGCTTCGATACCCGAGTAGAAGTGCTCGGCGCCGACCAGTTCGCGCAACGCGTAGTTGCTTTCGAGGCTGGCACGCGGCGAACCGATACCGACGATGTTGCGCCCGCGCAGCAGGTCGGCGGCTTTATCCAGCGCCGCGTCGAGGCTGAGCTTGGTGCCATCGGCCAGCAGCGGCTGACGTGGACGGTCGGTACGGTTGACGTAGCCGTAGCCGAAACGGCCACGGTCGCAGAGGAAGTACTGGTTCACCGAACCGTTGAAGCGGTTTTCGATACGACGCAGTTCACCGTAACGCTCGCCCGGGGAGATGTTGCAACCGCTCGAGCAGCCGTGGCAGATGCTCGGCGCGAACTGCATGTCCCACTTGCGGTTGTAGCGCTCGGAGTGAGTCTTGTCGGTGAACACACCGGTCGGGCAGACCTCGGTGAGGTTGCCGGAGAATTCGCTCTCGAGGGTGCCGTCTTCAACGCGACCGAAGTACACGTTGTCGTGGGCGCCGAACACGCCGAGGTCGGTGCCGCCGGCATAGTCCTTGTAGAAACGCACGCAGCGGTAGCAAGCGATGCAGCGGTTCATTTCGTGGGAAATGAACGGGCCCAGTTGCTGGTTCTGGTGGGTGCGCTTGCTGAAGCGATAGCGGCGCTCGTTGTGGCCGGTCATCACTGTCATGTCTTGCAGGTGGCAGTGACCGCCTTCCTCGCACACCGGGCAGTCGTGCGGGTGGTTGGTCATCAGCCATTCGACAACGCTGGCGCGGAACGCCTTGGATTCTTCATCGTCGATGGAGATCCAGGTGTTGTCGGTGGCTGGGGTCATGCAGGACATGACGATGCGACCACGGGTGTCGTTCTCGTCGGTGTACTGCTTGACCGCGCACTGGCGGCAGGCCCCGACGCTACCAAGCGCGGGGTGCCAGCAGAAATATGGAATGTCGAGGCCCAGCGACAGACATGCCTGTAACAGGTTGTCTGCCCCGTCGACTTCGAGCGCTTTGCCGTCTACGTGGATAGTGGCCATGGTTCAAAGGTCTTCGTTGGCCCGGTGTCAGCGGGCGTGGCTAATGGAATCTTGTTATGCGTCCGAATCCAAACAGCCCCGAAGGGCGTCATCGGACGAAAGGCGAAGGGCACGGACCCTTCGCCTTCTTAAGCGTTTACGCGCCGACTACGATCGGCCTTGCCAGAGGCGGGACGGCGGCGCTGACAGGCGCGATACCGGCTTCGAACTCTGGACGGAAGTATTTGATGGCGCTGCCCAGCGGCTCCACGGCACCCGGTGCGTGAGCACAGAAGGTTTTGCCCGGGCCAAGGAAACCGACCAGACCCAGCAGGGTCTCGATGTCGCCTGGCTGGCCCTTGCCTTGTTCGATGGCCATCAGCAGCTTGACGCTCCATGGCAGACCATCGCGGCACGGGGTGCAGAAACCGCAGGATTCACGGGCGAAGAACTGCTCCATGTTGCGCAGCAGCGAGACCATGTTGACGCTGTCGTCCACCGCCATCGCCAGGCCGGTACCCATCCGGGTGCCAACCTTGGCGATGCCGCCGGCGTACATTTGTGCGTCGAGGTGCTCCGGCAGGAGGAAACCGGTACCGGCGCCCCCCGGCTGCCAGGCCTTGAGCTTGAAGCCGTCGCGCATGCCGCCGGCGTAGTCTTCGAACAGCTCGCGACCGGTGACGCCGAATGGCAGTTCCCACAGGCCCGGATTCTTGACCTTGCCGGAGAAGCCCATGAGCTTGGTGCCCATGTCTTCGGAGCCTTCGCGGGCCAACGATTTGTACCAGTCAACGCCGTCGGCAATGATCGCCGGCACGTTGCACAGGGTTTCGACGTTGTTCACGCAGGTCGGCTTGCCCCACACACCGACGGCGGCAGGGAAGGGCGGCTTGGAGCGCGGGTTGGCACGGCGGCCTTCGAGGGAGTTGATCAAGGCGGTTTCTTCACCGCAGATGTAACGCCCGGCGCCAGTGTGGACGAACAGTTCGAAATCGAAACCGCTGCCCAGAATGTTCTTGCCCAGCAGGCCGGCCGCCTTGGCTTCTTCCACGGCACGGTTGAGGTGCTTGGCGGCGGTGGTGTATTCGCCGCGCAGGAAGATGTAGCCACGGTAGGTTTTCAGTGCGCGGGCACTGATCAGCATGCCTTCGATCAGCAGATGGGGCAGTTGCTCCATCAGCATGCGGTCTTTCCAGGTGTTCGGCTCCATTTCATCCGCGTTGCACAGCAGGTAGCGGATGTTGATGGATTCGTCCTTGGGCATCAGGCCCCACTTCACGCCAGTGGGGAAGCCGGCACCGCCGCGACCCTTGAGGCCGGCGTCTTTCACGGTCTGGACGATGGCGTCCTGATCCATGTCGGCGAAGGCTTTGCGCGCGGCAGCGTAACCGTTCTTGGCCTGGTACTCGTCGAGCCACACGGCTTCGCCGTCATCGCGCAGACGCCAGGTCAGGGGATGCGTCTCGGCCGACCGCTGAATGCGGTTGGCAGGACCGAAAGATGTCAGGGTCATACGTAGCCCTCGAGCAGTTTGGCCACGCCAGCAGGCTGCACGTCGCCAAAGGTGTCGTCGTCGATCATCAGCGCCGGTGCCTTGTCGCAGTTGCCGAGGCAGCAGACAGGCAGCAGGGTGAAACGACCGTCGGCGGTGGTCTGACCCAGGCCGATGCCCAGATTGTTCTGGATTTCGCTGACCACCGACTCGTGGCCGCCGATGTAGCAGACCATGCTGTCGCAGACGCGAATGATGTGGCGGCCGACCGGCTGACGGAAGATCTGGCTGTAGAACGTCGCCACGCCTTCAACGTCGCTGGCCGGGATGCCGAGGATCTCGCCAATCGCGTACAGGGCGCCGTCCGGCACCCAGCCGCGTTCCTTCTGAACGATCTTCAGGGCTTCGATCGACGCCGCGCGCGGGTCTTCGTAGTGATGCAGCTCGTGCTCGATGGCCGAGCGCTCGGTTTCACTCAAGGTGAAACGGTCTGTCTGGATAAG
Organism: Pseudomonas sp. FR229a; assembly: GCF_030209115.1. NCBI lineage: Bacteria > Pseudomonadati > Pseudomonadota > Gammaproteobacteria > Pseudomonadales > Pseudomonadaceae > Pseudomonas > Pseudomonas sp. FR229a. The sequence goes on along the minus strand of NZ_JARVSP010000006.1, from coordinate 75,232 downwards.
CGTGCTGTTCATGCTTAGCGGTCCACGTCGGCCATAACGAAGTCGATACTACCCAGGTACGCAATCAAGTCCGCGACCATGCTGCCTTTGATCACCGAAGGGATCTGCTGCAGGTGCGGGAAGCTCGGAGTACGGATCCGGGTACGGTAGCTCATGGTGCCGCCGTCGCTCGTCAGGTAATAACTGTTGATGCCCTTGGTCGCTTCGATCATCTGGAAGGATTCGTTGGCCGGCATGACCGGGCCCCACGAAACCTGGAGGAAGTGCGTGATCAGGGTTTCGATGTGCTGCAGCGTGCGCTCTTTCGGTGGCGGCGTGGTCAGCGGGTGATCCGCCTTGTACGGGCCTTCCGGCATGTTGCGCATGCATTGATCGATGATCTTGATGCTCTGGCGCATCTCTTCGACGCGAACCATGCAGCGGTCGTAGGCATCGCCGTTGACGGCCAGCGGCACTTCGAATTCGAAGTTCTCGTAGCCCGAATACGGACGCGCCTTGCGCAGGTCGAAATCGCAACCGGTCGAACGCAGGCCGGCACCGGTGACGCCCCATTCCAGGGCCTCTTTGGTGTTGTAGGCAGCGACGCCGACGGTACGGCCCTTGAGGATGCTGTTCTGCAGGGCGGCCTTGGTGTATTCGTCCAGGCGCTTGGGCATCCACTCGACGAAATCCTTGACCAGTTTTTCCCAGCCGCGCGGCAGGTCGTGTGCGACGCCACCGATGCGGTACCAGGCCGGGTGCAGACGGAAACCGGTGATCGCCTCGATCACCGTGTACGCCTTCTGGCGGTCGGTGAAAGTGAAGAACACCGGCGTCATGGCGCCGACGTCCTGGATGTAGGTGCCAAGGAACAGCAGGTGACTGGTGATACGGAAGAATTCGGCCATCATGATGCGGATGACGTCGACCTTCTGCGGCACCTTGATGCCGGCGAGTTTCTCGACCGAGAGCACGTACGGCAGGTTGTTCATCACGCCGCCGAGGTAGTCGATGCGGTCGGTGTACGGAATGTAGCTGTGCCAGGACTGACGTTCGCCCATCTTCTCGGCGCCACGGTGGTGGTAACCGATGTCCGGGACGCAGTCGACGATCTCTTCGCCGTCCAGCTGCAGAATGATGCGGAACGCACCGTGCGCGGAAGGGTGGTTCGGGCCGAGGTTGAGGAACATGTAGTCCTCGTTGGCACCGGAACGCTTCATGCCCCAGTCTTCGGGACGGAAACGCGCGGCTTCCTCTTCAAGCTGCTGCTTGGCGAGGTTGAGGCTGTACGGATCGAATTCGGTGGCGCGCGCCGGGAAGTCCTTGCGCAGCGGGTGACCTTCCCAGGTCGGCGGCATCATGATGCGCGACAGGTGCGGGTGGCCTTTGAAGTCGATGCCGAACATGTCCCAGACTTCGCGCTCGTACCAGTTGGCGTTCGGCCAGATGCTGGTGACGGAAGGCATGCTGAGGTCGCCTTCGGACAAGGCCACCTTGATCATCACGTCACTATTACGCTCCAGCGACATGAGGTGATAGAACACGGTGAAATCGGCGCCGGTCGGCAGCCCTTGACGCTTGGTGCGCAGGCGCTCGTCCACGCCGTGCAGGTCATAGAGCATGACGTACGGCTTGGGCAGGTTGCGCAGGAAAGTCAGGACTTCAACCAGTCTGGCGCGGGCCACCCACAGCACCGGCATGCCGGTGCGGGTTGCCTGCGCGGTAAACGCTTCGGCGCCAAAACGGTTGTTCAGTTCGACGACCACATCCTGGTCGTCTGCCTTGTAAGGCGGGATGTACAGAGCACTGCCTGTAGTCATGGTTATTTTTTCGCTTTCGGTCAACGTAAAGAATGAAGCCAGCTTCTCGTTACTTGGAACAGAACTGGATCAGACTTCGTCAGGGCTGCGCAGATTGGTGACTGCGATTCGCTGTTCGCGGCGCTGTTCCTTCTGCGATGGCATGTCGGCGCGATACACGCCTTGATCACCAACGACCCAGGAAAGCGGACGACGCTCCTGTCCAATCGATTCCTGCAACAGCATCAAGCCTTGCAGAAATGCTTCCGGACGGGGCGGGCAGCCAGGTACGTAGACGTCCACGGGCAGGAACTTGTCTACGCCTTGAACCACGGAGTAGATGTCGTACATGCCGCCGGAGTTGGCGCACGAACCCATGGAGATGACCCATTTCGGTTCGAGCATTTGCTCGTAGAGACGCTGAATGATCGGCGCCATCTTGATGAAGCAGGTACCGGCGATAACCATGAAGTCGGCCTGACGCGGCGAGGCCCTGATCACTTCGGCGCCAAAGCGCGCGATGTCGTGGGGCGCCGTGAAGGCGGTGGTCATTTCCACGTAGCAGCACGACAGGCCGAAGTTGTACGGCCACAGGGAGTTCTTACGTCCCCAGTTGACCGCGCCACTCAGCACGTCTTCCAGCTTGCCCATGAAAATGTTTTTGTGGACTTGATCTTCTAACGGATCGGCAACGGTTTCCCGCTGGCCAATCGGATACTGCTCGTTAGGAGCATCGGGGTCGATCCTGGTGAGATTGTATTGCATTGCCAAAGCCTCATTGTTTCAGCTTCGCCTGCCGCTTGCGACGAGCTTCCGGAGCCCAGTCAAGGGCGCCCACTCGGAACAGGTAGACAAGACCTGCCAACAGAATTGCTATGAAAACGAGAGCTTCGACGAATCCGGTCCAGCCGCTTTCGCGGACGGACACAGACCATGCAAAGAGAAAGAGGGCTTCGATATCGAAGATCACGAAGAGCATCGCGACCAGATAGAATTTGGCTGAGAGCCGCAAGCGGGCGCCACCGGTAGGTAGCATGCCCGACTCGAACGGTTCGTTTTTGCTGCGACCCCAGGCTTTTGACCCGAGGAGGCTGGAGACGCCAAGCATGAAGGCACACAGGCCGACGACACCCAGAAGGAAAATGGCAAAGCCCCAGTTGTGGGCCATGAGTCCTGTCGCTTCGGGCATGCTGGTAATCCTTAACAGAGAGCAAAGGTCTCTGAGCTTGATAAAGAAATAAGGCAGTGACGATATGTCGCAGCAATCAATCGGGCTGATTTTATGGCTAAACACCCGGCAAGTAAAATTCCAAAGGCGAAATTATTTACCGGATTAAGGACATAGCGCTTGCTCACAGCCCTGCGGCCCATGCGTTGCGGGCATTAGCCGGGTTTCCATCAATTATGTTTTGTAGGGTTTGTAACGAACATAGTTGCTGCTGAATGATAATTGATATCGTTTGCAGTGGTTTTGTAACTGTTTAACGAGTGAGTGGTTGGGAAGTTGTCTTACTTGCGCGTTACTGCAAGTAGCGAAGCCTACGGTTTTAGCGGAAATTTCTGACGCTTGTACCGCTTCAGATCAATGTTTCACGCCCACGCCACAGATCCCCTGTAGGAGTGAGCCTGCTCGCGATGGCGGTCTGTCAGCCAGCACATGAGTTAACTGATAAACCGCTATCGCGAGCAAGCTCGCTCCCACAGGGGGTCGTGGTGTCCATCAAATCGAAAGCAAAAAAAACGCCCCGATCCAGTCGGGGCGTCAATCTTGCGGCTCTGCGGTTAGCTTTTGTTCGATCCGCAAAGGCCGTTTGCTCAGCGAAGCGCTATCAGTGGAACTGTTCTTCTTCGGTCGAGCCGGTCAGCGCGGTCACCGAGGACGAGCCGCCCTGGATCACGGTGGTCATGTCGTCGAAGTAGCCGGTGCCCACTTCCTGCTGGTGCGCCACAAAGGTGTAGCCTTTGGCGGCGTCAGCGAATTCCTGCTCTTGCAGCTTCACGTAGGCCGTCATGTCGTTGCGGGCGTAGTCGTGCGCCAGGTTGAACATGCTGTGCCACATGTTGTGAATGCCGGCCAGGGTGATGAACTGGTGCTTGTAGCCCATGGCGGACAGTTCGCGCTGGAATTTGGCGATGGTGGCGTCGTCCAGGTTCTTCTTCCAGTTGAAGGAAGGCGAGCAGTTGTACGACAGCAACTGATCCGGGTACTCCTTCTTGATCGCTTCAGCAAAGCGACGGGCTTCTTCCAGGTCCGGCTTGGCGGTTTCGCACCAGATCAGGTCGGCGTACGGCGCGTAAGCCAGGCCACGGGCGATCGCTTGATCCAGACCGGCACGTACCTTATAGAAACCTTCCTGAGTACGCTCGCCGGTCACGAATGGCTGATCGTACGGGTCGCAGTCGGAGGTCAGCAGGTCAGCCGCGTTGGCGTCGGTGCGGGCCAGAATGATGGTCGGCGTACCGGCAACGTCAGCGGCCAGACGGGCAGCGGTCAGCTTCTGTACGGCTTCCTGGGTTGGCACCAGAACCTTGCCGCCCATGTGCCCGCATTTCTTCACCGAAGCCAGTTGGTCTTCGAAGTGAACGCCGGCGGCGCCCGCTTCGATCATGCTCTTCATCAGTTCGTAAGCGTTGAGTACGCCGCCGAAACCGGCTTCAGCGTCTGCCACGATTGGCGCGAAGTAGTCGATGTAGCCTTCATCGCCCGGGTTCTTGCCGGCTTTCCACTGGATCTGGTCGGCACGACGGAACGAGTTGTTGATGCGCTTGACCACGGTTGGCACCGAGTCAACCGGGTACAGCGACTGGTCCGGGTACATCGATTCGGCGGAGTTGTTGTCCGCAGCCACCTGCCAGCCGGACAAGTAGATCGCCTGGATACCGGCTTTAACCTGCTGAACAGCCTGGCCGCCGGTCAAGGCGCCCATGCAGTTGACGAAATCTTTCTCTGGACGGAAGGACGGCTTGGCACCTTGGGTCACCAGGTTCCACAGCTTCTCGGCGCCCATCTTCGCGAAGGTGTGCTCAGGCTGAACCGAGCCACGCAGACGGACCACGTCAGCAGCGGAGTAAGTGCGAGTCACGCCTTTCCAGCGCGGGTTCTCGGCCCAGTCTTTTTCGAGGGCTGCAATTTGCTGTTCGCGTGTCAGTGCCATGGAGATAAACCTCGTCGCGTCTTTTATGAAAAGTTGTTCTGCGGTGGAAAATTCCTGCGCTCGCTGACCAGAAGCCTGGTGGTCAAGTCGGATTCGGCGGGGTAGGCGACGGGATGAACGATGGGCTCGAGGGGAAGTGAGCAGGTAGTGGCGGACTGCGGGGCGCATGCGGGCGTCGTGGGCCTTCATACGGACAACAGCGTGAAGCCGGGTTACCTAAATACGCTTCCGTCCCTCGGGACAACTTCGTTCCAGTCGGCAACCTCGTCAAACACACCTTGTGGGCGGTACAGACACGAAACGGTTCGCGGGGTAGGTGCGAACGGCGCTTCGAAGGCCCTTGCCAGGGCCTCTGATTAGCGGGAGCGAGGCCATCATGCCCTCGCTTTTTCGCGTCGTCAAACGTTTTGTAGTGCTTTTTTTAAAGCACTACATCTTTAGTCTGATACGACTAATCAGTCAGTTTTCGGTGCTTTAGTCCAGTGCGTCGACTTTGACCCGCAGGGTCATGTCATCGCGACCTTGAGTCGAGTAGCTGCGGGTCAGGCCCTGTTTGTCGGCCTGAGTCTGGCTGTTGACGCCGGCGAGGGTGATCCACTCACCGAGGCGTCCGGTGACGGTTGTGTCGGTACTCTGAACGTTCACTACATCGGGACGTTCCTGGCTCATGCGGTCACGGTTGGTACTGATCGCCAGATGAACGGTCTCGCCGGTGACGCTGGCGGTGACGTAGAAACCCTGGGTGACGTTGCGGTATTGAGTCTCGCTGCTGTAACCGCCGTAGGAATCGCTCTGGGTGTTGGTGATCGGCACACTCTGGCCGACCTGGATCAGCGCCGGAGTGCCTTCACTGGTCTGCACTTGCTGGACGCCGCCGTTGCGGCTGGTGGTGCTGCGACTGATGATCCGGGTCTGGTTCGGCTGGGCGCCGTTGACTGAATAACCTTCGTCGCCACGGCCATTGTTTTCGTTGGTGTCGACGGTGATCAGCAAGCGCTTGGGCGCGGTGTCGAGTTGTGCGAGCAAATCCTTCAGTTCTTGAATCTTGCCCGGCTCGGCCTTGACGATCAGTTGGTTGCCGTAAGCGCTGACCTGACCGTCCTGGCCGATGAAGTCCTGCGCCACCGGCAGCATGTCGGCGCTGGTGTGGTATTTGAGAGGGACGATTTCTGTGGCTGCCAGCACCGAAAAACTGCAGCCGAGCAGCAGGGTGGTGAGCAGGGTGCGTAGGGACATGTCCGTTATCTCCGCGTTCGAAAAGGCTTGATATTGCCAGTTTGTCGGCCCGGGGTGGGGCAAGTTGAATCGTAGACAGCAAAACGCCCCGGCAGTGTTGAATGGCGGGGCGTCAGGAGATGATGTTGTGGCGAGGGAGCTTGCTCCCGCTGGGGCGCGAAGCGGCCCTGCTGTTGAAATCCAAAGCAGGGTCTGCTGCGCAGCCCGGCGGGAGCAAGCTCCCTCGCCACAGGGTTTGATCAGTGCTGCTCAGGCCGAATGCCGAACCATGTCGACATGCGGTATCCCGGCCTCGAGAAACTCCTCGCTGACCAGGCTGAAGCCCAGGCGTTCATAGAACGCCGTGGCTTGCACCTGAGCGCTGAGCTTCTGTTGCTTCAAGCCGCGCGCTTCGGCCTCGGCGATGACCGCCTGCATCAGCGCGTCACCGACCTTCATCCCGCGCCAGTCTTTCAGCACCGAGACGCGGCCGATGTGCCCGTCAGGCAGCAAGCGGGCCGTACCGATGGGGAAGTCGCCTTCAAATGCCAGAAAATGCACAGCGGTCGCGTCATCCGCGTCCCACTCAAGCTCGGGTGGCACCGATTGTTCGGCGATGAACACCGTTTCACGAATGCGCCGGATCTCGGCGATATCCTTCTGCCAGTCTGCGACACGAACGCGAATTTTATTCATCAGCGAACCCCAGGCTCCCTTGCTTGACCAGTTCGCAGAGCAGGCTGCGACCGTCTTCATCGCTCAGCCACTCGCCGAGGTTATCGGCGTGCAGGGCGTCAGCGGCGCAGATCAGCTTCAGCAGCTCGCGCAGCTTGCCCGGCAGATAACGGCTCTGGCCGCTGGCGAACAGCAGCAGATCGTCGTCGACTTCCGACCAGGCCAGGCGCGCGCTCGGGTTGCGGATCAGCACGGCGCCGTCCTGGAGGGCGGCGAGGAAGTCTTCTTCTTCGACGTCCTCCGGGCCAACAACCAGCTCCGGGTAGCGCGGCTCAGTCATGTACTGGCCGAACCAGGTCAGCAGCAGACGCTCGTCGCTCATGTGCTCGGCAAGCAGGCTTTTCAGGCGATCCAGCGCATCATGTTGAATCTGGTGCGGATCGACCGCCGGCTTGGCGTCGGCATCGGTGTAGCGCTCTTCGTCGGTCAGGAACTGGCTGAGGAAGTCGGTGAAGTGGGTCAGCACTTCAGCGGCGCTTGGGGCGCGGAAGCCGACCGAGTAGGTCATGCAGTTGTCGACTGCGACACCGCAATGGGCCAGACGCGGCGGCAGGTACAGCATGTCCCCCGGCTCCAGCACCCACTCTTCGGTCTCGTGGAATTCGGCGAGGATGCGCAGGTCGGCGTGTTGCAGCAGCGGGCTCTCGGAATCGCACATCTGGCCGATTTTCCAGTTGCGCTTGCCGTGGCCCTGCAGCAGGAATACGTCGTAGTTGTCGAAGTGCGGACCGACGCTGCCACCCGGGGCGGCAAAGCTGATCATCACATCGTCGACGCGCCAGCTCGGCAGGAAGCGAAAGTTCTCGAGCAGCTCGCTGACTTCCGGCACGAATTGGTCGACTGCTTGCACCAGCAGGGTCCACTCTTTTTCCGGCAGTTTGCTGAATTCGTCTTCAGCGAACGGGCCGCGGCGCAGTTCCCATGGGCGCTCGCCATGTTCGATCACCAGGCGCGATTCGACTTCTTCTTCCAGGGCCAGACCGGCCAATTCGTCGGCGTCGATCGGGCTTTCGAAATCAGGAATCGCCTGACGGATCAGCAGCGGTTTTTTCTGCCAGTAGTCACGCAGGAACTCGCGTGCAGTGAGGCCGCCCAGAAGTTGAAGAGGAATATCGGAATTCATATGTAACCTATTGAAAAAAAGCACTTTTCAGACGGGAATAAAAACGCCCGGCGCGGCCGGGCGTCTCAAACGGGGCAAACGGTCGATCAGATGCGTTTGGCTTGTGCCACTGCGTTGCCGATGTAGTTGGCCGGGGTCAGTTGCTTGAGCTCGGCTTTGGCTTCGGCTGGCATGTCCAGGCCATCGATGAAAGTCTGCAGCGCTTCAGGGCTGATGCCCTTGCCGCGGGTCAGTTCTTTCAGCTTTTCGTACGGGTTTTCGATGTTGTAGCGACGCATCACGGTCTGGATCGGCTCGGCCAATACTTCCCAGCAAGCGTCGAGATCAACAGCAATCTTCTGCTCGTTGAGCTCCAGCTTGCTGATGCCTTTGAGGCTGGCTTCGTAAGCGATCACGCTGTGGGCGAAGCCGACACCGAGGTTGCGCAGGACGGTGGAGTCGGTCAGGTCGCGCTGCCAGCGGGAGATCGGCAGTTTGCTCGCCAGATGCTGGAACAGTGCGTTGGCGATACCCAGATTGCCTTCGGAGTTTTCGAAGTCGATCGGGTTGACCTTGTGCGGCATGGTCGACGAACCGATTTCGCCAGCGATGGTGCGCTGCTTGAAATAACCCAGGGAGATGTAGCCCCAGATGTCACGGTCGAAGTCGATCAGGATGGTATTGAAGCGCGCGATCGCGTCGAACAGCTCGGCGATGTAGTCGTGCGGTTCGATCTGCGTGGTGTACGGGTTGAAGCCCAGGCCCAGCTCGTCTTCGATGAAGGCGCGGGCGTTGGCTTCCCAGTCGATCTGCGGGTAGGCCGAAAGGTGTGCGTTGTAGTTGCCGACGGCGCCGTTGATCTTGCCCAGCAGCGGCACGGCAGCGACCTGCGCGATCTGCCGCTCGAGACGGTAAACCACGTTGGCCAGTTCTTTGCCCAGAGTGGTCGGCGAAGCGGGCTGGCCGTGGGTGCGCGACAGCATCGGCACGTCGGCGAAACGGATCGCCAGTTCGCGGATGGCGTTGGCGGTCTGGCGCATCAGCGGCAGCATCACGTCGTCACGGCCTTCGCGCAGCATCAGCGCGTGGGACAGGTTGTTGATGTCTTCGCTGGTGCAGGCAAAGTGGATGAACTCGCTGACCTTGGCCAGCTCCGGCAGCTTGGCCGCCTGCTCCTTGAGCAGATATTCGATCGCTTTGACGTCGTGGTTGGTGGTGCGCTCGATCTCTTTGACGCGCTCGGCGTGCTCCAGCGAGAAGTTTTCCGCCAGTTCGTTGAGAACGGCGTTGGCCTCGGCGGAGAAGGCCGGCACTTCAGGGATGCCAGCGTGGGCGGCCAGGCGCTGGAGCCAGCGCACTTCAACCAGAACGCGGGCACGGATCAGGCCGTACTCGCTGAAAATCGGGCGCAGGGCCTGGGTTTTGCCGGCGTAGCGGCCGTCAACAGGGGAAACCGCAGTGAGCGAAGAGAGCTGCATGGGGTGTTCTCGGACAGTCGGGCAACGAAATGGGGCGCGTATCATACATGAAAAAATCCGCCGGTCCGTCGCCAACTGACCGGCGTATTACGCGTTACAGACTACAAAGCCTTCATGACGCGGCGTTTATTCGCTGCGCATCAACGGATAAAGCTCTTTGAGCAACTTGCGGCGGCTGATCACCAACTGCCAGCGATGACCGCCGAGCTGTCGCCACAGGCGCGCCGAGCGGATACCGGCGAGGAGCAGGGCGCGGATCTTCGAGGCGTTGCTCGGCTGCTGCAGGTTGCGCATGTCGCCGTGCACCTGAATGCGCTGACGCAGGGTGCTCAACGTGTCCTGATACAACGCACCGCAAGCGGCGACGACGTTTTCATGAGCCGGGCCAAAATGCTCGACCTGCGACTGAATCTGCGGCAGGCGCTTGGCGATCGTCTCGAGCATGTCGTCACGCTTGGCCAGTTGTCGCTCCAGACCGAGCATCGACAGGGCGTAGCGCAGCGGCTCGCGCTGCAAGGTGCTCGGATCGCGCTCCAAAGCGCCGATCAGCGCGCGGTAACCCTCGCGCAGATTGATGTCATCGCCACCGTACACGTCCAGCGTATCTTTCGGATCCCGCACCAACAGGCTGCCGAGCATACAGCTCAGGCCGGCCTCGTTGGTCTGGCCGGTCTTGGCGATACGGTCCACCAGCACGGCGGCGAGAAACACGCCGCCCAGCGCCGTCAGTTGCTCCTGAGTCGGGTTCATGCCTGGCCGCTCCACGGCTCGGCCACTTCGATCACGCCGCCGCCGAGGCAGATCTCACCGTCATAGAACACCACCGATTGGCCCGGCGTCACCGCGCGCTGCGGCTCGTCGAACACGGCGCGGTAGCCGCTGGCGGTTTTTTCCAGGGTGCAGGCCTGATCGCTCTGGCGATAACGCACTTTCGCCGTCAGGCGCAGCGGCTGGCTCAGGTCGATCGGGTTGACCCAATAGATTTCCGAAGCGAGCAGGGCGCTGGAGAACAGCCACGGATGGTTGTTGCCCTGACCGACGATCAGCTCATTGGTCTCCAGGTCCTTGCGCAGCACGTACCACGGCTCGTCGCCGGCATCTTTCAAGCCGCCGATGCCCAGACCCTGACGCTGGCCGATGGTGTGGTACATCAAGCCGTGATGACGGCCGATGACATCGCCTTCGGTGGTTTTGATCTCGCCCGGTTGCGCCGGCAGGTATTGCTTGAGGAAATCGCTGAAGCGCCGCTCGCCGATGAAGCAGATCCCGGTGGAATCCTTCTTCTTGGCGGTGGCCAGTTCGTATTTCTCGGCAATCGCGCGGACTTCAGGCTTTTCCAGTTCGCCGACCGGGAACAGGGTCTTGGCAATCTGTTCGCCGCCGACGGCGTGCAGGAAGTAGCTCTGATCCTTGTTCGGATCGAGCCCCTTGAGCAGCTCGGTGCGACCGTCGATGTCGCGGCGGCGCACGTAGTGGCCGGTGGCGATCAGGTCGGCGCCGAGCATCATTGCGTAGTCGAGGAACGCTTTGAACTTGATCTCGCGGTTACACAGGATGTCCGGGTTCGGCGTGCGCCCGGCCTTGTATTCGGCGAGGAAGTGCTCGAACACGTTGTCCCAGTACTCGGCAGCGAAGTTGGCGGTGTGCAACTTGATGCCGATCCTGTCGCAGACAGCCTGCGCATCCGCCAGGTCGTCCATGGCGGTGCAGTATTCCGTTCCGTCGTCTTCTTCCCAGTTCTTCATGAACAGGCCTTCCACTTCATAACCCTGCTCGATCAGCAGAAGGGCGGAAACGGAAGAGTCCACGCCGCCGGACATGCCGACAATGACGCGCTTCTTGGATGTGTCAGAAGGGGCTGGATCACGCATAGGGATTCAATGAGTGTCTTGGAAAAGGGCGCGATTCTATCAGGCTCGCGGCCGCAAGGCTAAAGAGAAGGGCGGATCAGCTCGAGGCTGAAGTGATGGCCGGCCAGATAATCGTCGATGCAACGGATGATCAGCTCGCTGCGCCAGTTGTCGCGCTGGGCGATTAATTCGTCGCGGGTCAGCCACTTGGCGCCGATGATCCCGTCGTCAAGCTGGTAATCCGGGTGGTGCTGCACGGCTTTGGCGCTGAAGCACACGCGCTGGTAAGTCACGCCGTTGCTCGGTGCGGTGTACAGATAAATGCCGATCACCCCAGTGGGTTCGACGTCCCAGCCGGTTTCTTCGAGGGTTTCGCGAATGGCCGCGTCGATCAGGGTTTCATCCGGATCGAGATGGCCGGCGGGCTGGTTGAGCACGTTACGGCCGCCTTTGTGTTCTTCGACCATCAGAAAGCGGCCATTGTCCTCGACGATGGTGGCGACGGTGATGTGGGGGAGCCATTCCATAAGTCATCCTCAATCTATTGGTTGAAACCCAATCACCTGTAGGAGTGAGCCTGCTCGCGATAGCGTCGGGTCAGTCACCATCAATGTTGAATGGTATACCGCTATCGCGAGCAGGCTCACTCCTACAGGGGATTTGTGTTGTGTTCGGAAACACAAACCCCGGCACAAGGCCGGGGTCTGTTTACCGCATTACAACCTTAAACCAGCGCAGCGATCGCTTTGTTGAAGGTTTCGCTTGGGCGCATGGCCTTGCTGATCAGCTCTGCGTCGGCGTGGTAGTAACCGCCGATGTCGACTGGCTTGCCCTGAACGGCGTTGAGCTCGGCAACGATGGTCGCTTCGTTCTCGGTCAGGGTTTTGGCCAGAGTCGCGAACTGCGCTTGCAGTGCAGCGTCTTCAGTCTGGGCGGCCAGGGCCTGAGCCCAGTACATCGCCAGGTAGAAGTGGCTGCCGCGGTTGTCGATGTTGCCGACTTTGCGCGATGGCGACTTGTTGTTGTCGAGGAACTGGCCAGTGGCCTGGTCGAGGGTTTTCGACAGCACCAGCGCTTTCGGGTTGTTGTAGTTCACGCCCAAGTGCTCAAGGGAAGCGGCGAGGGCGAGGAACTCACCCAGCGAATCCCAGCGCAGGAAGTTTTCTTCAACCAGTTGCTGCACGTGCTTCGGAGCCGAGCCGCCAGCGCCGGTTTCGAACAGACCACCGCCGTTCATCAGCGGCACGATCGACAGCATCTTGGCGCTGGTGCCCAGTTCCATGATCGGGAACAGGTCGGTCAGGTAGTCGCGCAGTACGTTGCCGGTCACCGAAATGGTGTCCTTGCCTTCGCGGGTGCGCTGCAGGGTGTACTTCATTGCGTCGACCGGCGCCATGATCTGGATGTCCAGACCAGTGGTGTCGTGATCCTTCAGGTAAGCCTGAACTTTCTCGATCACTACGCCGTCGTGAGCGCGCATTGGGTCGAGCCAGAAGATCGCCGGCGTGCTGCTCGCGCGAGCACGGTTGACGGCCAGTTTGACCCAGTCCTGGATCGGCGCGTCCTTGGTCTGGCACATGCGGAAGATGTCGCCGGCTTCGACAGCCTGCTCCATCAGCAGCTTGCCTTTGCTGTCGGTGACGCGAACGACGCCGTCAGCCTTGATCTGGAAGGTCTTGTCGTGGGAGCCGTACTCTTCGGCTTTCTTCGCCATCAGGCCAACGTTTGGCACGCTGCCCATAGTGGTCGGATCGAAAGCGCCATTGGCTTTGCAGTCTTCGATCACGGCCTGGTAGATGGTCGCGTAGCAACGATCCGGGATCACAGCCTTGGTGTCGTGCAGCTGACCGTCGGTGCCCCACATCTTGCCGGAGTCACGGATCATCGCCGGCATCGAGGCGTCGACGATGACGTCGCTCGGCACGTGCAGGTTGGTGATGCCTTTGTCGGAGTTGACCATCGCCAGCGATGGACGAACGGCGTAGACCGCGGCGATATCCGCTTCGATCTGCGCTTGCTGCTCGGCCGGCAGGGCCTTGATGCGCGCGTACAGATCGCCGATGCCGTTGTTCAGGTTGAAGCCGATCTGGTTCAGCACGTCAGCGTGCTTGGTCAGTGCGTCTTTATAGAACTCGGCAACGATCTGGCCGAACATGATCGGGTCGGAAACCTTCATCATGGTTGCTTTCAAGTGCACCGAGAGCAGTACGCCCTGAGCCTTGGCGCTTTCGATCTCGGCAGCGATGAACGCGCGCAGAGCGCTTTTGCTCATCACGGCGCAATCGAGGATCTCGCCAGCCTGAACGGTGGTTTTTTCTTTCAGAACGGTAGCGCTACCGTCCTTGGCGACCAGCTCGATCTTCACTGCGTCAGCGGCGTCGATCAGGACAGCTTTTTCGCTGCCGTAGAAATCGCCGGTGCTCATGTGAGCGACGTGAGACTTGGAGTCCTTGGCCCAGGCGCCCATTTTGTGCGGGTGCTTGCGCGCGTAGTTCTTCACCGACAGCGGAGCGCGGCGGTCGGAGTTGCCTTCACGCAGAACCGGGTTCACGGCGCTGCCCTTGACCTTGTCGTAGCGCGCCTTGGCGTCTTTGTCGGCGTCGCTGATCACGGTTTCCGGGTAATCCGGCAGGTTGTAGCCCTGTGCCTGCAATTCTTTGATCGCGGCTTGCAGCTGTGGCACCGATGCACTGATGTTCGGCAGCTTGATGATGTTGGCTTCAGGCGTAACGGCCAGGTCGCCCAGTTCGGCGAGGTGGTCGGCTACGGCTTTGTCGCCCAGTTGCTCGGGGAAGCTTGCCAGGATGCGCGCTGCAAGAGAGATATCGCGGGTTTCCACGGCGATATCGGCCGAGGCGGTGTAAGCCTCGATGATCGGCAGCAGGGAATAGGTGGCGAGGGCAGGAGCTTCGTCGGTGAAGGTATAGATGATCTTCGAGCGGGTGGGCATATTCGGATTAACTCTCTCTTCTTTGCTAAAGCGTGCGCAGAAACTCGAGGGGCGCCGGGTAAGCGCGTTCGTTCAAAGTCATCCATGAACCGAATGTCGAGATTCTTCGCGGTGATGTTGGGTGCATCAGTAGAGCGTCAAGCAGTCAGGCTGCGGTAACAACCCGACCAATCAGGCGGAAAGTCTCGTGCTAGAGAGGCCAGCCGTCGTGACCCTGTGGTCAGCGGGCGGCATTATACATAGGTAGCTGGCAATCTGCCGATGGTTCATATGCAACGATTCTCGTCCATTGGTCTAAAGGTCGCAGGGCGGCACCGGGCAAAGACTCGTTACGAATGCTGGAGTTTGGCGCTTTTCCCTTTGCTTTCAGGCTTGTACGAAACGAGATGTGCGGGGTGGCGGAACATAGGGTTTGCGTGTTGATTCAACTGGGTTACGCTCGAAGCAAGCCAGATGTTCAATCCAAACAATGGAGTTCAGCATGGGTTACAAGAAGATTCAGGTTCCAGCCGTCGGCGACAAAATCACCGTCAATGCAGACCATTCTCTCAATGTTCCTGATAACCCGATCATCCCCTTCATCGAAGGTGACGGTATTGGTGTCGACATCAGTCCGGTGATGATCAAGGTTGTCGATGCTGCTGTTGAAAAGGCCTATGGCGGCAAGCGCAAGATTTCCTGGATGGAAGTCTACGCTGGCGAAAAAGCCACCCAGGTTTACGATCAGGACACCTGGCTGCCGCAGGAAACCCTCGACGCCGTCAAGGACTACGTAGTCTCCATCAAAGGCCCGCTGACCACCCCGGTCGGTGGCGGCATCCGCTCACTGAACGTGGCCCTGCGTCAGCAACTCGACCTGTACGTCTGCCTGCGCCCGGTGCGCTGGTTCGAAGGCGTGCCAAGCCCGGTGAAAAAGCCCGGCGATGTCGACATGACCATCTTCCGCGAGAACTCCGAAGACATTTATGCCGGCATCGAGTGGAAGGCCGGTTCGCCGGAAGCCACCAAGGTAATCAAATTCCTTAAAGAAGAAATGGGCGTTACCAAGATCCGTTTCGACGAAAACTGCGGCATCGGCGTCAAGCCTGTATCCCGCGAAGGCACCAGGCGCCTGGCGCGCAAGGCCCTGCAATACGTGGTCGACAATGACCGCGACTCGCTGACCATCGTGCACAAAGGCAACATCATGAAGTTCACCGAAGGTGCCTTCAAGGAATGGGCCTACGAGGTGGCGGCCGAAGAGTTCGGCGCGACCCTGCTCGATGGCGGCCCGTGGATGCAGTTCAAGAACCCGAAAACCGGCAAGAACGTTTTGGTCAAGGACGCCATCGCCGACGCCATGCTCCAGCAGATCCTGCTGCGCCCGGCCGAGTACGATGTGATCGCCACTCTCAACCTCAACGGTGATTACCTGTCAGATGCCCTGGCGGCGGAAGTGGGCGGTATCGGCATCGCGCCGGGCGCCAACCTGTCCGACACCGTGGCGATGTTCGAAGCGACCCACGGTACCGCGCCGAAATATGCCGGCAAGGACCAGGTCAACCCGGGCTCGCTGATTCTCTCGGCCGAGATGATGTTGCGTCACATGGGCTGGACTGAAGCGGCGGACCTGATCATCAAGGGCACCAACGGTGCGATCGGCGCGAAGACTGTTACTTATGATTTCGAGCGTTTGATGGATGGCGCCAAGCTGGTTTCGTCTTCGGGGTTCGGGGATGCGTTGATTTCGCATATGTAAAAGTTACAGGCACATGAAAACCGCCTGACTCGATGGGTTGAGTCAGGCGGTTTTTTTCTCAGCGTATTCAGGCAGGAATCAGTCAGCTCATCGCTTTGGCAGTTGCGGCAGCGGCAGCGGCAGCTGCGCCGACAGCGGCACTTTCAGAAGCGGTGGATGGTTCGGTGATTACGGACTCAATGGCTACCGCATGCAGTCCCTTCGGACCTTGCACGATCTCGAATTTCACCGTCTGGCCCGCTTTCAGCGTCTTGTACCCGTCCATCAGGATGGCCGAGTAGTGGGCGAAGAAATCAATGTCCTTGCCATCCTCATCGCGGCCTTCCCGGGAGTCGGTATTGATAAAGCCGAATCCCTTGGCATTGTTGAACCATTTCACCTTGCCGACAGCCATGCTCAAATCCCTCTGCAACAGACTCCATCGCTGGAGTATCATCCACGACATCCGCAATCGAATTCGATAAAAGAATTGACTCCGCGGATCTTTTTTACCCACTGTGGGCTCTATTGGTTGTAACACCGTTTTCCCGATAGTCAAGGTGACCGGGCAGTCGTAGTTGAAAACGTGTGCAACCGCCCCCACCACTGTATTCGCACAACTGACGAACCTTTTTTTCCATGCATGCAATCAGCCAGATTCGACTAACATTCAATCAGGATCGCCCGCTTCTCCAAAAGGATCTTCCACAGGAGCACGACGACGATTCGGCAGGCGTTGCTGTTCAGGAAGCAAAGCCCGCGTTACAGGCGCCGCCGATGTACAAGGTGGTTTTGTTCAACGATGACTACACACCGATGGATTTCGTCGTCGAAGTGCTCGAGGTGTTTTTTAACCTGAATCGCGAGCTGGCGACCAAGGTCATGCTGGCCGTCCATACAGAAGGCCGGGCAGTATGTGGAGTGTTTACCCGCGACATCGCCGAGACAAAGGCCATGCAGGTCAACCAGTACGCCAGGGAAAGCCAGCATCCGCTACTCTGTGAAATCGAGAAGGACGGTTAATCGCCGACCACTTGGGTATGAGGTGAAGCTATGTTAAACCGCGAGCTCGAAGTCACCCTCAATCTAGCCTTCAAGGAGGCTCGTTCGAAGCGTCATGAGTTCATGACCGTCGAACATCTCCTGCTGGCCCTATTGGATAATGAGGCTGCCGCCACCGTTTTGCGTGCCTGCGGCGCAAACCTCGACAAACTCAAGCATGATCTGCAGGAGTTCATCGACTCCACCACGCCATTGATCCCCGTGCATGACGAGGATCGTGAGACCCAGCCAACCCTGGGCTTCCAGCGTGTCCTGCAGCGTGCTGTTTTTCACGTACAGAGCTCGGGCAAACGCGAAGTGACCGGCGCCAACGTGCTGGTCGCCATCTTCAGTGAGCAAGAGAGTCAGGCAGTGTTCCTGCTGAAACAGCAGAGCGTTGCGCGCATCGATGTCGTCAACTACATCGCCCACGGCATTTCCAAAGTACCGGGGCACGGCGATCACTCTGAAGGTGAACAAGATATGCAGGACGACGAGGGCGGTGAGTCTTCTTCTTCAGGCAATCCTCTGGATGCTTATGCCAGCAACCTCAACGAACTCGCGCGCCAGGGTCGCATCGATCCGTTGGTCGGCCGCGAATCGGAAGTCGAGCGTGTCGCGCAGATTCTCGCGCGCCGGCGCAAGAACAACCCGCTGCTGGTCGGCGAAGCAGGCGTGGGTAAAACCGCGATTGCCGAAGGTCTGGCCAAGCGCATCGTCGACAACCAGGTGCCGGATTTGCTGGCCAATGCGGTTGTTTATTCCCTCGATCTTGGCGCTCTGCTCGCGGGCACCAAGTATCGCGGTGATTTCGAGAAGCGCTTCAAGGCGTTGCTCAATGAGCTGAAGAAACGTCCGCAGGCGATCCTGTTCATCGACGAGATCCACACCATCATTGGTGCGGGTGCTGCCTCCGGTGGCGTGATGGATGCGTCCAACCTGCTCAAGCCGCTGCTGTCGTCTGGCGACATTCGCTGCATCGGTTCGACTACGTTTCAGGAATTTCGCGGCATCTTCGAGAAGGACCGTGCCTTGGCGCGTCGTTTCCAGAAGGTCGATGTCGTCGAGCCGTCGGTGGAAGACACCATCGGTATCCTGCGTGGCCTGAAAGGGCGTTTCGAGCAGCATCACAACATCGAGTACAGCGACGAGTCGTTGCGTGCCGCTGCCGAACTGGCGTCGCGCTACATCAATGACCGGCACATGCCGGACAAGGCCATCGACGTGATCGACGAGGCGGGCGCCTATCAGCGTCTGCAACCGGTGGAGATGCGCGTCAAGCGAATCGAAGTGCCGCAGGTCGAAGACATCGTTGCGAAGATCGCGCGGATTCCGCCTAAGCACGTCACCAGTTCCGACAAGGAGCTGCTGCGTAATCTGGAGCGTGACCTGAAGCTGACCGTGTTTGGCCAGGACGCGGCGATCGACTCGCTGTCGACCGCGATCAAGCTGTCCCGCGCCGGGCTCAAGTCGCCTGACAAGCCAGTCGGTTCGTTCCTGTTCGCAGGACCTACCGGTGTCGGTAAAACCGAGGCTGCGCGGCAACTGGCCAAGGCGTTGGGGATCGAACTGGTTCGCTTCGACATGTCCGAGTACATGGAGCGTCACACCGTATCGCGTCTGATCGGTGCACCTCCAGGCTATGTCGGATTCGATCAGGGCGGTCTGTTGACCGAGGCGATTACCAAGCAGCCGCACTGCGTATTGCTGCTCGATGAAATCGAGAAGGCGCATCCGGAAGTCTTCAACCTGCTGTTGCAGGTCATGGACCACGGCACGCTGACCGATAACAACGGGCGCAAGGCGGACTTCCGCAACGTGATCGTGATCATGACCACCAACGCCGGTGCCGAAACGGCCGCGCGGGCTTCGATCGGTTTCACCCATCAGGATCACTCGTCCGATGCGATGGAAGTGATCAAGAAGAGCTTTACACCGGAATTCCGTAACCGTCTGGACACCATTATCCAGTTTGGTCGCCTCAGCCATGAGGTCATCAAAAGCGTGGTGGACAAGTTCCTCACCGAACTGCAGGCGCAGCTGGAAGACAAGCGCGTGTTGCTCGAGGTTACCGATGCGGCGCGCAGCTGGCTGGCGGCCGGTGGTTACGATTCGGCAATGGGCGCACGTCCGATGGCGCGTCTGATTCAGGACAAGATCAAGCGTCCGTTGGCGGAGGAGATTCTGTTTGGCGAACTGGCCGAGCATGGCGGTGTGGTGCACATCGACATCAAGGACGGGGAGTTGACGTTTGACTTCGAGACCACGGCTGAGATGGCCTGACGGCTTGATGTAAATTGAAAGGCGCCTTCGGGCGCCTTTTTGTTGTCTGGTGTTTTTGAGGTTTGGGTGTATATCCGTTGCTGCGGGTGTTGCTGATTACGGTTCCGCCCTTACGGCGGGTCACTTTTTCCAGGCGCCGAAAAAGTAACCAAAAAGGCTTGCTCCTACGTGCGGCCCGCTCGCTGGGGCTCGGGGTTCCTTCGCTGCGGGATCGATCCGGGCGCAGCGCCTACGGTTTGCTTCGCTGCACCTCCTCTCGCTGTGTTTGGCTGCGCCAAACGGTCGCTGCGCTCCCACTCCCGGATCAATCCCTCCACTCAGCCTTCCGACGTCGCCCGTGGATCAAGATCAAAAGCACTCGAGCTAACGCTCATTGTTGAGTGGTGAAAAGCGTGTGGTCTGCTTTGGATCTGCGTTGGATTCGCCCCTCACCCCAGCCCTCTCCCGAGGGAGAGGGGGCCGATTTGTGTGGTGTTCAAAACCTGCATTCAACTCGGTATCTCACGTCGGCGTACCTCGCCTAAACACCGCGGTCAGTCCCCTCTCCCTCCGGGAGAGGGCTAGGGTGAGGGGCTTTTGATCTTCTGCATATTTCCATTCGACTCGGTATCGCAAGGTGGCGTAGCCCGCCCAGCCACCGCGGTCAGTCCCCTCTCCCTCTGGGAGAGGGCTAGGGTGAGGGGCTCTTGATCCGGCTTTTGATCTTTTGCCCCTTTGGCAGGCTTCGTTACGGGATCGATCCGGGCGTGGGAGCGCAGCGACCACACGACGCAGTCGTACACAGCGGAAGGAGGTGCAGCGAAGCAAACCGTAGGCGATGCCCCGGGATGGACACCGTAGCGAGGGAACACTGAGCCTCAGCGAAGTGCCGTACGCTGGGGCAAAGCCTTTTGGGTTACCTTTTTGGCGTTTGGAAAAGTGACTCGCTGTAAGAGCGAAACCGCCAGCGGCCGCACCCGAAAAAATGGATAGACACACAAACCAATAAAGCGCAGATACAAAAACGCCCGGCATAACCCGGGCGTTCTGTATTGACTTGATTAACGAGCGCGGTAAGTGATCCGCCCTTTGCTCAAATCATAGGGCGTCAGCTCGACGCGCACTTTGTCACCGGTAAGAATACGAATGTAGTTCTTGCGCATCTTGCCGGAAATATGCGCGGTTACGACGTGCCCATTTTCCAACTCCACACGAAACATGGTGTTGGGCAGGGTGTCGACGACAGTGCCTTCCATTTCGAAGCTGTCTTCTTTCGACATGCAGTAAAGCCCTCGGTATCCAATGAATGGCCCGGTGCAACTGCGCCAGGCAAAAGCGGCGTGCATTGTGCCCGAAAAATGGGGTTTACGCCAAGGGGTTTAGGCCGTGGGTTTAGTTCAGGACGACCCAGCGCTGATTGATCAGCAATTCAATGGGCCGATATTGCGTCTTGTAGTTCATCTTTTTGCAGTTCTTGATCCAGTAACCCAGGTACACCGCCTCAAGGCCCAAGCGCTGGCTCTCGGCGATTTGCCAGAGGATCGCGTAACGACCGAGGCTGCGCCGTTCTTCGTTCGGTTCGTAGAAGGTGTACACCGCCGACAGACCGTTTGGCAGCAGGTCGGTGACCGCCACCGCGAGCAGCCGTCCGTCGAGTCGGAACTCGTAGAAGCGCGAGAAGGGCAGATCACGTACCAGGAACGTCGAGAACTGATCACGGCTCGGCGGGTACATGTCGCCGTCGGCATGACGCTGTTCGATGTAGCGCTGGTACAGGTCGAAGTATTCTTCACTGAACTGCGGTTTGACTGGCTGCACTTGCAAATCGGCGTTGCGTTTGTAGATTCGCTTTTGCTGGCGGTTGGCAATGAACTGGGCCGAAGGAATGCGCGCAGGCACGCACGCATTGCAATTCTGGCAATGCGGCCGGTACAGGTGATCGCCGCTGCGACGAAAGCCCATTTCCGACAGATCTGCGTAGACGTGCACATCCATGGGCTGACTCGGGTCGAGAAACAGCGTCGTGGCCTGCTCCTCGGGCAGATAACTGCAAGAGTGGGGCTGAGTGGCATAGAACTTCAAACGCGCCAACTCGGTCATGAATCAACCCTCGGGATAAGCTGGTGGATTAAGTGTAAGCCACCTGCGCAAAAGTCGCTCAGCAAACCCAGGTCGCCGAATTCGGTTGATCGAGATGACGCTGCAGATAGTCGGCGAATTCCCTGCGCGGAATCGACCGTGCACCGAGGCTGTGAAGGTGATCGGTCGGCATCTGGCAGTCGATCAGGACAAAGCCGGCGGCTTTCAAATGCTGCACCAGGGTGGCGAAGCCGTACTTGGAAGCGTTGTCGGCGCGGCTGAACATCGACTCGCCAAAAAACAATCGACCCATCGCCAGGCCATACAGGCCGCCAACCAGTTGTCCATCGTCCCGGACTTCAACCGAATGGGCGAAACCGCGCCGATGCAGTTCGACGTAGGCATCCTGCATGGCTTCAGTGATCCAGGTGCCATCGGCGTAATCACGGGGCGCAGCGCAGGCCTGGATGACGGCGGCGAAATCCTGATCGAAGGTCACTTGATAGCGTTGCTTGCGCAGCAACTTGCCGAGACTGCGCGAGATGTGCAGTTCGTCGGGAAACAGCACGGTGCGCGGATCCGGCGACCACCAGAGAATCGGTTGGCCCTCGGAGAACCAGGGAAAACAGCCGTGACGATAGGCCTGGATCAGCCGGTCAGCGGAGAGATCGCCACCGGCGGCGAGCAGTCCGTTTGGCTCGCGCATGGCTTTTTCCAGGGGCGGAAAGGTCAGGGAATTACGTTGTAACCAAGTCAGCATGGCATCCAGGCTTGCAGAAGGGGAGGGCGATCAGGAGGGCGCGCAGCCCCGCGAAAGAGTTTGCCGCGAAACGGCGCCGATGTCCTGCACAGATGTGGGGTGCGATGACTGTCGAGCTGCAACTTGATGTGTCGCCCGTGGTCGTAAGCGTCACCGTATCGATGCCTGCTTAGCATTTCTGTCCGCCATATCTGACCAGCCTCGCTACGTTCATCAAATACAGCTCATAAGCCTTTGTCACGCAAGACAATGCATGCTCCAATTGCAACGCGATTCCCATGCGTTTGGCTATGCTCAAGGCTGAGCGCTCAAGCATGGCGTCGGGCGCACAAACCCGTACAATGCCGGGTTGTGACGGGCTTTTCGCTGTGCGGAGTGTTTATGGCTGTGTTTATAAAACCAGTGGCACAGTGTTAAAAGTAGTCTCAGTTGAGCTTTTCACCTTTTTACCTGCCTGGATCGGGCAGTTTTTTATCGTCATTCAATAGATGGACGCGCCTCGGGCGCAGGAAAAGAAGCGTTTTGAAGAAGACCACCGAAGCACCCAAAACAGTCGTTCCGCTCTGGCGCCAACAGCTGCACTACCGGCTCAAGGAAGGTGCATTGATCGCCATTGGCGCCTTGTGCCTGTTCCTGATGATGGCTTTGCTGACTTACGGCAAGGACGATCCGGGCTGGAGTCATAACAGCAAGATCGACGACGTGCAGAACTTCGGCGGCCCGGCAGGCTCGTACAGCGCCGATATCCTGTTCATGGTGCTCGGTTACTTCGCCTATATCTTTCCGCTGCTGCTGGCGGTCAAGGCGTACCAGATCTTCCGTCAACGCCACGAACCGTGGCAGTGGAGCGGCTGGCTGTTCTCCTGGCGCCTGATCGGTCTGGTGTTCCTGGTGCTTTCCGGTGCTGCGCTGGCGCACATTCATTTCCATGCCGCGACCGGTCTGCCGGCTGGCGCTGGCGGGGCCTTGGGCGAAAGCCTTGGCGATCTGGCGAAGAATGCGCTGAACATTCAGGGCAGTACGCTGCTGTTCATCGCTCTGTTCCTCTTCGGCCTGACCGTGTTTACCGACCTGTCGTGGTTCAAGGTGATGGATGTCACCGGCAAGATCACCCTTGATCTGTTCGAACTGTTCCAGGGCGCGCTCAACCGCTGGTGGTCGGCGCGCACCGAGCGCAAGCAACTGGTGGCGCAACTGCGTGAGGTCGATGACCGCGTACATGATGTGGTCGCACCCACTGTCACCGACAAGCGTGAGCAGGCCAAGGTCAAGGAGCGCCTGATCGAGCGCGAGCAAGCGCTGAGCAAGCACATGTCCGATCGCGAGAAGCAGGTGCCTCCGGTCATCTCGCCGGCACCGGCCAAGGCGCCAGAGCCGAGCAAGCGCGTGCAGAAAGAGAAACAGGCGCCGTTGTTCGTCGACAGCGCGGTGGAAGGCACCTTGCCGCCGATCTCGATTCTTGATCCTGCGGAAAAGAAACAACTCAATTATTCGCCTGAGTCGCTGGCAGCCGTCGGCCACTTGCTGGAAATCAAGCTCAAGGAATTCGGTGTCGAAGTCACGGTGGATTCGATTCATCCGGGCCCGGTGATTACCCGTTACGAGATCCAGCCTGCCGCTGGGGTAAAAGTCAGCCGCATCGCCAACCTGGCGAAAGACCTTGCACGCTCCCTGGCGGTGACCAGTGTGCGGGTGGTCGAGGTGATTCCGGGCAAGACCACCGTCGGTATCGAAATTCCCAACGAAGACCGTCAGATCGTGCGCTTCTCCGAAGTGCTGTCGACGCCCGAGTACGACAATTTCAAATCGCCGGTCACCCTGGCGCTCGGTCACGATATCGGCGGCAAGCCGGTCATCACTGACCTGGCGAAGATGCCCCACCTGCTGGTGGCGGGTACCACCGGTTCCGGTAAGTCCGTGGGCGTGAACGCGATGATCCTGTCGATCCTGTTCAAGTCCGGCCCGGACGACGCCAAGCTCATCATGATCGACCCGAAAATGCTCGAGCTGTCGATCTACGAAGGCATTCCGCATTTGTTGTGCCCGGTGGTGACCGACATGAAGGACGCCGCCAACGCCTTGCGCTGGAGCGTTGCCGAGATGGAGCGGCGCTACAAGCTGATGGCGAAGATGGGCGTGCGTAACCTGTCCGGCTTCAACGCCAAGGTCAAGGAAGCCCAGGATGCCGGCGAGCCGTTGAGTGATCCGCTGTACAAGCGTGAAAGCATTCACGACGAAGCGCCGCTGCTGCAGAAACTGCCGACCATTGTCGTGGTGGTCGACGAATTTGCCGACATGATGATGATCGTCGGCAAGAAGGTTGAAGAACTGATCGCGCGTATCGCGCAGAAGGCGCGTGCGGCGGGCATCCACTTGATCCTCGCAACCCAGCGCCCTTCGGTGGACGTGATCACCGGTCTGATCAAGGCCAACATCCCGACTCGCATGGCGTTCCAGGTGTCGAGCAAGATCGACTCGCGGACCATCATCGACCAGGGTGGCGCCGAGCAACTGCTGGGTCACGGTGACATGCTCTACATGCCGCCGGGTACCAGTTTGCCGATCCGGGTGCACGGCGCGTTCGTCTCCGACGATGAGGTTCACCGTGTGGTCGAGGCGTGGAAACTGCGCGGCGCGCCGGAATACAACGACGACATCCTCAACGGTGTCGAAGAGGCGGGCAGCGGCTTTGAAGGCAGTAGCGGTGGTGGCGACGGTGATGATCCGGAAGCCGACGCGCTGTATGACGAAGCGGTGCAGTTCGTCCTCGAAAGCCGTCGCGCGTCGATTTCCGCTGTTCAGCGCAAGCTGAAGATCGGCTACAACCGCGCCGCGCGGATGATCGAGGCGATGGAAATGGCCGGTGTCGTCACGTCAATGAACACCAACGGTTCGCGTGAAGTCCTGGCCCCGGGCCCGGTACGCGACTGAAACGCAATGACTCGGGCGACGCAATGACGCGCCGCCCGCTTTCCCACGTATTCAAGAGGACTCCAATGCGCCTTATCCGCATGCTGTTGCCAGTACTGGCGCTGACCACGCTCACGGCCCACGCCGATGAAAAGGACGTGGCGCGCCTGACTCAATTGCTGGAAACATCGAAAACCCTGTCGGCAAATTTTTCCCAGTTGACCCTCGACGGCGGCGGTACGCAGTTGCAGGAAACCACCGGCAACATGACGCTGCAGCGTCCGGGCCTGTTCTACTGGCACACCAACGCGCCGGCCGAGCAGACCATGGTCTCCGATGGCAAGAAAGTCACCCTGTGGGACCCGGACCTGGAACAGGCAACCATCAAGAAGCTCGACGAGCGTCTGACCCAGACCCCGGCGCTGCTGCTGTCCGGTGATGTCTCGAAGATCAGCCAGAGCTTCGATATCAGCGCGAAAGAGGCGGGCGGTGTGATCGACTTCACCCTCAAGCCGAAGACCAAGGACACCCTGTTCGACAATCTGCGCCTGTCGTTCCGCAACGGTCTGCTCAATGACATGCAACTGATCGACAGCGTCGGCCAGCGCACCAATATCCTGTTTACCGGGGTCAAGGCCAACGAAGCGGTGCCGGCATCCAAATTCAAATTCGACATTCCCAAGGGTGCTGACGTCATCCAGGAATAAACGGGAAGCCTGTGTGGGAGCGAGCCTGCTCGCGAAAGCGGTGTATCAGTCACCTTCAATGTTGAATGAGCCATCGCATTCGCGAGCAGGCTCGCTCCCACAGGGGCAATGACCGGCCATTGATTAATAGAGGTTTCAACGCTACGTGATGGATCTGTTTCGCAGTGCACCGATTGCCCAACCCTTGGCCGCGCGTCTGCGTGCGGCCAATCTGGATGAGTACGTCGGTCAGGAACACGTGCTCGCTCGCGGCAAGCCTCTGCGTGAGGCGCTGGAGCAGGGCGCGCTGCATTCGATGATCTTCTGGGGCCCACCGGGCGTGGGTAAGACCACCCTGGCGCGGTTGCTCGCAGAAGTCTCCGATGCGCACTTCGAAACCGTCTCGGCGGTACTCGCCGGGGTCAAGGAGATCCGTCAGGCGGTTGAAATCGCCAAGCAGCAGGCCGGCCAGTACGGCAAGCGCACGATCCTGTTTGTCGACGAAGTGCACCGCTTCAACAAGTCGCAGCAGGACGCCTTTCTGCCGTACGTTGAAGACGGCACGCTGATCTTCATCGGCGCCACCACCGAAAACCCTTCGTTCGAACTGAACAACGCATTGTTGTCGCGTGCCCGGGTCTATGTGCTGAAAAGCCTCGACGAAGCGGCGTTGCGCAAGCTGGTGCACCGCGCACTGACCGAAGAGCGCGGGTTGGGCAAGCGCAACCTGACGCTGAGCGATGAAGGTTTTCAGATGCTGCTGTCCGCCGCCGATGGCGATGGCCGGCGTCTGCTCAATCTGCTGGAGAACGCCTCCGATCTGGCCGAAGACAACAGCGAGATCGGCACCGAGTTGCTGCAAAGCCTGCTCGGCGACACCCGTCGGCGTTTCGACAAGGGTGGCGAAGCGTTTTACGACCAGATATCGGCGCTGCACAAATCGGTGCGCGGCTCCAATCCCGACGGCGCGCTGTACTGGTTTGCGCGGATGATCGACGGCGGTTGCGATCCGCTGTATCTGGCGCGGCGCGTGGTGCGCATGGCCAGCGAAGACATTGGCAATGCCGACCCGCGTGCGCTGAGCCTGTGCCTGGCGGCATGGGAGGTGCAGGAGCGTCTTGGCAGCCCGGAAGGCGAATTGGCAGTGGCCCAGGCCATCACCTATCTGGCCTGCGCACCGAAAAGCAATGCGGTGTACATGGGTTTCAAGACCGCCCTGCGCGCAGCGGCCGAAAACGGCTCCCTGGAAGTGCCGCTGCACCTGCGCAATGCTCCAACCAAGCTGATGAAGCAGTTGGGTTATGGCGACGAGTACCGCTATGCCCACGATGAGCCGGACGCTTATGCCGCCGGCGAAGACTATTTCCCGGAAGAACTCGAGCCGATTCCGTTCTATCAGCCAGTGCCCCGTGGCCTGGAGTTGAAGATCGGCGAGAAGCTCAATCACCTCGCTCAACTCGATCGTCTGAGCCCTCGGCAGCGGAGAAAGTAGTGGTCCCATTGATCATCGCAGTGTCGGTCGGCGGCATCGCTGGCACATTGTTGCGCTTCGCCACCGGCACTTGGGTCAACGCCAATTGGCCGCGGCACTTCTATACCGCGACGCTGGCCGTTAATATCGTGGGCTGCCTGTTGATTGGCGTGTTGTACGGCCTGTTTTTGATACGCCCGGAAGTGCCGATCGAGGTGCGTGCCGGGTTGATGGTCGGCTTCCTCGGGGGGCTGACGACTTTTTCATCCTTTTCACTGGATACGGTGCGCCTGCTGGAAAGCGGGCAAGTGTTGCTGGCCCTCGGCTATGCGGCACTGAGCGTATTCGGCGGGCTGCTCGCAACATGGGCTGGCCTGTCCCTGACCAAACTTTGATAACGAGAAACCGACATGCTCGATTCCAAACTGTTACGTAGCAACCTTCAGGACGTAGCGGACCGCCTGGCTTCCCGTGGCTTTGCCCTGGACACCGCGCGCATCGAAGCGCTGGAAGAACAGCGCAAGACCGTCCAGACCCGCACCGAAGCACTGCAGGCTGAGCGTAACGCGCGTTCCAAATCCATCGGGCAGGCCAAGCAGCGTGGCGAAGACATCGCGCCGCTGATGGCGGACGTCGAGCGCATGGCGGGCGAACTGAGCGCTGGCAAGGTCGAGCTGGACGCGATCCAGACCGAACTCGATTCGATCCTGCTCGGTATCCCGAACCTGCCGCACGAGTCGGTGCCGGTCGGCAAGGACGAAGACGACAACGTCGAAGTGCGCCGCTGGGGCACGCCAACCCAATTCGATTTCGAAGTGAAAGATCACGTCGCTCTCGGCGAAAAGTTCGGCTGGCTGGACTTCGAAACCGCTGCCAAGCTGTCTGGCGCTCGTTTCGCCTTGTTGCGTGGCCCGATCGCGCGTCTGCATCGCGCGCTGGCACAGTTCATGATCAACCTGCACGTCAACGAGCATGGCTACGAAGAGGCCTACACGCCTTATCTGGTCCAGGCACCGGCACTGCAAGGCACCGGTCAACTGCCGAAGTTCGAAGAAGACCTGTTCAAGATCGCCCGTGAAGGCGAAGCCGATCTGTACCTGATCCCGACTGCCGAGGTATCGCTGACCAACATCGTTGCCGGCGAAATCGTCGATTCGAAGTCACTGCCGATCAAGTTCGTCGCCCATACCCCTTGCTTCCGTAGCGAAGCCGGCGCGTCGGGTCGCGACACTCGCGGGATGATTCGCCAGCACCAGTTCGACAAGGTCGAGATGGTCCAGATCGTTGAGCCGTCGCAATCGATGGAGGCGCTGGAAGGCCTGACCGCCAACGCCGAAAAAGTCTTGCAACTGCTCGGCCTGCCTTACCGCACCCTGGCACTGTGCACCGGCGACATGGGTTTCAGCGCGGTCAAGACCTACGATCTGGAAGTGTGGATTCCGAGCCAGGACAAATACCGCGAAATCTCTTCGTGCTCCAACTGCGGCGACTTCCAGGCGCGTCGCATGCAGGCGCGTTTCCGTAACCCGGAAACCGGCAAGCCTGAGCTGGTGCACACCTTGAACGGTTCCGGGCTGGCGGTCGGTCGTACCCTGGTTGCCGTGCTGGAAAACTATCAGCAGGCCGACGGTTCCATCCGTGTGCCGGACGTGCTCAAGCCGTACATGGGTGGCCTTGAGGTCATCGGCTAAATGAAATATCTGCCGCTGTTTCACAACCTGCGCGGCAGGCGTGTGTTGGTTGTCGGTGGGGGGGAAATAGCCTTGCGCAAATCCCGCCTGCTGGCCGATGCCGGTGCGCTGCTGCGGGTGGTCGCACCTGAAATCGAAACGCAACTGGCCGAACTGGTCGCTGGCAGCGGCGGTGAATGCCTGTTGCGCGGCTACGTCGAGACGGATCTGGACGGTTGCGGGCTGATCATTGCCGCCACCGACGACGAAACGCTGAATGCGCAAGTCTCCACCGATGCGCATCGGCGTTGCGTGCCGGTCAACGTGGTCGATGCGCCTGCCCTGTGCAGCGTGATCTTCCCGGCGATCGTCGATCGCTCGCCGTTGATCATCGCCGTCTCCAGCGGCGGCGATGCGCCGGTACTGGCGCGTCTGATCCGCGCCAAGATTGAAACCTGGATTCCCTCCACTTACGGTCAGTTGGCTGGGCTGGCTGCACGTTTCCGCCATCAGGTGAAAAACCTGTTTCCGGATGTGCAGCAGCGTCGTGGCTTCTGGGAAGACGTGTTCCAGGGCCCGATCGCCGATCGGCAACTGGCCGGGCAGGGCGCTGAAGCCGAGCGTCTGTTGCAGGCGAAGGTGGATGGCGAGCCAATGGTCACCACTGGCGAGGTTTATCTGGTCGGTGCCGGCCCGGGTGATCCGGATCTGTTGACCTTTCGCGCACTGCGTCTGATGCAGCAAGCCGACGTGGTGCTCTACGATCGTCTGGTGGCACCGGCGATTCTGGAATTGTGCCGTCGCGATGCCGAGCGGGTGTATGTCGGCAAGCGTCGTTCCGAACATGCGGTGCCGCAGGACCAGATCAACCAGCAACTGGTCGATTTGGCCAAGGCCGGCAAGCGCGTGGTGCGGTTGAAGGGCGGCGATCCGTTTATCTTCGGCCGCGGTGGTGAGGAGATTGAAGAACTCGCCGCTCACGGCATCCCGTTCCAGGTGGTACCCGGGATCACGGCGGCCAGCGGTTGCGCGGCCTACGCGGGGATTCCGCTGACCCATCGCGACCACGCGCAGTCCGTGCGGTTTGTCACTGGGCACTTGAAGGATGGTTCCACCGATCTGCCATGGGCTGACCTGGTGGCCCCGGCGCAGACGCTGGTGTTCTACATGGGCCTGGTGGGGTTGCCGGTCATCTGCGAGCAGTTGATCAGACACGGCCGCGCAGCTGAAACTCCGGCGGCGTTGATTCAGCAGGGCACCACGATCAATCAGCGGGTCTTTACCGGCACGCTGGCCGACTTGCCGCGATTGGTGGCGGAGCATGAAGTGCATGCGCCGACATTGGTAATCGTCGGTGAAGTGGTGCAACTGCGCGAGAAACTGGCGTGGTTCGAAGGGGCGCAGGCGCAAATCTGAGTCAAAGCAAAAAGATCGCAGCCTTCGGCAGCTCCTACAGGGAACGCATTCTCATGTAGGAGCTGCCGAAGGCTGCGATCTTTTGCTTTTGTGGTTAGCCCCTGCGCCAAACCCCTTTCCCAATCAACCGCGCCCGATCATGCGCCATGCTGAAATCCTGCGCCGGCCCCTTCGGTACAACGCCCGTCGGGTTAATCGTCTTGTGACTGCCGTAGTAGTGATGCTTGATGTGCTGAAAATCTACCGTTTCGGCAATCCCCGGCCACTGATACATCTCACGCAGCCAGTTCGACAGGTTCGGGTAATCGGCAATCCGCCGCAGGTTGCACTTGAAGTGGCCGTGATACACCGCGTCAAAGCGAATCATCGTGGTGAACAGACGCACATCGGCTTCGGTCAGGTATTCCCCGCTCAGGTAGCGATTGGCACCCAGCAGTTGCTCAAGATGATCCAGCTCGGCAAATACTTCATCGAATGCCTGTTCGTAGGCCTGCTGCGACGTGGCAAAACCGGCGCGGTAGACACCGTTGTTCACCGCTGGATAGATCCGTTCGTTCAGTGCATCGATCTCGTTGCGTAGCGGCTCTGGGTAAAAGTCCAGACCGTTGCCGGTGAGATCGTTGAACGCGCTGTTGAACATGCGGATGATTTCCGCTGATTCATTGCTGACGATGCGCTTGAGTTTCTTGTCCCACAGCACTGGCACCGTAACACGCCCGGTGTAGTCAGGCGTGTCAGCGGTATAGCGCTGATGCATGAATTCGAAGCCATCAAGCTTGTCACCGGTCGAGCCGAGCGCCTTGTCAAAGGTCCAGCCGTTTTCCAGCATCAGCCAGCTGACGACCGAAACGTCGATCAGGCTTTCCAGCCCTTTGAGTTTGCGCAGGATCAGCGTGCGATGCGCCCAAGGGCAGGCAAGGGAAACGTAGAGGTGGTAGCGCCCGGCTTCGGCCGCGAAACCGCCTTCGCCGCTGGGGCCGGGCTGGCCGTCGCTGGTTACCCAGTTGCGTCGTTGCGCTTGCTCGCGCTGGAATGCGCCGTCCTTGCTGCTTTCGTACCACTTGTCCTGCCAGTGGCCGTCGACGAGTAAACCCATGATCAAGACTCCCAAAACCAATATGCGTTGGAGTCGAGTCTATTCCGATGAGTTCGAACAAAAAGCGCAAAGATCGGGCGCTAATGATCGGTTAGATCGATGTGTTGCGTGCTGCCCAATACTGCTCGGCGGTGATGAACGCCTGTTCACGATTTTGACCAAGGCCGCGCAGGGCGAGGGCCATGGTCGCAATCAAGGCCATTTGCGGGTAACTGTCGACCACGTCGCCACGCCACACGGCTTTCAAGTGTTCGATGTCCAGCGAGGCGGGTTTGACGTGGCGTTGCGCTGACAACTGTGGCCATTCTTCGTCCCAGCTCTGACCGCTGGTTGTGCCGTAGAGATGGCTGGTCGCGTCGGGGTTGATCTCGATTTCACCGCCGTCGCCCTTGACCACGATCACCGTATCGCCAAGCAAACCGCTGGCATCGCGATGCACCGCCTGGTAGCCCGGATGGAAAATGCTTTGCAGGCCACAACGCGCGCCCAGCGGATTGAGAATCCGCGCCAGCGAGTGGATCGGTGAACGCAGGCCGAGGGTGTTGCGCAGGTCGATCATCTTCTGCAACTGAGGCGCCCAGTCCACCAGCGGCATAAAGGCCAGGCCGCCGTTGTCCAGTGCCGTTCCGACCTGCTGCCAGTTGCGGCACAGGGGAATGTTCAGTTCGCCCAGCAGTTGTTCGCTGTACAGACGCCCGGCCGTGTGCGCGCCGCCGCCATGCATGAAAATGCGTACTCCGTTTTGCGCCAGGCATTTGGCCGCGAGCAGATACCACGGCAGATGGCGTTTTTTGCCGGCGTAGGTCGGCCAGTCCAGATCGACATTCATTGCCGGCGCCTGCAAGCGTTGGCGCAGCGCCTCGGTGAAACCGGCCATTTCCTCGGCGCTTTCTTCCTTGTGCCGCAGCAACATCAGGAAGGCGCCGAGTTGCGTATCTTCAACCTGATCGTCAAGCACCATGCCCATCGCCTCGCGGGCTTCCTCACGCGTCAGGTCGCGGGCGCCGCGTTTGCCTTTGCCGAGAATCCGTACGAATTGCGCGAACGGATGCTCGGTAGGCGTTTCGAGGGTCAATGCTGGAAAGTCGGTCATAGGCAATTCGTCGGTTTGGGCAGGCCCGCCAGCTTCGCGGCGAGTTTGGCAGGGGTGCCTGTGAACAGTCGATTCAAGTGCAGACTGTTGCCTTTGTCCGCGCCGAGCTTCAACGCGGTGTACTTGATCAGCGGCCGCGTGGCCGGGGACAGCTGGAATTCGGCGTAGAAGCTGCGCAGCAGTTCGAGGACTTCCCAGTGTTCGGGGGTCAACTCGATGTCCTCGGCGGCGGCAAGGGCGCTGGCGACTTCGGCCGACCAGTCGCTGAGGTCGACGAGAAAGCCGTCTTTGTCCAGTTCGATGGCGCGGGCGCCGACGGTCATCGAATTCATAGCCAGCTGTTGACCTTGGCGTGACGGACCGACAGCTCGACGAAGGCCGGATAATCGATGGCTTCAGCCCAATCCGGAACCTCGATCGCACGGGCCTGAGCGTCCTCAACCAATACAAACAGATTGACTGGCCGTGCTTGCAGGGCAGAGAACGGCACAGTATCCGGTCGCAGGGCATACACCGCATCACCGGACAGCAAAACCGCATCGGCGCTGCCGAGCAGGCGCAGGCAACTGGTCAGGCGGTCGTCGCCGAACGGGGAATGAGACAACACATGCAAAGTCGACATCAGAGGGTGATCACCTGGTCGTAACGGTCAATAAGGGCGGTGATTTGATCGGTGGCAAGCGGCTGCGCTTCGTCCAGCGACAGTTGGCCAAGACCGCGCGCGTGGGCGCTTTCTGCGCAATAGAACAGCTCCTCGACACCAAACATCGGCAACGCCTGCAGGTTGGCGCTGAGGTCTTTCTGCTGCAGGGCCTTGGCGTTCTGCCCGGCGGCCAGTTGCAGCACGCCGTCATCGAGAAACAGCAGGCCGATCGGCAGATCGAAGGCGCCCCCGGCCAGCACTATGTCCAGCGCTTCCCGCGCGCCGGGGCCGGACCAGGGCGATTGGCGACTGATGATCAACAGCGATTTGGCCATGTTCACGCGCCTCCGAAACAGACGAGACGGTCAGCGTCCTGCACGGCGTCGTGCAACTGACCAAGACCGGACAATTCCCACGGCGCGCTGAGCGAAATCGCATCACGCTGGTAACGCTTGGCTTCTTCTTCGTTCAATACACCACGGCGTAGCGCGGCGGCGATGCAAACCACGCCATCGAGTTGCTTATCGTTGATGAAGGCGCGCCATTGCTTGGGCAAGTCCAGTTCATCCTGTGGCGTCACTACTGCATCGGAGGCGTTGAACACGCCGTCCTGATAGAAAAACAGCCGGACAATCTCGTGCCCGCCGGCGAGCGCGGCCTGGGCAAACAGCAGGGCACGGCGCGAGGAGGGCGCATGGGCGGCGGAAAACAGCGCAATGGCGAACTTCATGATGGACTCGATCAGCGAAACTGCGGCCATGATAAAGCTTTATCAGTCGTGCCGCGAAATCTGGGTTGTCCGCGATGTCTGCGTAGGAGCTGCCGAAGGCTGCGATCTTTTGATTTTGCTCTTAAAGATCAAAAGATCGCAGCCTTCGGCAGCTCCTACATCGATTACGGGGTAATGCCGTAAAGATCGCAATACTCGATCCAGTCCAACCCCGCCATTTCCGCCACCTCGCGATGCACCTCGAGCCGTTGTGCCTGATAGTCCTCCGGGGAAGCAGCGGTCAACTGCAACGTCAGTTCCCAGGCGAACAACCCCTGTCTTTCCGCCTCTTCTTCAAACGCCTCATGCAGGCGTTCTTCGCGATACTGCGCCTGGGTTTCGCCCTTCGCCTGAGCCAGCAGCGGGTTGAGATGGTCGAGGGTTTCACGCAGTTCGGGTCGTGCTTCGAGAAACAATTTCAGAGCGTGTTCATGTCGCTGGTCGCTAGGCGCCATGTAATTTCCTTGTGTGGCTGAAGACGTAGGGTGGCGCAGTTGCTCGCGCATGTCGCGCATAAAAACAGTAAAGCAGAACGATTTGCCGCCTCGCAGTGCTACAGTCCGCTTTTTTCTCGATGAGCGAATGCAATGCGAATGCTGATGGTAGCGCTGGCGGCGGCCCTGTTGGCCGGGTGCGCCGGTTCGGTGATGAACGACGCTCGTACCAAGAGCCCTGACAAGGTCCTGACCTCGGACAAGCCGGAGAAAGACGTCGCCCAGTGCGTGCAATTCGCCTGGCAGGACGAAGCGGTATTCGGCGTCGACGCGGCGGCCTATCTGGAACCGCGCAAGTCCGGCGGCACGACGGTCTACACCCGCTCGGCGGAGTCGTTCGTCGATGTGATCACCGAAGCCTCCGGTACGACCCTCAACTACTACGCGCAGCAGGATGATTTTGTCGCGATGCGGCGGATGGCGGCGATGGCGACCTGCCTCTGATTGGGTATCGAGGCGGCTGGCGCTTTCGCGAGCAGGCTCGCTCCCACAAGTTGAAATGTATGCCAATGTGGGAGCGAGCTTGCTCGCGAAGACGACGGCGCAATCAGTCAATCAGGCGCTTCTGAAAGAAATGCCGCTTGTGTCCCGGTGGATAGTCAACGATCTCACCGAACTGGCTGAAGCCCAGTTTCTGGTAAAACTCCGGCGCCTGAAAGTCGAAGGTGTCGAGCCAGATTCCGTAGCAATTCTTCTCTTCGGCCAATGCTTGTGCCTGAGCCATCAATTGGGAGCCAATCCCCTGTCCTCGCCCTTGTTCCGGTACTGACAGGAGATCGATGAACATCCAGCGCAAAGTCACTCGCCCGTATAAACCGCCCAGTATCGCGCCATGCTCATCTTTGACCATCAAGGCGAACGGCTCTGTTTTCGATATGCCGGTTTTCGCGTCGTTGTATTCAATCAGCGGTTGAAGAATGGCCTGGCGCTGTTCCTCGGTAGGATTCTGCGTCAACTCGATACGCAAATTCATGCATGACTTCCTTGTGTAATGGAGCGTCCAGCCTACCGCGTCCGTGCAGGCGTCTCCAAGCCCTTCGATCAAACCAGCGGAACCGTCAAACCAGCGCTGCGGTCTAGGCTTCATCGCGCCTTTCCCTGAGCGCGATTGATGAGGAAATCCCGTGAATATTTTTGAAGCCCTGCGCGAAAGCCACGAGCGCCAGCGCGCTTACGCCAAGGCGCTGATCGCGACAAGCGGCGACAGCCCTGAGCGGGTCGAGGCCTACAACCAGCTCAAAGCAGAACTGCAAGCCCATGAAACCGCCGAAGAACGGCACTTCTACATCCCGCTGATGGCAATCGACGAAGGCGTTGATCTGAGCCGCCACGCCATCTCCGAGCACCATGAAATGGACGAGATGATGGAAGAACTCGACGAGACCGAGATGTCCAGCCCAGCGTGGCTGGCCACGGCGAAGAAGCTTTCCGACAAGGTCCATCACCACCTCAAGGAAGAAGAGCACAAATTCTTCCAGATGGCCGGCAAGCTGCTCGACGATAAACAGAAAACGCAACTCGCCGGACAGTACGAAAAGGAGTACCAGGCGCAACTGTCTTGAATCGCCCAAGGGCGATTTCGTCAACTCAGCGTGTAGGCGTTCAGCCACACGTTGAGTGCGATGCTTCGTCGATAACTGGTTATCCATCCAGTGTTTACGGGTTTTTTGCGTTTTGCATGATCACGCTGCGACAAAAGCGCCAATGGACAAAAAAACCGTCTCCGTTAGCTTGAAGGCCTCTCCTCGGGAAGGAGAGTTCTCAAATCAACGGAGTGAAAAACATGAATCAGGCAATCCCACAAACCGAACTGAAGCACGGTCGCGTCATCTCACCCGCCAGTCGCGGTGCTGTCGCCATTGACCTTGGCTTGCTCGGCGGCTGGCAGGTCAATGAAATGGAAGGCGGCAAGAACTTCCCGGCAATTGAGGCCGGACCGTTTCCTTCGCCTTTCGAAACCGACTCTGCCAGCGTCGCGCCGCCAGCCGACGGCTACATTCTCAGCGGCGGCAAGACCGATGCCCGCGATTGTGTGAACTACACCAGTGACGAAATGAGCAAGAAGCTCGGTCGTTCCTTCAACTGGCCGCTGCTCAATGTCGATCCGGGCCAGATCCTCAAGGTCAGTTGGACCTACACCGCGCCGCACACCACCCGTGGTTATCGCTGGTTGATCACCCGGGAAGGCTGGGATCCTCAGCAACGGATCACGCGTGCACAACTGGAAGCACAGCCTTTCTTCGAAGACTTCTACCCGCAGGTGCCTTATTACAGTCATGCCGGTGAGTTGAAGGCGAAGGTCGATCATGAAGTGAAGCTGCCGGCGAACAAGAGGGGCCATCACGTCATTGTGCTGATGTGGATCGTCGCCAACACCGGCAACGCCTTCTATCAGGCCTTCGACGTCGACTTCCAGTAACAGCGGACGCTGAGCGAGCCCGGTAGCGCTGCCGGGCTTTTGTTGTTGGCGCAATTGTCCGACCATGGCAGCTCACACATGAAGACAGGATCAGACGCGATGTCCAACACAGCCGAACGGGTCAACATCGTCGACACTCAAGTGTTGTCCCACGACTGGTATCTGCTGAAGAAAATCACCTTCGATTACCACCGCAACAACGGTGAGTGGCAACGTCAGACTCGCGAGGTTTACGACCGGGGCAACGGCGCGGCGATTCTGCTGTTCAACCGCGAAAAGCGCACGGTGATATTGACCCGCCAGTTCCGCTTGCCGGTGTTCGTCAATGGCCATGACGGTTTGCTGATCGAGGTGGCGGCGGGTTTGCTCGAAGGTGCCGCGCCCGAGCAACGCATTCGTGACGAAGCCGAGGAGGAAACCGGTTACCGCGTGCATGAAGTGAAGAAGGTGTTCGAAGCGTAT
Organism: Pseudomonas sp. FR229a; assembly: GCF_030209115.1. Classification (NCBI taxonomy): domain Bacteria; kingdom Pseudomonadati; phylum Pseudomonadota; class Gammaproteobacteria; order Pseudomonadales; family Pseudomonadaceae; genus Pseudomonas; species Pseudomonas sp. FR229a. Next base: position 37,981 of record NZ_JARVSP010000006.1, on the reverse strand, counting down.
ATGAGCCCCGGCTCGGTGACCGAGAAGCTGCACTTCTTTATCGCCGAATACGACGCGGCGTCCAAAGTCAGCGACGGTGGCGGCCTGGAAGAAGAAACCGAAGAACTGGAAGTGCTCGAGTGGGGGTTCGATGAGGCGCTGGCGGCATTCCAGCGCGGCGACATCTGCGATGCCAAGACCATCATGTTGTTGCAGTACGCAGCGATGAACAACCTGTTCGCTTGATGAACATCGCAGCCTTCAACGCATTTTGATGTAGGAGCCGCCGAAGGCTGCGATCTTCTGATCTTTCTTGAATGGCTAAAACAGATCGCCGGTTTTACCGATCTGCGCCCACTGGCCACCCTCAAGCGTCAGCAAGCGCTCTTTAGCGTCAAGCCCACCGGCGAAGCCAGTCAGTTTCCCCGAAGCGCCGATCACCCGATGACACGGCGCAACAATGGAAATCGGATTGCGCCCGTTGGCGGCGCCGACCGCTCGAACCGCTGCCGGATGACCAATCTGTGCAGCAATCTGGCTGTAGGTGCGCGTCTCGCCGAAGGGAATGGTCAGCAGTGCCGCCCAGACTTTTTTCTGGAATTCACTGCCGACAAATTCCAGCTCCAGATCGAAGCAATTTCGTATGCCGGCAAAGTATTCATCGAGTTGCCGAGCGGTCAGCATGAGGATCGGATTGTCCGGCGCTTCACTCAGCGGCCCAAGCCGCACCCGGTTCGGTTTGTCGTTTTCCCAGAGGATGGCCGCGAGTCGACTGCCGTTCGCGACCAGCTTCAATGCGCCGACCGGCGAGGGCAGGGTGATGAACGTATAAGGCATGACGGCGACTCCGGAGCGGGGGCGATAACGCGGTCAGCATACTGGCTGAACGGGGAGGCGCAATACGCAAAGCCGACCATACTGCTTGTTGCTCCTGAAGCGTTGCCCTGCGTTTCGCGCAGTCCCCAAAAACAAAAAAGAGATCGACTCATGAAGTACGAACCTTTGGCCAGATCGCTCATTGCGACTTCCCTGGCGCTCAGCTGTCTCATGGCTCACGCGGCATCGGTGGCGCCGGTTGCGGCGGAAAACGGCATGGTCGTCACCGCGCAACATCTGGCGACCCACGTTGGCGTCGATGTGTTGAAAAACGGCGGCAATGCCGTGGATGCGGCAGTGGCCGTGGGCTATGCACTGGCGGTGGTCTACCCGGCTGCGGGCAACCTTGGCGGTGGCGGGTTCATGACCATTCAACTGGCGGACGGGCGCAAGACCTTTCTCGATTTCCGTGAGAAAGCTCCGCTGGCAGCGACAGCGAACATGTATCTGGACAAGGAAGGTAACGTCATTCCGGACCTGAGTACTCGCGGTCACTTGGCGGTGGGCGTACCGGGCACGGTGTCGGGCATGGAGCTGGCCCTGAGCAAATACGGGACCAAACAGCGCAAGGAGATGATCGCCCCGGCGATCAAGCTGGCCGAAGACGGTTTTGAACTGCAGCAGGGCGATGTCGAACTGCTCGAATACGCGACGGACGTGTTCAAGAAGGACATGCGCGATTCCGGCTCGATTTTCCTCAGCAACGGCGAGCCGATGCAGGTCGGGCAGAAACTGGTGCAAAAGGATCTGGCGAAAACCCTGCGGACGATTTCCGACAAGGGCGCCGACGGCTTCTACAAAGGCTGGGTCGCCGATGCCATCGTCACCTCCAGCCAGGCCAACACGGGCATCATCACCCAGGCTGATCTGGACAAGTACAAGACTCGCGAACTGGCCCCGGTGGAGTGTGATTATCGCGGTTACCACGTCGTCTCGGCGCCGCCGCCAAGCTCCGGCGGGGTGGTGATCTGCCAGATCATGAACATCCTCGAAGGCTATCCGATGAAGGATCTGGGCTTCCATTCGGCTCAGGGCATGCACTACCAGATCGAAGCTATGCGCCACGCGTACGTCGATCGCAACAGCTACCTCGGCGATCCGGATTTCGTGAAGAATCCGATCGAGCACCTGCTGGACAAGAACTATGCGACCAAACTGCGCAACGCCATCCAGCCGCAAAAGGCCGGCGTATCGGCTGAACTCAAGCCCGGTGTAGCGCCCCATGAAGGCAGCAATACCACGCACTATTCGATCGTCGACAAGTGGGGCAATGCTGTCTCGGTCACTTACACCCTCAATGACTGGTTCGGTGCGGGCGTGATGGCGAGCAAGACCGGGGTGATCCTCAACGACGAAATGGACGACTTCACCTCCAAGGTCGGCGTGCCGAACATGTACGGGCTGGTCCAGGGCGAAGCCAATGCCATTGCCCCGGGCAAGGCGCCGCTGTCGTCGATGAGTCCGACCATCGTCACCAAGGACGGCAAAGTGGTCATGGTGGTTGGCACGCCGGGCGGCAGCCGGATCATTACTGCGACCTTGCTGACCATGCTCAACGTCATCGACTACGGCATGGGCCTGCAGGAAGCAGTCGACGCGCCGCGCTTCCATCAGCAGTGGATGCCGGAAGAAACCAACCTCGAAGACTTCGCAGCCAGCCCGGATACGCGAAAGATCCTTGAAAGCTGGGGCCACAAGTTTGCCGGCCCGCAGGATCCCAACCATATCGCCGCGATTCTGGTTGGCGCGCCGTCGCTGGATGGCAAACCGGTTGGCAAGAACCGCTTTTACGGCGCCAATGATCCACGGCGCAATACCGGCTTGTCATTGGGTTACTGAGCGGAGTAAAAAGGGGCGGGCTCAAGTCCGCCCCATTTTCAAGGACTGATCAAGGAAGGCTCGACATGACCACCGCATTACTGATCATCGACGTCCAGCAGGCGCTGTGTGCTGGTGAGTATCAGTGTTTTGAGATCGACCGCGTGATCGCCACGATCAATGATCTGAGCCAGCGCGCCCGGGACGCCGGCGTTCCGGTAGTGCTGATTCAACACGAGGAGAAGGACAGCCCGTTGGCTTACCAAGCCGAAGGTTGGCAACTGGCCGAAGGGCTGGAGACATCACCGCAAGACCTGCGTGTACGCAAAACCACCGGGGATTCTTTCTATCAGACCGACCTCGGCAAGCTGCTGCCCAGCGAAGATTTCGAGCGGCTGATCATCTGCGGCCTGCAAACCGACTACTGCGTCAACGCCACGGTGCGCAGCGCGCATACGCTGGGCTACGACATCGTGGTTGCGGGAGACGCGCATTCGACAGTCGACAACGGCACCATGAGCGCCGACGACATCATTGCCCAACACAACAAGGACTTCGCCCAGCTCACCAGCTCCGTAGCGCGAATCGACGTCAAACCCGCAGCCGACATCACCTTCTGATACACACGCCCCCCTGTAGGAGTGAGCCTGCTCGCGATAGAGGTGTATCAGTCGCAACAGCAGTGACTGACAAAGCGCTATCGCGAGCAGGCTCACTCCTACAGGGATTAGGTCGGTCTCCACATCAGCGAACCCCACGGTTGGAGATGATGCACTAAGCCCGGACGCGATTCGCCTCACGCAGCAAACGCTCGATTTGCGCCAGTTCCCACGTGCTGAGCAGACTCACCGGGTCAGTGCCATAACGCTGCCATGTGTTCAGCGTCGCTTCGTCCCCGGCGCAGGTGCGAGCGGATTCACAGTGATGCAAGTGTCCCTCGGTGAAATCCAGCAGCAAACGCCAGCCCTCGATATCCACGGCAATCAGCCCGGATTCGGAAATCACCTCGCAGACTTCGAACGCAAGCACACCCAGCGCAGCATCGCGCAGACGCTGATACACATCCCGGGCGGACAAAAACGCTGACATGGCGCGACTCAATCGTTGAACAAGGCTGCAAGGATAAAGCCCGAGCCAACCCATGTCAGCGTTCCACTGGCCCACGGCCGAACAATTCCGTAACATTCGCCTCCCTCTTTTTTCGCGAAAACGGCGGCCGTGCCCGACGGCCGCTCAGTCAGGTAAGCCATGAAACCGATTCGTCTGCGCGCCGATGTCCTGGCCGGACTCACCACCTCGTTTGCCCTGTTGCCCGAATGCATTGCCTTCGCGCTGGTGGCGCACCTCAACCCGCTGATGGGCCTGTACGGGGCCTTCATTATCTGCACGCTGACGGCGTTGTTCGGCGGCCGACCGGGCATGGTCTCCGGCGCGGCGGGGTCGATGGCGGTGGTGATCGTCGCGCTGGTGGTGCAACAGGGCGTGCAGTATCTGTTGGCGACGGTGCTGCTCGGCGGGCTGATCATGATGGCGTTCGGGCTGTTGCGCCTGGGCAAACTGGTGCGCATGGTGCCGCATCCGGTGATGCTCGGTTTCGTCAATGGCCTGGCGATCATCATTGCCCTGGCGCAACTGGAGCATTTCAAAAGCGGCGAGCACTGGCTCAGCGGTACGCCGTTGTACCTGATGACCGGGCTGGTGCTGCTGACCATAGCCATCGTTTATATCCTGCCGCGCCTGACCAAAGCGGTGCCGCCAGCACTGGTGGCGATTCTTGGCGTTGGTCTGCTGGTCTACCTGTTCGGCCTGCCGACCCGCACCCTCGGTGACATGGCGCACATCGCCGGAGGTCTGCCGAACTTCGCTTTGCCGGACATCGCATGGAATTTCGAAACCCTGCGCATCATTGCCCCGTACGCGATCCTGATGGCGATGGTCGGCCTGCTGGAAACCTTGCTGACGCTGAACCTGACCGACGAAATCACCGAGACTCGTGGCTACCCGGATCGCGAGTGCGTGGCGCTTGGCGCGGCGAACATGGTGTCCGGCGCGTTCGGCGGCATGGGCGGTTGCGCGATGATCGGTCAGACCGTGATCAACCTCAGCTCCGGCGGCCGCGGGCGCTTGTCCGGCGTGGTCGCGGGTGTGTTGATTCTGTTGTTCATTCTGTTTCTGTCGCCGCTGATCGAGCGCATTCCGCTGGCAGCACTGGTGGGGGTGATGTTCGTGGTGTCGCAACAGACCTTTGCCTGGGCGTCGTTGCGGGTGATCAACAAGGTGCCGCTGCACGATGTGCTGGTGATCATCGCCGTGACCACTATCACTGTGTTTACCGACCTGGCGACGGCGGTGCTCTGCGGGATCATCATCGCCGCGCTCAACTTTGCCTGGCAGCAGGCGCGCGAACTGTACGCCGATGAACATCTGGAGGCCGATGGCAGCAAACTCTATCGCCTGCACGGCACGCTGTTCTTTGCCTCGACCACGCCGTTTCTCAACCAGTTCGATCCGGCCAACGATCCGGCCAAAGTCACTCTCGACTGCCGGCATTTGAGCTTTGTCGATTACTCGGCGATTGCCGCGTTGAAAACCCTGCGGGAACGCTACGCCAAGGCCGGCAAGCAGCTACAGGTGTTTCATCTGTCGGAACGCTGCAAGAAATTACTCAAGCGCGCTGGCGTCGCTCACGACTGACGTCGCGGGCATTGCCCAGGTCTTGCCGAGAATCCGCGAGACCTGTTCAGCGGAGTAGGGTTTGGCAAGAAATTCGAAACCTTCATAACCACTGCGCGCCAGTTCTTCGCTGTAACCGGAAGTCAGAATCACCGGCAGATCCGGACGGCGCTGGCGCAGCTCTTTAGCCAATGCGACGCCGGTAATACCCGGCATGACCACGTCGGAAAACACTGCATCGAACGCCATGGCATCGCTGCCCGCCAGTTGCAGGGCTTCTTCGGCGTTGGTCGCCCACGCAGTTTCATAGCCCAGGTCCTGGAGGATCTGATTGGCGAAACGGCCGACGTCCAGGTTGTCCTCCACCACCAGCACCCGGCGCTTTTCGCAGGCCGGCTGCACCTCGCCATCGTCCTCGGAGTCGTCCACTTCAGCCTCGTTCGCTGGCACTTGCGGCAAATACAAGGTGAACTCGGTGCCTTGGCCGAGCACGCTGGAGACGTCGACGTTGCCCCCTGACTGCTTGGCGAAGCCGAATACTTGCGACAGTCCCAGCCCCGTGCCTTTGCCGACAGGCTTGGTGGTGAAGAACGGTTCGAAGATGTGTTCGAGGGTGTGCGCGTCGATACCGGCACCGGTGTCGGCGAGGGCGATCGACACGAAGTGGCTGCTGGAACCGGCATGGCCGCGAATCGACGGCAGTGGTTTGTGGCATTCCAGGCGCAGTTTCAGTTCGCCCTGGCCGTTCATGGCGTCGCGCGCGTTAAGCGCAATATTGATCAACGCGGTTTCGAACTGACTGAGATCGACGCGGATGTAGCAGGGATGAGCGGGGCGTTCGACGCACACATGAATCTGCGCGCCGGTTACAGATTCGAGCATATCGCCGATGTTGGCCAGACGCTCCCCGGCATCGACCACTTGCGGGTTGAGCGGCTGGCGCCGGGCGAAAGCGAGCAACTGGCTGGTCAGTTTGGAGGCACGCTCGACCGTGTCGGACACCGCGCGCATATAGCGCTGACGGCGCTCCTCCGGCAGGTTGGGCTGACGCAGAAAGTCCACTGACGAACGAATGATGGTCAGCAGATTGTTGAAGTCATGGGCCACGCCGCCGGTCAATTGACCGATGGCTTCGAGCTTTTGCGACTGGCGTAGCGCCGATTCCGCCTGGGCCAGGCGCAGGCTGCGTTCTTCGACCCGTTGCTCCAGCGTCGCATTGAGTTCAGCCAGGGCCAACAGACCTTCGCGCACATTGGCGTCGGCGCGCACCCGCTCGATGTGCGCCCAACACCGTTCGGTCACTTCGCTCATCAAGGCCTGCTCAAAGCGCGACCAGACGCGCGGTACCTTGTCGTGGACGGCCATCAGCGCAGTCAGGCGGCCCTGCTTGATCAGTGGTACACAAATCGTTGCGGTGATGCCGATGGCCTGAAAGGTCGCCGATTCTTCGGGCGGCAATTCGCTGCGGTTGTCATGGATGACCAGCGGTTCTCCGGCGCGCAGCAGACGGACAGCCTTCTCACCGAAATCGCGCAAGCGGTAGTGACCTACGATGCTCGGCGAGCCCGGCGCGGCATAGTCGCCGCGAATGGTGAAGCCATCCTCGTCGGCATCCATGTCGGCGTAGGCGCAGTTGGACAATTGCAATTGCTCGACCATCAGCCGCGTGCTCGCCGCCAGGATTGCTTGCGCATCGGTGGCATTGGTCACCGCGTCGCCGATGGCGTCGAGTACTGCCAGGCGTTGATTGAGATAGACGGTTTGGGTGGTCTCGGTGACCGTGTCGAGCATGCCCACGACATTGCCCAGCGAGTCACGAATCGGGCTGTAGCAGAAGGTGAAGAACGCCTGCTCCGGCCCGCTGCCGCGCTCGATGTTGAGGGCAAAGTTTTCGATATAGGTGGCGTGGCCGGCAAATGCCGCCTCGGCGATCGGTCTGATCTCATGCCAGGCTTCTTTCCAGATGTCGCTGAAAGGCCGTGCCAACGCCTGTGGCTTGTCGCCGAGAATCGGCACGAAGGCGTCGTTATACAGGGTGATCAGCTGCGGGCCCCAGACGATCGCCTGAGGAAAATGTGAGGCAAGACTGAGCGAGACGGTGGTCTTGAGCACATCGGGCCAGTGTTCCAACGGGCCGAGGGGCGTTTTTGCCCAGTCGTGACGGCGGATCTGCCCCGCCATCTCGCCGTTGTCTTGCAACCAGTCTGTCATGGGGTTCGTGTCTTCCCGGGCATTTGTCAGAGAACAAAGACCTGCGCGCAGGGTGTTTGGTTTCAGCGCACCAGACACTGTTTGCGCTACGAATTTTCTGACATACATCATGGCAGCAAAAAACAGCGCTGGCGAAAAGAGCATCTTTTCGCCAGCGGATTTTTCTTCAGTTCGTGAGCGACTGCTCAGGCCTCGACGGCCGGGAAGTCAATGTCGGTCAGCGCAGTGTTGTTCAGGTAATTGGTCAGCGTCTGCACGGCTACCAGAGCAATCACTTCGATGATCTTGCGGTCATCGATACCGGCGGCGCGGGCAGCGGCCAATTGTGCGTCGCTCAAGTGGCCACGGGTTTCAGTCAACTGGCGGGCGAGGGCGGCGTAGGCATTCAGTTCGCCGTGACGTGCCGCGACGATGTCCTGTGTCGACAGCCCGGCCTTGCCGGCGAACACGGTGTGTGCGGACAGGCAGTAGTCGCAGCCGTTGACCTGCGAAGTGGCGAGATAAATCGCTTCTTTCTCTTGGGCGCTGAGTGAGGTCTTGCCGAGGATCGCCGAGGCTTGCAGGTAGGTGTCGAGTGCAACCGGTGCCTGGGCGAGGGTGGTGAAGACGTTGGGCAGGAAACCGATTTTTTTCTTCACGCCTTCCAGTGCAGGACGGACGGCGTCGGTGGCGGTGTCGAGGCTGATTGCAGGGATGCGGCTCATGGTGATTCTCCAGATTGCGCGGCGAAGTGCAGCGGCGATGGAGAGATCTTAGGGATTGCCGATAGCGCTTTGGCGGCAAATCGTCGAGGATATGCGGCAGATCGTCCAGATATGCCTTCGGGAGTCAGCCGTGGATCGCCTTTCTACGTTACTCAGTCACTTCGGCGTGAACGCCGGCACCTTTCACAGCGGCGCATTTTGCGGCGTCAGCGTTCACGAAGGCGAACCGGTCGGCCACGTGCATGTTCTGCAAGCGGGGGCGTTGCTGCTCAAGCCGGGCAATGAGCGGGAAATCCGTCTTGACCAACCGTCGCTGATTTTCTTTCCCCGGCCGTTCACCCACCGGATGTTTGCCGACGAGGCCATGGCCAGCCAGATTGTCTGTGCTTCGCTGACCTTCGACGGTGGCTCGGGCAATGCCCTGGCCGCCGCATTACCCGACTATCTGGTGTTGAAGCTCACCGATATTCCCGAACTGCGCAGCACCCTCGACTGGCTGTTCAACGAAGCTTTCGAAGGGCATTGCGGGCGCGTCGCGGTGATGGATCGCCTGTTCGAATTGCTGGTGATTCTGCTGCTGCGCCATCTCATCGGCAGTCGTGATCAGCAGCCGGGCATGATGGCCGGGCTGGCTGACCCGCGTTTATCCCGCGCTCTGAACCTGATCCATGAGCAACCGCACAAGCCGTGGAGCGTCGCCGATCTGGCCGCAGCCGCGAACCAGTCCCGCGCCGGTTTTGCCGAGCAGTTTCGCCGCGTGGTCGGGCAAACGCCGGCCGATTACCTGTTGAGCTGGCGCGTCAGTCTTGCGCAAAAACGCCTGCGCGAAGGCCGGCCGATTGCACTGATAGCCGAGGAGGTGGGATATGAAAGTCCGTCGGCGCTGGCCCGGGCGTTTCGGCGCAAGACCGGACTCAGTCCTCGGCAATGGAAAGCCGAACACTGAACACTATCTGGCAAATCTCTTTGCCCCGGCCACACAGAGAATCACCCCAAGCGTGACGCCGAGCATGCCCACGCTGACTTGCTCATGCAGCAACGTCGCCGCCAGTGCCAAACCAAAAAACGGCTGCAGCAATTGCAACTGCCCGACCGCTGCGATCCCACCCTGGGCCAGACCGCGATACCAGAACACGAAGCCGATCAGCATGCTGAACAGCGATACGTAACCCAGACACATCCACGCCGACACACTGATGTTGGCGAAAGAGGCGGGCGCCAGCCACAGGCTCAGCAGCACCATCGGTGGTAACGACACCACCAGCGCCCAGCAGATCACCTGCCAGCCGCCAAGGCTGCGTGAGAGTTTCGCGCCTTCGGCGTAACCGAGCCCGCAGGCCAGAATCGCCGCAAGCATCAGCAGGTCCCCAGTCGGCGACGCGCTCAAGCCTTGGGACACGGCGAAGCCTACCACCAGCGCACTGCCCAGGATCGAGAAGATCCAGAACACCGGTCGTGGCCGCTCACCGCCGCGCAACACGCCAAACATCGCGGTGGCCAGCGGTAGCAATCCTACAAAGACGATCGAATGCGCTGACGTTACGTGCTGCAACGCCAACGCGGTCAATAGCGGAAAACCCAACACCACGCCCAGCGCCACAATCAACAGTGACAGCCACTGATGACGCGCCGGTCGCCGCTGTTTGAACAACAACAAAAGCCCCACAGCCAACACACCGGCAATCGCTGCTCGCACCACGGTCAAGAACACCGGGTCGAACTCCAGCACCGCCAGACGTGTGGCCGGCAGCGACCCGCTGAAGATCAGCACGCCGATAAAACCGTTGCTCCAGCCACCGGTTTTTTCCAGCGTCGGGTTGGTTGCGGTCGAAGTAGTGCTCATGGCGGTCGCGCTCGAGAAGTGGCTTGTGTCGCTGCGATCCTAGGGCTGAGAATCAGAACAATCAAAAAATTGTCATGGATACAGCCGACATGCCCAAGTCTCGTTACAAAGCGCTGGTTGACCGTTACGCGGCGGACATTCGTGGTGGACGATTGGCGCCGGGCACGCGATTGCCGACCCATCGGCAACTGGCCGCGCAGGAAGGACTGGCGCTGGTCACCGCCTCACGGGTGTACGCCGAGCTCGAGGCGATGGGGCTGGTCAGTGGCGAAGCCGGGCGCGGCACTTTCGTCCGTGAAACCTCGCTGGCGCCGGGGCAGGGTATCGATCAGAAAGACGTGGCGATCGGCATGATCGACCTGAATTTCAACTACCCAGCGTTGCCCGGTCAGGCCGAGCTGTTGCGCACGGCGTTGCGCCAACTGGCGTTGTCCGGTGATCTCGAAGCACTGCTGCGTTATCAGCCCCACGCCGGGCGTGCCCACGAACGCGCCTCGGTGGCGCGGCATTTATCGACACGCGGCGTGACGGTCGATGCCGGGCAAGTGCTGATCGTCAACGGCGCTCAGCAAGGCCTGGCGGTGACGCTGATGGCACTGCTCAAACCCGGCGATGTGATCGCCGCCGATGCGCTGACCTATTCGGGATTCAAGGCGCTGGCCGACGCGTTGTATCTGGAAGTGCTGGCGATCCCGATGACGGAACATGGCCCGGATCTTCAGGCGCTGGACAAACTCTGCCGCGAGCGGGCGGTGCGTGCCGTGTACAGCATGCCGACGCTGCACAATCCGCTGGGCGGGGTCATGCCGCTGGAACAGCGCGAGCAATTGGTCGCGATTGCCCGTCGGCATGATCTGACGCTGATAGAAGACGCGGCCTACGCGTTTCTGGTCGAGAGCCCGCCGCGAACCTTGATCGACCTGGCGCCGGAACGGACGTTTTACGTCTCGGGTCTGTCGAAAAACATCGCCACTGGTTTGCGGGTCGGCTTTATTGCGGCGCCTTTGCCGCAAGTGCCGGCGCTGGAGAGGATCATTCGCGCGACGACGTGGAACACGCCCGGGGTGATGACCGCCATTGCCTGCGGCTGGCTCGATGACGGGACGGTCACGGTGCTTGAACAGCAAAAACGTCACGATGCGATGGCGCGTCAGGCCTTGGCGGCCGAGGTGCTGAAAGGGCTGCGCTATATCGCTCATCCGGCTTCGTATTTTCTGTGGCTGCCGTTGCCCGAAGACGTGCGCGCCGATCAGGTCGTGGTCGAGTTGATGCAACACCAGGTTTCCGTCACCACCGCCGAGCCGTTTTCCCTGTCGACCAATACGCCCCATGCGATTCGTCTGGCGCTGGGTTCGGTCAACATGGACGTGTTGCGTCAGGCGTTGACCACCGTCAGAACGATCGTCGGCGCTTATCTGTAAACTGCGCTCACGCCATGAAAAGCCGGGTTTGGACTGTTCAATGAAATTCACCACAACACTGTTTCTCGTTTTGATCTTCAGTACCAGCGTCCAGGCTGAGAGCGACCCTGAAGCCGGGGCGAAGATCTTCCCGCGCCTGTGCGGCGGTTGTCATCAGGTCGGCGAGTCGGCACGGCCGGGGTTTGGCCCGCAGCTCAACGGCATCATTGGCCGGGCGGCCGGGACTTCGGCCAATTATGTTTATTCCGATGCGATGAAAAATTCGGGGATTACCTGGGATCGGGCGACGCTGAAGGCGTATCTCGAAGACCCGAAAGGCGTGGTGCCGGGCACGCGGATGATTTTCTGGGGGCTGAGTGATGAGGAGAAGCTGGAGAATCTGCTGGCTTATTTGCAGAGGTTCAGTGCTGAGCCCTAGTCGGGCGATGGTTTACCATCTGATTGGGTACATATCCATTGCTGCGGTAACGGCTGCTTAGGGTTCCGCCCTTACGGCGGGTCACCTTTTCCAGACGCCGAAAAGGTAACCCAAAAGGCTTGCTCCTGCGTTCGGCCCCTCGCAAGCTCGGGGTTCCTTCGCTGCGGGATCGATCCGGGCGCAGCGGCTCCGGTTTGCTTCGCTGCACCTCCTTCCGCTGTGTTCGACTGCGTCGAACGGTCGCTGCGCTCCCACGCCCGGATCAATCCCTCCACTCAGCCTTCCGACGTCGCCCGTGGATCAAGATCAAGAGCAGGCGAGCTGACACTCGACCTCATGGTGGGCGCGATCACCGTAGGAGCTGCCGAAGGCTGCGATCTTTTGATCTTGCCCTTGCTTTCTGTGGGAGCGAGCCTGCTCGCGAAAGCGGTTCTCCAGTCGACCACTATCTCCGGTTGTACCATCCCTGTGGGAGCTGGCTTGCCAGAGACAGGCCTGCGGGCAGGCCTGTCTCTGGTTGATATACGCCAATGTCAGTGGACGTGAAACGCCACCTGATTACGCCCCGCAGCCTTCGCCTGGTACAGCTGCTGATCGGCACGTTTGATCAGGGCCGTGTGGTTGTTGTCTGCCGGATCTGCCAGGCCGAGACCGATACTCACGGTCACGCTGCCGACGCCGGGAAAGTCCGCTTCGGCCACTGCCGTACGAATTTTCTCGGCGACGACTTCCGGGGTGTCGGGTTGCGCGACTTCCGGTAGCAGTACGGCGAACTCTTCTCCACCGTAACGCGCGACGAAATCGGTGCTGCGCACGCTGTTCTGAATCAATGTCGCCAGTTGTTGCAGGACCTCATCACCCACCGCGTGGCCGTGGCTGTCATTGATGCGTTTGAAGTGGTCGGCATCGATCAGCAGCAGGGCATACGGACGCCCGGTGCGTCGCGACAGCAATGAGTACTCAGTGATTTTTTCGTCAAACCGGCGGCGGTTGTAAACGCCGGTCAGGCCGTCGTGTGTTGCCAGGCTCAGCAGCTCGGCGTTGGCTTCGGTGAGCGCGGCGGTGCGTTGCGCCACGGTAGCTTCCAGAGAAGCGTTGGCTTCCTGCAGCTCGCGTTCCTTGCCGAGCAGCGATTGGGTCATCGCATCGATGGACTGGCCGAGCTGGGCGATTTCCAGCACTGGATGCTGCAGTTGGAAGTGTGCGCCGGTCTGGTTGTTCTGCACCTGTTTCGCCGAGCGTGCGAGTTGTTCGATCGGGCGGCTCAGGTACAGCGCGAGGTAATAAGCCACCAGCCCGAAAACGATGGCGGCGAATACGCCGAGTATCAGCAATTCATATAGCAGCGTTCGCGCCGGTTGCAGGGCCGTCTCCAAGGGCTGACGGATGGCGATCGACCACGACAGCGCCGTACCCGATGGTGTCGGCACGGTGACCATACTGGTCAGGTAACCGTTGGCCGCCGTCCAGCCTGGCGTTACCGAACCTCTGGTCGCCAGTTGCTGGCCCATCAGCGCTTCGGGGTAAAGCACCTTGCCATCGTGGTCGACGATCAGTGCCTCGACATCCGGCGCCGAATTTTTATAGGAAAACGCCGCCGAATCGACGATGCGCGTCACCCAGCTCCAGTGCGCATGCGCGCCCAGTACACCAATCACCTGACCTTCGGCATTATGGATCGGCGCGGCGAAGTCGATAAAGCGCAGCGGCTCGCCATTGGGCAGGCCCGGCAACAACTTCGCCAGTAACACCGCTTCGTGGGGATCACCGGTGTATTGCCGGCGCAAGCCGATCTGGAACCACGGACGTTTTTGCACCGATTGGCCGACCAGCAGATCATTTACCGCTTGACGGACATTGCCCTCGGCATCGGTGACGCCCATCCACGCATATTCAGCGCGCGCCTGGGTGCGCAGTTGCATCGATTTGAGGATGGCTGGATTGTCCAGATCGCCACGCTCCAGATGCGGGGCGCGGCTGAGCAGGTAAACCTCCAACTGCCGTTCGCGCAGTTGCTCTCCCAATAACGTCGCCGCCGACCGTGCCGTGTTCAGCAAGGCGTTGCCGCTGGCCTGTTTCATTTGTTCAGTGGCGATGTGACCGACATAAAAACCCACACTCAGCAGCGTCAGCAGGGACAAACCGCCGAACCAGAGAGTGAGATGGCTACGCAGACTGGCTTTGAACATGGAGGCGGGTGTCTGTCTTTATTGAAGTGGCGCCATGGTATGCGACATCCCCGACGCCCGGCCAGCGAACGGGTTCATAGAAATGCAAGATGCCTGATGCTAATGAGCCAGCATTTGCGTTAAAGTGCGCGCCGTCCGAGAGATGGATCCCGGGCGTTCCCCCATGGAGTTTTACTGTGAAATACCTCAGCAAAGTAGTCGCCGCCGCACTGTTCGGTGTGGTTCTGGCAGGTTGCACCGGCGCCCCGATGAAAACCTCACATTACGACAGCAACCAGTACACCGTGGTTGGCCACAGCGAAGCGTCGGCCACCGGTCTGCTGCTGTTTGGCGTCATCCCGATCCGCCAGAACAGCCGCTTCGTACGCGCGCAAGACGCGGCCATCAAAGCCAAGGGCGGCGATGCAATGATCAATACGCAGGTTCAGGAAAACTGGTTCTGGGCCTGGGTTCTGACCGGCTACACCACCACGATTTCCGGCGACGTGGTCAAGCTGAAAACCGCGCAATAAGCGACGGCTGAGTGCAAAAAAGCCCGGCTGATCAGGCCGGGCTTTTTCATGGATGCTGCAGTAGTGCAATTGATTCATGCCACGCGGCGCTCGATCAGACGATCAGAACCACCCTCGGCAACGCGGCGTTCGATCAGACGATCAGACCCACCTTCGGCCACGCGGCGTTCGATCAGACGATCAGACCCACCTTCGGCCACGCGGCGCTCGATCAGACGATCCGAGCCACCTTCGGCCACGCGGCGCTCGATCAGACGATCCGAGCCACCTTCGGCAACGCGGCGTTCGATCAGACGATCCGAGCCACCTTCGGCAACGCGGCGTTCGATCAGACGATCCGAGCCACCTTCGGCAACGCGGCGTTCGATCAGACGATCAGAGCCACCTTCGGCAACGCGGCGTTCGATCAGACGATCGGAACCACCCTCAGCCAAGCGGCTTTCGATCAGCTTGTCCGAGCCGCCTTCAGCGACCAGAGTGTGCACGGGCGTTGCGGCAAAAGTATTGACTGCGAAAACCGAGAAAGCGATGCCGAGAAGGATTTGGCGTTTCATGATCGTGTGCTCCAGGAAGTTGTTTGTTTGTCTGGAGCCGATGTTACGCCGCGCAGTTTTTATGAGAACTTCATTGACGTGATGGTGAACATCGACGCCGATGATGTTTGCTCTGACTCGCGACTCAGAGCGTTTTGGTCCGTATGCACAACTCGCCGCTGGCACGGATCAGCGCCAGGTCATGCAACGCGTCGGCGGCCAGACCGCTGCGGGCATTGGCCAGCCATGACGGGCAATTCGGATCCTGCCGATAGGGCGCGAACCCGGCGTACTGCCTTAACAGACTCTTTTGCAGTTCATCCAGGCGCGGGCGTATCTGTTTCGCCAGGTCCGGGCGCGGAGTGTCCGGTGCCGCACCTGCCGCCTGCCATTGCGCGAGCAGACCGTACTGCACCAGTTTGTTCGCTTCCATCTGTGCGGCGATCAGCTGCGCGACATCGTCCGGGTCCAGTTTGTGTTCGGCGGCCAGCGTTCGGGCGTTGGCGATGACTTGCGCCTCACGCGGGCTGTCCTGAATCGGTTTGCCGCTGTCCCACTTGGTCAGTGCAACCAGATCACCGATGTTCAAGCGTTCGTTCAGGGTGGCGAGTAAAGGTTTCAACGAGTCGGGTGCCGCTGCAGGTGCGGCGGCCTGAGTACACGCGGCGAACAACGCGAGGAGGGTAGTGACCAGAAAATTTGCAACCTTACGCATGAGCCGAGCCTCAATAAGTACCTGTCGGAAGAACCGTGATTTACCACAGCCGCACACTGACACAAAGCGGTCTCCGGCATTTACACAAATGCAAAACAGGCGATCAACACCGATTGGAAATGTTGATTGCACGCTGCACACAACTCACCGAAGCTATCGTCAATCAGGCCTGCCGCCGTCGAGATGGACCTCCATTCAATGCAAAGCGCCACCTTCGCCAAGCCCCTCTGGCAAACCTATCTGCTGTTTCTCGCACCGATGGTGCTGTCGAATTTTCTGCAGTCGATGTCCGGCACGGTCAACAGTATCTACATTGGCCAGATGCTCGGCACTCAAGCGCTGGCGGCAGTGTCCGGGATGTTCCCCGTTGTGTTCTTTTTCATTGCCCTGGTCATCGGCCTCGGCGCTGGCGCGGGCGTGCTGATCGGCCAGGCGTGGGGCGCGCGTGAAACGCATCTGGTCAAAGCGATTGCCGGAGCGACGTTGCTGTTGGGAGTGTTGATCGGCCTGGTCGCGGCAGTGCTGGGCAGCGTATTTGCGCGACAGGCACTGACGGGGCTGGGCACGCCGGCGGATGTGCTCGACGATGCGGTGGACTATGCCCACGTCATGCTGTGGATTTTGCCGTCACTGTTGGTATTCGTGCTGTTCACCCAATTGCTGCGCGGGGTCAGCGATACGTTGTCGCCACTGCTCGCACTGATCGTCTCAACCGCGGTGGGGCTGGCGCTGACGCCGGCGCTGATTCGCGGCTGGCTTGGTTTGCCGCCACTGGGCATCCAGAGCGCAGCCTATGCCGGGCTGGCTGGCAATCTGGCGGCGATGGCCTGGCTGGCATGGCGGCTGATCCGCAACGGCCATCCGCTGGCGCCGGACCGAGAATTCTTTGCAGCGCTGCGCCTGGACCGGGTGATCCTTGGCAAGGTCTTGCGCATCGGCCTGCCGACCGGAGTGCAGATGATCGTGCTGTCGTTGTCGGAGCTGGTAATCCTGGCATTGGTCAATCAGCATGGCTCGCAAGCGACAGCGGCCTACGGCGCGGTGACGCAGATCGTCAATTACGTGCAATTCCCGGCGCTGTCGATTGCGATCACCGCATCGATTCTCGGCGCCCAGGCGATCGGCGCGGGACATCTGCAGCGTATGAGCCCAATCCTGCGCACCGGGTTGTTGATCAACGTGTGCCTGACCGGCGGCCTGATTGTGCTGGGCTATCTGCTTTCGCACTGGTTGCTGGGCCTGTTCCTCACCGAAGACTCGACCCGGGCCATGGCCGAGCACCTGTTGCACATCATGCTCTGGAGCCTTCTGGTATTCGGTTTCCAGGCGATCATCGGCGGCATCATGCGCGCCAGCGGCACGGTATTGGTGCCAGTGTTCATTTCGATTATCTGCGTGGTCGGCGTGCAACTGCCGGCGGCGTACTGGCTGGACGGGCAGTTCGGTTTGCAGGGTGTCTGGATGGCGTTTCCGGTTGCCTACCTGGGGATGCTTGTTTTACAGACGCTGTATTACCGACTGGTCTGGAAGCATCAGAAGATCGAGCGGTTGATATAGGGGCTGGCACAACGGGCGGTTGTTTGCTTAAGTCAACCAAGGCCCTGGACGGCGCGCGACGCCCGGAGAACTCCATGTCGATGCGATTGCTGCTGGTTGCCGCGTTCTGGCTCGGTGCCACGGCCGGCGCGCAGGCTGCCCAATATACGCGCGTCAACACCAGCGCCAGCCAGATCAGCTTCACCTACCAGCAGATGGGCTCGCGGATGTACGGCACCTTCGGCAGGTTCGAGGCGATGCTGGATTTCGACACCGACAACCTCGCCACCGCCCGCACCATATTGCATATCGACCTCAGCAGCATCGACGCCGGAAGCGAAGACGCCAATACCGAGCTGGTTAAACCGGCCTGGTTCGACACCGAGAAATTCCCGCTTGCGGTGTTCGAATCCAGCCGTTTCACTCAGGTGGCCGAGCACCGTTACCAGATCGCCGGTCAGCTCACGCTCAAGGGAATCACTCGCGAGGTCGAAGTTCCGGTTGAGCTGAAACCGGACAACGCCATCGGTATTTTCGACGGCGAGCTGGTGCTCAATCGCGACGAGTTCGGCCTCGGAGCGGGGGAGTGGGCGGACAGCGTGGTGTCCAGGGACATCAACATCAGATTCAGAGTAGTGGCGCCGCAACAGTGACCGTTCAGTAGTACCGGTCTTGTTCCTTCATCGCCTGAATCTGCCAGAACGTCCGACCGGAAATCAGCAGGAACAGCAGGGCGAGGATCACACCGCCGGTCATGATGTAAAAACCTGCGCGGTAGCTTTGCAGCTGGGTGGCGATGGCGCTTTTTTCCGGCATCCATGGCGAGACCAATAGGGCAATCGGGCCGTTGAGTTCGTACTGGGTGTGTTCGGCGTAGCGTTCGTCGACGAAATCACCTTCATGAAGCTGGCCGTGTTCGTCGGCGTAGCGATAGTGAATGATCTTGCCGTTCTTGTTCATCATGATCGCTTCCAACTGCGTGACAGTGCCGTCGGTTTGCGCGCCGTTGAAATTCAGCAGCGCATACAGAATGCCCTGATGGCGCGCCATGCCGGCCAATAACAAGACCACGCAGCAGGCGACGGTGAGCATGACGATGCGGTTGTAAAGATGATCTTTTGCGGCTTCGCGCGGGTAATACATGGCCCGATCCTTGGTGGTGAAATGAAGGGTGATCGTTACATCGGCCTTCGGCACCGGATCTTTAAACGGCGACCGATCCTGTCACGGTATGATGTCGCGGTTCGTCGACGGCTCTGATCATCGGCAACGTTTTTTACCGCCGGAGTTTGCTCATGCCACGCATCACCCACTACACCTCCCCATGCCCCGAAAGCGTCAACAGCCAGATCCTGCAAATGGTCGTCGACTACCTCACCGACATCAGCGCGGTGGGCCTCGGCCCGAGCAATCTGCTGTACAACGTTTATCAGTACGCGGTCGGTTACGAGGTGCATCTGTACCTCGAAGCCTTGAATGGCCAGAAGGGTACCGAGGTGGAGTTGCTGGTGGCCACTGACGATGAGGATCCGGAGCAGGTCATCGGGTTTCTCATCTGTCTGCCGGTGCAGGGCGATTGGGAGGCGTGTAGCGTCGCTTATATGGCGGTGCGGGAGGGGCATCGGCGTCAGGGGGTGGCGCGGGCGATGCTCGCGCACATGGTCGGGCGCTATCCGCATGCGGAGCTGGCCTGCAGCATCGGCAAGGTGCCGTACTTCGAGGCGCTGGGGTTTGAAGTGATCGGCCAGCGCGAGACGCAGGTGCTGATGAGCACGCGGCATTATCGAAGCAATGGCTTGCGCGGCTTTATCGACACCACGCCCATCTACCGTTCGCTGGAAGTGCAGCAGATTCACACCTACCTGCTGCAGAAGAACGGCAAGCGCGCGATGCTCGATGCGGAAAAACAACGCGACCGGCATCTGGATCAGACCAGTCGCCACGTAGAAGAATTTGTCCGCCAGCGCCTGGCCCTGCACTGATCCACCGCCAATAAACAGCCCTTGCCGCGCACTCCGCAGCAAGGGCTTTTTTGTGCTGCAATCTCAACCGAGCTTGACGTTCATGGTGATGCGCGCGGTGAAGACTTTCTTGCCTTCGGTATCGTGAATGTCGACGTTGACCACCTTGTCGCCATCGCTTTGCCAATCCACGCCTTCAGCACTGGCCACGGCGGTGACGTCGGTTTTCGCCTTGGCCAGGTATTCCACGGTCATGCCTTTGGGAATCCAGCGCGCGCCGGCCGGGATGGATACGTCGGTCATCATTCCGCCGGCCAGTTCCGCCGCATTGCACATGGCGATCGCATGCACCGTGCCGAGGTGATTGGTGATTTCCTTGCGAAACGGCACCTGCACCGTGGCGGCATTCGGACGCAGCTCGGAGATCAGCGGATTGATGCTGCTGAAGTACGGAGCGAATTGGCAGGCCATTTTGCTGAATGCATCAGGGCCGACACTGTTGAACATGCTGAGAGATTGACTCATGGAAAGCCTCGTTTAGGGTTTTACAGAATGATGTTCCGTTACAGAATAATGTTCTGTAACGGAACGGTATTCTGTTCGCGGCAAATCTGTCAACCTAGGCGCGATTTATTCGCGGGCACTCAACGCCTTATTCAAAATTTGTTCTCGGACCACAAGCAGCATGGACACCGCCGATCTACTCGAACGCAGCTACCCCGGCCGCCGCGCCGAACTCAAACGCGATATCTTTCGCAAGGCCCTGAGCCTGTTCAATGAACAGGGGATCGAGGCGACCACCATCGAGATGATTCGCGCCGAATGCGACACCAGCGTTGGCGCGATCTATCACCATTTCGGCAACAAGGAAGGGCTGGTCGCGGCGCTTTTTTTCACTGCGCTGGAGGATCAAGGGCGTTTGCGGGACGCGTATCTGGACGCGGCCAATACCACCGAAGAAGGCGTGCAGGCGCTGGTATTCAGCTATGTCGACTGGGTCGAGCAACAGCCGCAGTGGGCACGATTCCAGTACCACGCACGCTTCGCCGTAACCAAAGGCCCGTTCAAGGACGAACTGGCCGAGCGCAACAAGACGCGCAATCTGCGCTTGCGCCAGTGGTTGGCCGAACCGGGTCGCGCTGCCGAGCTTCAGGAATTGCCTGCCGAACTGCTGCCATCGCTGATCATCGGGCAGGCGGACAGTTACTGCCGGGCCTGGCTGGCAGGGCGGGTGAAAGGCAGCCCGACGGACTATCGCGAAATGCTTGCGCAGGCGGCATGGCGGTCGATTCGCGCTGAGGTCTGCTGAGCACCTCCCCCTGTAGGAGTGAGCCTGCTCGCGATAGCGGTGTGTCAGTTAACCATTTGCTGACTGACACACCGCTATCGCGAGCAGGCTCACTCCTACAGGGGATTGCTGTTGTGTCAGCTGATGCGCTGGAAGACCAGGGCTTTCAGGCCACTTTCTGGGTCGATATCGGGAAACTCCGGCGGATTTTCCAGTCGTTGTTCGAAGCGCAGGCTTGGCGCTTCCTGGGTTACGCCGTCAATCAGAAAGTCCGAACCGAACGACGGATCGTTCATGCACGCCAGCACCGTGCCTTGCGCGGTCAACAGTTCCGGCAAGCGGCGCAGCACACGTTGATAGTCCTTGGTCAGCAGAAAACTGCCTTTCTGGAACGACGGCGGGTCGATGATCACCAGATCGTACGGGCCGCTGTTGATCACCTTGCCCCAGGACTTGAACAGGTCGTGACCGAGGAAGCTGACTTTGCTCAGGTCGTGGCCGTTCAGCCGATGATTGTCGCGACCACGGCTCAGGGCCGCGCGGGACATGTCGAGATTGACCACATGACTGGCGCCGCCCTCGATCGCTGCTACGGAAAAGCCGCAGGTGTAAGCGAACAGGTTCAATACCCGCTTGCCCGCCGCTTGTTCGCGCACCCAGTTGCGGCCGTAACGCATGTCGAGAAACAGACCGGTGTTTTGCTTGCGGCCCAGATCGACGCGGTACTGCAAGCCACCCTCGACGATGGTCATTTCCTCGATTTCCTCGCCGATCAGCCATTCCGCTGTGCTTTGCGGCAGGTAACGATGCTGGATCAGCAGGGTTCGCGCGCCGGACTGCTGCCATTCGCGTGAGGCGGCAAGTTGCAACAGTGAATCCCTCAGATGTTGCAATTGATCAGGCACTGGCTCCTTGAACAGCGACACCAGCACCACGCCATGCAACCAGTCCACGGTCAGCTGTTCCAGCTCCGGCCAGCAGCGCCCGCGGCCATGAAACAAACGGCGGGTTTCGCTGGGTGCCGCTGCCAGCGCGGGCAGCAAATGGGCGTGGAGGGTGGCGAGGGCTTCAGGGTTCATGGATTACGGTTCGGCCTTTCAAAGGGCCGGCATTTTAACCACAAATGAGGGTTGCAGACGGCCGCTGCACTTCGAAAAACAACACCTTGGAGAAATCTGCTGTATCAAAAATGAATTTCTACAACACGCGCTGCTCATACCAGATAAGCAGCGGATTCAAAACCGCTATTCAAAAAATGTAATTCGGGGGAGTGCTGTTCATGTGCCCTACATCTACGTCGAGCGCGCACCTTCCTGGCGGGTTGATTCTGGTTGTCGAGGACGATCCGTTGATTCTGGAGTTTCTCTGCGAAATTCTCCAGGAGGAAGGGTTCAAGGTCGAACCGCAAACCAGCGCCGACGCCGCCTCACTGTATCTGGAAGAACACGCGGCGAACGTCGCACTATTGCTGACCGACATCACCATGCCCGGCAAGCTTAACGGCGCCGACCTGGCGAATCTGGTCGGCGATCGCTGGCCGGAAAAGCCGGTGATGGTCATGTCCGGCTATGAAACGCCGGAGACCTCCGGGGTCAAGCATTCGGTGGCGTTCATCAAGAAACCGTGGGCGATCGGTCAGTTGCTCGACTGTGTGGAAAGTGCGTTCAAATCCAAGGCTCCGCATCCGCAGCTGCATTGACAAGTGCTACATTGCCGGGCCTGTCTGCCCCGGCCATCTGTCAGAGGATTTGCTCTTTTGTCTGCACAAGCATCGGTTTTTGATCGCGCATTCGCTGCGTTTCTGTTCGACATGGACGGCACCGTCCTTAACTCCATCGCCGCCGCCGAGCGCATCTGGTCAGCGTGGGCGGTGCGCCATGGCGTGGAGGTCGAGACGTTTTTGCCGACCATCCATGGCGCGCGGGCGATCGACACGATCACCCGCCTCAATCTGCCGGGCGTGGATGCCGAGCAACAGGCGGCGTTCATTACCGCTGCGGAAATCGAAGATGTTGAAGGCATTGTCGAAATTCCTGCGGCAGCGGCGTTTCTCAATGGTCTGCCGAAAGATCGCTGGGCGATGGTGACGTCGGCGCCGCGGGATCTGGCTCTGCGCCGGATGGCGGCGGCGGGGATTCCGGAGCCGGCAGTGATGATCACGGCTGAAGATGTGAAGGCCGGCAAGCCTGATCCGTCGGGGTATCTGCTGGCGGCGAAAAAGCTGGGGGTCGAGCCGGCTGACTGTCTGATTTTTGAAGACGCGACGGTTGGTATTCAGGCTGCGGAAGCAGCGGGCGCGGCGTTGATGGTCATCACCACTACGCATCAGCATCCGATTGAAACGGCTCACGCTACGTTGGCCAGTTACGATGCGATCGGCGTCAGGGTCGACAGCGAGGGTTTGCTTCGCCTGACCGAAATCTGATCTTTTCTGAAAAGCCCCTCACCCTAACCCTCTCCCGGAGGGAGAGGGGACTGACCGGGGGATATTCAGGTAATACGCCGACGTGAAAGGTCTTCTCTGAATCCATAATCGCTATGGTCTTTCAGGTCGACGGCAAATTCAGCACAACTCGGTCGGTTCCCTCTCCCCCGGGAGAGGGCTAGGGTGAGGGGCTGCGTTCTGCCAGGCGCAGAAAATTCTCGAACCAGGCAACATCCCCGTCACCGGTCGGCAGCTCAATCATGCCGGCAATATCGCAACTACGCTGATCCATGCTTCTGAAATCGTCGCCAAAGTCGAGCGCGGTGAAACCCCTTGCCAATGAGGTAAACGCATGAAGATTGATCTGAGTGGAAAACTGGCCATCGTCAGCGGCAGTACCGCCGGCATCGGTCTGGGCATCAGCCAGTCGCTGGCCGAAGCCGGGGCCACGGTGGTGGTGATCGGTCGCGACACGGCCAAGGTCGAGCAGGCGCTGGCGAGTATTCGCCAAGCCGTGCCGGGCGCGCAGCTGCGCAGTTTGACCGCTGATCTGGGCACCGCCGAGGGCGCGGAAAAACTCTTCGCCGCTGAGCCGCGCGCTGACATTCTGGTGAACAACCTCGGCATCTTCAACGACGTCGATTTCTTCGAAACGCCCGACAGCGAGTGGACGCGCTTCTACGAGGTCAACGTGATTTCCGGCGTGCGCCTGGCGCGGCATTACGTGCCGGCGATGGTCGAGCAGGGTTGGGGCCGGGTGATCTTCCTGTCATCGGAATCCGGCGTGGCGACGCCGGCGGACATGCTCAATTACGGCGTGACCAAAAGTGCCAACCTCGCAGTGTCCCACGGCCTGGCCAAACGTCTGGCTGGCACCGGAGTCACGGTCAATGCGATCCTGCCGGGGCCGACCTTTACCGATGGCCTGCAGGACATGCTCAAGGACGCGGCCGCCGAGTCCGGGCGCGACCTGCGTGACGAAGCCGACGCCTTTGTGCGCAAGGCGCGTCCGACCTCGATCATCCAGCGCGTGGCGGATGTGTCGGAGGTGGCGCATCTGGTGACTTACATCGCTTCGCCGCTGTCCTCGGCCACCACTGGCGCCGCGTTGCGCGTCGATGGCGGTGTGGTCGACAGCCTGACTATCTGAATTTTTCAAAAGAGAGGTTTTATGCCAACAGCATCCGCAACCATCGACATCCCGGTCTCGGCCGATCAGGTCTGGCAATTGATCGGCGGCTTCAACACGCTGCCGGACTGGCTGCCATTGATCACCAACAGCGAACTGAGCGAAGGCGGGCGCGTACGCACCCTGAAGACCGCTGACGGCGGCGTGGTGGTCGAACGTCTGCAGACCTTCGATAACGCCGCTCGAACGTACAGCTATTCGATCGAACAGGCGCCGTTCCCGGCCAGTGATTACCTGGCGACGATCAGGGTTGAAGCCCAAGGGCAGGGGGCGCGGGTGACGTGGTCGGGGCGCTTCAACGCGGTCGGCGTGAGCGATGAAGAAGTGGTGGCGTTGTTCAACGGCATCTATCAGGGCGGGCTCGATGCCCTGCGGGCCAATTACCCAACCAGATGACACCGCAACCCCCTGTAGGAGTGAGCCTGCTCGCGATAGCGTCGTCCCAGTCGATACCTATGTTGACTGACACACCGCAATCGCGAGCAGGCTCACTCCTACAGGGGGGGTGCGTTTCAAGTTCGGAATCAGGAGTTTTCAATCAAACTCTGCCGGCAATCCAGCACCAGTTTCGCCCCACCCAGATCACTGCCGCCGACCTCAAGACTGAAGCCGTGCAGGCTGACAATCGCCGCGACGATCGACAGTCCGAGGCCAAAACCACTTTGCGGCTGGCCACCTTCAGTGCGATAGAACCGCTGAAACACCGCCCCACGTTCAGCCTCGGGAATCCCCGGCCCTGAATCATGCACCTCGATCCGCGTCTGCCCGTTCGCATTGACCCCACGCAGCATCACCGTGCCGCCGGGCGGGGTGAATTTGATCGAGTTGCTCAGCAGATTCGCCAGCGCTTCGAACAACAACGCCCGGTCGCCATTGAGCGGCGGCAGCGTCTCCGGCATGTTCAACTGGAAACGCAGATCGCCTTCCTCGGCCAGCGGCAGGTAGAACTCGTGCAACTCTTCCAGCAGTTGCACCGGATCAAGCTCGACAAAGCCGGAACGACGCTGGCGATCTTCCAGTTCGGAAATCCGCAACAGACCACGAAACCGCGCCATCAGCGTATCCGCTTCAGCCAGTACCAGATCCAGTTGCGCCGCTTCCTGCGAGCCTTCGCCGGCCTGTTGCTGCATGCGATACAACTGCGCGCGCAAGCGGGTCAGCGGGGTGCGCAAATCGTGGGCGATGTTGTCGCAGACGCCTTTGACCTCGTTCATCAAGCGCTCGATGCGCTCGAGCATGGCGTTGACGATGGCGGCGAGCATGTCCAGTTCGTCGCGGCGATTGGACAGCGGCAAACGGTGCGTCAGGTCACCGGCAACGATCGCCTGGGCGCTGTTCTGAATCGCCCGAATGCGCTGCAACGGCCGGCGCCGCAGCAGATGCCAGCCAGCGATGCCCGGCAGGATCGTCAGTGACACGCCCCAGAACAACGCGTGCAGAATGATCCGGGTGACCGCAAACAACGAGCCATTGTCGCGCAGCAACACCAGCCAGCGCCCGTCACGGGTTTGTGTGGCCACCGCGTCGCAGCTGTCGCTTGGCAGGGTCGGGTCGTCGGAATCGGCGCACTCGGCGAGCATGTGGATCTTGCCGTCCAGCGGCAGTCCTTCGGGGATTTGTTGCAGCGCACCGCCCAGGTAATTGCCCTGGGCGTCGAACAGACCGTAGGCGTCGATGCCGCGAATGTCGAAGGTCATGCTGGCGGCGAGGGCGTCTTCCAGCTGCTCGCCGCGAAAGTGCGAGAACAGGTGCTGACGTTGCATCAACGAGTGTTTGGCGAGCTTGTCGAGGTAGCCGGACACCTCGTAGTACATGACCCCCATGAGGATCGCGCTCCAGGCCACGAACAGCGTGCTGTACAGCGCCAGCAAGCGACTGCTGGAGGAGCGCCAGCCGTCAGACGGGTTCGGCAATGACATAGCCCGAGCCCCGTACCGTGCGGATCAGCGGAACATGGCCCGCAGCGTCGATCTTCTTGCGCAGACGGCCGATGTGCACGTCGATCAGGTTGGTGCCCGGATCGAAGTGATAGCCCCAGACCTCCTCGAAGATCATCATTCGCGAAAGAATCTGGCCGCTGTTGCGCATCAGAAACTCCAGCAGTTTGTATTCGGTCGGCAGCAGCGTCAGCACTTGCTCGGCGCGGCGGGCTTCGTGGCTGATCAGGTCGAGTTCGAGGTCGGCGACTTTTAGCGTGGTGGCCTGGGTGGCAACACTGTTCTGCCGGCGCAGCAACACTTCGACCCGCGCGGCCATTTCATCGGTGGCGAACGGCTTGGTCAGGTAGTCATCGCCACCCGCGCGCAAGCCGCGCACGCGCTCATCGACATCGGAGAGGGCGCTGATCATCAGAATCGGCGTCACCACGCCCATGGTACGCAACGTGGTGACAATCGCCAGGCCATCGAGCTCGGGCAACATGCGATCGAGGGTTATCAGGTCATAGTTGCCGCTGACGGCGCGGTCGAGGCCTTCGCGGCCATTGTCGACCCAGTCGACGTCCAGCCCGTGGCTGCTCAGTTCGGCGACGATTTCCCGCGCGGTCACGGCGTCGTCTTCGATGGTCAAGATACGAGTCATAGGCAGGCCTGCTGATCGGTTCAAACGGAATGGCAGCATTTTGCCAAGAAATTACCGTGACGCTTTAAATTAACTTTCATGTTGTCGCTGCCATTCGCCGGGTCGGGATCCTTGGTTGTCGGAAGATTGATATCATCTGGCCATAAATCTAACAGGAGTAGGGCTGTGACTAAATTGATTCGCCGTGGCTGGAAACCAATGGTCCTGCTCTTGCTGCTGTTTACCAGCATTCTCGTTCAGGCGGCCAATACCCCTTGTTCCGGCAAAAAAGGCGGGATTGACCGTTGCGACGGCGATCTGTTTCTGTGCAATGACGGCTCCATCAGCGGTTCGAAGAAGAGCTGCGCGGCAATGTTTGGCGAGCGCCAGGAGGCGCGACCGCAAAACTTCCTGCAAAGCGACGATGGCTGCGCCTGCGGAACCAGCTCATTTTGCACAGGACCCCGTGGTGGGGTGTATTGCCTGACGCCCAGCGGGAAAAAGAGCTACAAGCGAAAATGATCGACCAAGCCAATGCATAAAACCCGCTGTATTTCGGCAGGTGTTGCAATTTGCAACGTCCTCAGAAGTTCATCTTTTATAAAGCATTGAAAAACAAGGGTTTATTTAGATGTTGTAACTGGCACGGTCACTGCAATTCCTCACTTGACGAGTTGTAACACCATTTTTCATGCCTGGAGCAGCACAACAATGAACAGATCCCCTGATGGCTATTATCCTGCCGTGGAAGAGTCGAGCAGTGTCTCAGGCGTGTCCTGGGGCGCGATCTTCGCGGGTGCAGCGGCTGCCGCAGCACTGTCGATGATTCTGGTACTGCTCGGCTTCGGCCTGGGCTTTTCGGCTGTATCACCGTGGGCCGGAGAGGGCGTCAGCGCCAAAGGCCTGGGCATTTCGACGATTGTCTGGCTGGCGGTAACGCAGATCATTGCCTCCGGCATGGGCGGCTATATTGCCGGCCGTCTGCGCGTGAAGTGGGCCAACATGCACGGTGACGAAGTCTACTTCCGCGACACCGCCCACGGCTTCCTCGCCTGGTGCGTCGCTACGCTGGTCACGGCTGTGCTGGTTGTCGGTTCGGTGAGCAGCGTCGTCAGCGGTGGTGTGCAGGCCGGTGCCAATGTAGTCGGCGGTGCTGCCGGTGCGATGAGCCAGGCCGCCGGCTCGGCTGCTGCCAACACTGACAGCGATCAGTACGGCTACTTCGTCGACAGTCTGTTCCGCGATGATCGTCCTGCTGCCGTCAGCGACGACGCCGCCCGCGGCACCGTGACCCGCATCTTCGCCCAGAGCCTGGCCAACGGTCAGCTCAGCGCCGAGGATCGCACCTACCTCGCACAACTGGTGTCGCAACGTACCAACCTGAGCCAGGCCGATGCCGAGCGTCGTGTCGACGAGATCTACGCCAACACGCAGAAAGCCATCGCTGACGCGAAACTGAAAGCTCAGCAAGCAGCTGACACCGCCGCGAAAGTCGCTGCCTACACCTCGCTGTGGATGTTCGTAGCGCTGCTGGCCGGTGCGTTCTTCGCCAGCCTCGCAGCCACTTTCGGCGGTCGTCGTCGCGATGCGGTCGAGTACGTTGAAGTCGACACCTACACCACTACCACTCCGGTTCGTTAAAAAGGAGAGTCACCATGCGCTCATTACTGCTGTTCTTCCTCGGCGTACCGATCCCGATCATCATCCTGATCGCCCTGTTCGTACACTGATCCCTCTGAGGCAGGATGCCTCTGCCGCTTTCATCTTCGGGTGAAAGCGGCTTTTTGCTTTCTGCGGGGCCAAAAGCGAAAATCCCCGCGCAAAGCGGGCGTTCCGCTTTTTCACTTTAAGGATGAGTCAGTTGGACAAGAAGGAAATCAAACGCCAGGTCGCCGAAATGCTCGATGCCGGGCGCTCGAAAACCGAAACTTTCAAGGCCTTCTCCGGTGGAGCGCTGAAAGACAAGGCGCTGGCCTATCTGATCGGTTCGCGCCCGGATCCGGATCTGCTCGAACGCCACGCCGGCAAGATCAAGATCCTCCTCGGACTGACTTACGTTCAGGCCCTGATCGGTCTGGTGGGTGGCTATCTCCTCGGGCTGACCATCAGTACCGGTTTTGCCATCGGACTTGGTTTGTTCGCCGGTGGCGTGCCTTTGCTCTTTGCCTGGGGTTTTTATCGCAACGCGGCTCATGCTTACACGGTGTACGTGGTGCTCTCGATCAGCCAGGTTCCGCGCATGTTCAAGGAATACGGGGATGACCCGACCGGTACGGTGATCGGCGTGGCAATCACCCTGGCGATGATTTTCTACGTGGCCTGGCTGAAAAACCTGCTGTTCCCCGACCTTGGTTTCTTCGGCGCAAAGAAAATCAAAGGCCAGTTCGTCTTCTCCAATTGATCGTTGCCCGTCCCGCCAATTTCATTGGCCTGGATCAGTATTTCGCCTGGCGATATCACCTACCGTAAATGACCCAGGCCTTTGCTGAGGTATGAGCTACAGTGCTTGTCGCGCACCTTGTTGCGCTGACGAAGTAGCCGCGTCGACGTTGAAAACACAGCAATAAAAGCGTCGACGAGGCGTAGTGCAGCAAGGAGCTGACACAACCTCAACCGAATCTTCACGGACGAACACCGTAATGAACTGCCTAGAAAGAACCTTCGATATCCAGCCCTTGGTGCAGGCGGACATGACCGTGCACATCAATGGCCAAGCGGTCAGCGCCGCTATCGGCGAAACCGTCCTCAGCGTCATCCAGTCCCTCGGCGTGCGTCAGATCGCACGCAACGATCACGATCAGATCAGCGGCGCCTATTGCGGCATGGGCGTGTGCCAGTGCTGTCTGGTGAAAATCAACGGTCGCCACAAGCGCCGCGCCTGTCAGACCGTGGTGCGTGACGGCATGCTGGTTGAAACCCAGGTCAACCGCGTCGTCGCGCAGGAGGTCGTATGAGCCTGCAACCGTTGATTGTTGGCGGCGGGCCGGCGGGGATGGCGGCGGCCATCGAGCTGGCGCGTCATGGGGTGCGCTGCACCTTGCTCGAAGAGGCCTCGCGCCTCGGTGGGGTGGTGTATCGCGGGCCGTTGCGCGATGGCGTGCAACTGGATTATCTCGGGCCGCGTTACTCGGAAGCGCTGGACAAACTGCACGGTGAATTTCAGCAGCAGTCGGGGCTGATCGATGTGCGCCTCAACCATCGTGTGGTAGGCGCCGAAGGCACTCGCGCAATGGTGGTGCTTGACGGCGATGAACAGCTGCACGAGATCGCTTATCCGCAGCTGCTGCTGGCTGCCGGTTGTCACGAACGCAGCGTGCCGTTTCCCGGCTGGACGTTGCCGGGAGTGATCCTGCTTGGCGGTCTGCAATTGCAGATCAAGAGTGGCGTGGTCAAGCCGCAAGGGCCGGTGATCATCGCTGGCACCGGGCCGCTGCTGCCCTTGGTCGCGACGCAATTGCATGCCTCCGGCGTGCGCGTCGCCGGGGTGTACGAGGCTTGTGCGTTCGGCAAGATCGCCCGGGAGAGTCTGGCGCTGCTGAACAAGCCGCAACTGTTCCTCGACGGCTTGAGCATGCTCGCTTATCTGAAATTGCACGGCATTGCGATGCACTACGGCTGGGGTGTGGTGGAAGCCCACGGTGAAGGCGAGTTGAAAAGCGTCAGCGTCGCGCCGTATTCGGCGACCTGGGAGGCGGATCTGTCGCGGGTCGAACGCTTCGAAGCGCAGACGCTGGCGGTCGGTTACGGTTTTATCCCGCGCACGCAATTGAGCCAGCAGATGGGCCTCGATCATGGTTTCAGCGACGACGGCTACCTGCGTGCCCACGCGAATGACTGGCAACAAAGCAACGTGGCGCATGTGCATCTGGCCGGCGACATGGGCGGGATCCGTGGTGGTGAAGCGGCGATGCTGGCCGGCAGGATCGCCGCCACTTCCATCCTGCTGCAACGCGGCGTGCTCGACGCCGAACTGGCCCGCGTGCGCCGCGATCGCTTCGCGAGCAAACTCAGAGCCATCGTGCGCTTTCGTGCGGCGGTGGATCGCTACACCGAGCGCGGCGTCGGTCAGATTGCTCTGCCTGCGGCCGACACGGTGATTTGCCGCTGCGAACACGCGACCCGCGCTGACATCGACCTGGCGCTGGAGCAGGGCGTGCAAGACATCGCCAGCCTGAAAATGCGCACCCGCGTGAGCATGGGCGATTGTCAGGGGCGGATGTGCGTCGGCTATTGCAGTGATCGCCTGCGTCAGGCCACCGGACGTCAGGATGTCGGCTGGCTGCGGCCGCGTTTCCCGATTGATCCGGTACCGTTTTCCGCGTTCCAGTCCCTCGGCAAGGAGGGCGCTTGCCATGAGTAAGTTCTACGACGTGGTCATTGCCGGTGGCGGCGTGATCGGCGCGTCCTGCGCCTACCAATTGTCCAAGCGCAAAGATCTGAAAGTTGCGCTGATCGACGCCAAGCGCCCCGGCAATGCGACCCGCGCTTCGGCTGGCGGTTTGTGGGCGATTGGCGAGTCGGTCGGCCTCGGTTGCGGGGTGATCTTCTTTCGCATGATGTCGGCCAATCGCAAGCGCGCAACCCAGGGCGCAGCGGTGGCGGTAGACGCCAGTACCCCGCATATCTTGCCGGAATCCTTTTTCGATTTTGCCTTGCAGTCCAACGCTCTTTACCCGGCGCTGCATCGCGAGCTGAAAGACAACCACGGCATGGATTGCAAGTTCGAAAAGACCGGGTTGAAGTTCGTGATCTATGACGACGAAGACCGGCTCTATGCCGAGCACATCGTCGGGTGCATTCCGCATCTGGCCGATCAGGTGCGCTGGCTCGATCAAGCGGCGTTGCGCGCGGCGGAGCCGAGCGTCAGCCATGAGGCGCGCGGGGCGCTGGAGTTTCTCTGCGACCATCAGGTCAGCCCGTTCCGCCTCGCCGATGCCTATATGGAAGGCGCGCGGCAGAATGGCGTCGACCTCTTCGTCAACACCAACGTCACCGGCGTGCTGCATCACGGTACTCGCGTCACGGGTGTGCAGACGGCGGAGGCGGGGGTGTTTCATTGCAAGACGCTGATCAACGCCGCCGGCGCCTGGGCGGCGGATCTGAGTGAGTGGGCGACGGGGATTCGTATTCCGGTGAAACCGGTGAAAGGCCAGATTCTACTGACCGAGCGAATGCCGAAAATCCTCAACGGCTGTCTGACCACCAGCGATTGCTACGTGGCGCAAAAGGACAATGGCGAAATCCTCATCGGCAGCACCACCGAAGACAAAGGCTTCGACGTCACCACCACCTTCCCGGAGATTGCCGGGCTGGTGCAGGGCGCGGTGCGCTGCCTGCCGGAGCTGGCGGACGTCAACCTCAAGCGCACCTGGGCAGGACTGCGTCCGGGGTCGCCGGATGAGCTGCCAATCCTCGGGCCGATGCGTGGGGTCGAGGGGTATCTGAATGCCTGCGGACACTTCCGCACGGGGATTCTGACGTCAGCGATCACCGGGGTGTTGCTGGACAAACTGGTGAATGACGAGCCGCTGCCGCTGGATATCACGCCGTTTCTCGCGGATCGGTTTGAAGTGGTACCGGTCAAACCGACACTGGAATTAGAACTGGCCTGACACCGATCCCCTGTAGGAGCGAGCCTGCTCGCGATAGCAGTGTGTCAGTAATGAATAAGTCGACTGACATATCGCCATCGCGAGCAGGCTCACTCCTACAGGTTTTGTGCAGGGCTCAGGTGTTGCGGGATTCTTCTTCGAGCTGATCCGATTCGAACAGTTTGGCCAGTTCCGCCCGGGCTTCCTGGGCGGTCTGCAGGACTTTGGCGGCGTCGTCGTAAACGGCGTGCTGCGCCTCCAGCACCTGTTCGTCGTGATGCTTGAAACGCTTGATCCGCGCATCGGCCTGGGCTTGCGTCAGACCGAGGCCGACCAATGTGCGACGGCTCATTTCCAGACTCGAATAGTAGGTCTCACGAATCGCCTCCGCGCCCACATCGATCAAGCGATGCACGTGCTGGCGGTTACGCGCGCGGGCAATGATTTTCATGTGCGGATACAGCTTGTGCACCACCTCGGCAGTCTTGATGTTGGTCTCCGGATCATCCGTGGCGATGACAAAATATTCCGCCTCGCCAACCTTCGCCGCGTGGAGAATTTCCGGGCGCATCGGGTCGCCGTAGAACACCGGCACACCGCCGAAGCTGCGCGACAGTTCGATGGTTTCTACCGAGGTGTCCAGCGCGACGAACTTGATGTTCTGCGCTCGCAGAATCCGCGCCACGATCTGGCCCATCCGGCCCATGCCGGCAATCACCACGCGCGGCGCTTCGGTGTCGATCTCGCGGAATTTTTCCGGCACTTCCACCGGCTGCACTTTCGGGCTGACCAGCCGCGCGCAGATCAACAGCAGCAATGGCGTCAGCGCCATCGACAGGGTGATGGTCAGCACCAGCAGGTCGTACAGACGCGGCTCGAACAGGCCCTGATCGCGACCGATCTTGAACACCACAAACGCAAACTCACCGCCGGCAGCCAGAACGATACCGAGGCGAATTGCGCTGATCTTGTTCAGCCCGCCGGCCAGACGCCCGACGACAAACAGCAGCGGCAATTTCAGCCCGATCAGCAGCAGGGTAAGGCCCAACACGGTGATCGGCGCGCTCAACAACAGGCTGAGATTGGCGCCCATGCCGACGCTGATGAAGAACAGCCCGAGCAGCAGGCCTTTGAACGGTTCGATCTGCGCTTCCAGCTCATGGCGATATTCCGAATCCGCCAGCAGAAGACCGGCGAGAAACGCCCCCAGCGCCATCGACACACCGACCAGATCCATCAGCCACGCCGTGCCGATCACCACCAGCAACGCGGTGGCGGTGGACACTTCCGGCAGGCCGGTTTTCGCCACCACGCGGAACACCGGACGCAGCAGATAACGCCCACCGATCACCACCACAGCAATGCCGCCGAGCACCTGCAGGCTGTGGCGGATATCGTCGGCGGTGCTGGTGTGGTGATCGACGCCAGCGAGCATCGGCACCAGCGCAATCAACGGAATCGCGGCGATGTCCTGGAACAGCAGAATGGCAAACGCCAGACGCCCGTGGGGACTGGTCAGTTCCTTGCGTTCGGCGAGGCTTTGCAGGCCAAAAGCAGTAGAAGACAGCGCCAGACCGAGGCCCAGCACAATCGCGCTGTTCAGCGGCTGACCGAACACCGACAGCGCCAGCCCGCCGATCACCGACGCGGTCAGCAGCACCTGCGCCAGGCCAACGCCGAACACCGATTTGCGCATCACCCACAAGCGTCGCGGCGACAGCTCCAGGCCGATGATGAACAGCAGCAACACCACGCCCAGCTCGGAAATATGCGCCACGCTTTGCGGATTACCGATCAGGCCCAGCACTGACGGGCCGATGATCACCCCGGCAAACAGATAACCGAGCACAGCGCCCAGTTGCAGACGTTTGGCCAAAGGCACGGTGAGCACCGCCGCGAACAGAAACACGACAGCGGCTTGCAACAGATTGCCTTCATGGGGCATTGGAACGACTCCTGACTACGGGTACGGCGGGGGGTGGCAAGGATAAGGGTTGACCGGATTTCAGATCCACCAAAGATCCCTTGTAGGAGTGAGCCTGCTCGCGATCGCGGTGGAACAGTCGACATCATCCGTGACTGACAAACCGCTATCGCGAGCAGGCTCACTCCTACACTGGATTTCCGGTGTCGCTGTAATAATTTGCATCAACTGGTTACATTCATAACCCCTGCGCATCAATTTCCGGAAACGCCATGGCCATCAACTTCGACCTCAACGACCTGCAAGCCTTTCGCGCGGTGGTCGAGCAGGGCAGTTTTCGCAAGGCTGCCGACACCGTGCGCCTGTCGCAGCCGGCGCTGAGTCGGCGCATCGAAAAGCTCGAAGACGCCCTCGGCGTGAAACTGTTCGAGCGCACCACGCGCAAGGTCAGCCTGACCCAGGCCGGACGCGGTTTCATGCCTAGCGTCGAGCGGTTGCTGGATGATCTCGACATCGCCTTGCTCGGCATCAGCGAAGTCGCCTCGACCCGTTTGGGGCATGTCACCGTCGCCTGTGTGCCATCGGCGGCGTACTACTTCATGCCGCGCGTGGTCGCGCGCTATCACCAGCAGTTTCCACGGATCAAAGTCAAAGTCCTCGATTCCAGCGCGCATGATGTGTT
Organism: Pseudomonas sp. FR229a; assembly: GCF_030209115.1. Classification (NCBI taxonomy): domain Bacteria; kingdom Pseudomonadati; phylum Pseudomonadota; class Gammaproteobacteria; order Pseudomonadales; family Pseudomonadaceae; genus Pseudomonas; species Pseudomonas sp. FR229a. The sequence goes on along the minus strand of NZ_JARVSP010000006.1, from coordinate 2,934 downwards.
GAGTGCGGTGGTCAATGGCGAGGCGGATTTCGGTTTGAGTTTTCTCGGCACGCAGGATGCCAAAGTCGAGTTCGAACCGCTTGTGCAGGAGTGCTATGTCGTCGCCTGTCGCCGCGATCATCCGCTGGCCGGGCGCAGCAGCGTCAGCTGGGACGAGTTCTATCAGCAGGATTACATCGCGCTGGACAAGACCTCGGGCAATCGCTTTCTGCTTGATCAGGCCTTGGGCGGGGTGGTGCCGCAGCGTCAGAGCATCTGCGAGACGCGGCACGTGACGACGATGATCGGCCTGGTGGAGGCGGGTTTGGGCGTGGCGGCGGTGCCGTTGATGGCGATGCCCGGGCCGGACCATCCGATCCTGACGCGGGTGCCGCTGACCGAGCCGCAAGTGATGCGCAGTGTCGGCATCATCAAGCGCCGGGATCGCACGTTGACCCCGGCGGCATTGGAACTGGAGCGGCTGGTCGTCGAGATGCGCGTCCAGCCGCCAACGATCAGCGCTTGACCGAATCCAGTCCGGTGGCCTGCACGTCAGCCTGAGCGGCCGGTGCAGCGAGGTAGGCGAGCAGGGCTTTGGCCTCTTCCGGATGCTCGGCCTTGACCGGAATGCCCGCGGCAAAACGCGTCACCGACTGCACCGATTCCGGAATCTTCGCGACGAAGCTCACGCCCGGTACCGGCAGCAATTCGCTGACCTGCTGGAAGCCCAATTGATAGTCGCCCGTGGCAACCACCGAACCGACCGGGATCTTGGCGATCATCTTGGCTTTCGGTTTCAGCTGATCTTCGATACCGAGTTTCTTGAACAACTGCTGCTCGATATACACGCCGCTGGCGCTGTCGGAGTACGCCACCGATTGCGCCTCGAGCAGTGTTTTCTTCAGGCCATCGACGCTGCTGATGTCCGGTTTCGCTGCACCTTCACGCACCACCATACCGATCCGCGAATCCGCCAGTTCAACGCGGGACGCCGGGTCGACCTTGCCCTGTTTGATCAGTTCATCAAGGGCGTAACCGACCATGATCACCACGTCGGCGTGCTCACCGCGCGCCAGACGATTGGGGATCGCTTCCGGTGCCTTGCCCATCGACGGGCCGAGGCTGGTGGTCAGGGTGTTGCCAGTCGCAGCGGCGAATTTCGGCCCGAGGATCTTGTAGGCGGCAGTGAAACCACCGGAGGTCATCACGCTGAGTTCTTCGGCCTGGGCCGCGACGTTGAAGGCGAGACCGGCGAGCAGGGCGGTGACAGTAAAGAGTTTTTTCATGGCGAGTTTTTCCTCAGGCCGCGACAGGTTGCAGACGACCACCGGCACGGCGGTACAGATAAAGCGTGGCGCACAGTGCGCACAGGGCACCGATGCTCATCCAGTAACCCGGCGCGGCTTTGTCGCCGGTGTACTGGATCAGGAAGGTCGACATCGCCGGGGTGAAGCCGCCGAAGATCGCCGTGGCCAAGCTGTAGGCCAACGAGAAACCGGCGACGCGCACTTCCACCGGCATGATTTCGGTCAGCGCCGGAATCATCGCGCCGTTGTACAGACCGTAGATGAACGACAGCCACAACAACGACAGCAGCATGTTGGTGAAGCTCGGCGCCTGCACCAGGAACGACAGCGCCGGATAAGTCGTGGCCAGGGCCAGCAGGGCCATGCCGATCAGTACCGGGCGACGGCCGATGCGGTCCGACAACGCGCCGCCAATCGGCAGCCAGAAGAAGTTCGACACACCCACCAGCAACGTCACCAGCAGCGCGTCGGAAGTGCTCAGGTGCAGCACGGTTTTACCGAAGGTCGGCGCGTACACGGTGATCAGGTAGAACGCGGTGGTGGTCAGCGCGACCATCAACATCCCGCCAAGCACCACGCCCCAGTTCTGACCCAGGGTGCGGAATACTTCGCGCATGCTCGGACGATGTTTGCGCGCGGCGAACTCTTCGGTTTCCGCCAGGTTGCGGCGCAGGAAGAAGATGAACGGAACAATCATGCAACCGACGAAAAACGGAATGCGCCAGCCCCAGGCAGCCACTGCTTGTGGCTCCATCCACTGGTTCAGACCGTAGCCCAGCGCAGCCGCCACGATGATCGCCACTTGTTGACTGGCCGACTGCCAAGCGGTGAAAAAGCCCTTGCGGCCCGGCGTGGCGATCTCGGACAGATACACCGAAACACCCCCCAGTTCCGCACCGGCGGAGAAGCCTTGGAGCAGCCGGCCGATCAGCACCAGCGCCGGTGCGAACAAGCCTATGGTTTCGTATCCGGGCACCAGCACGATCAATATCGTGCCGCTGGCCATGATCGACAGGGTGACGATCAGACCTTTGCGCCGACCGACATCATCGATGTACGCACCGAGCACGATGGCGCCCAGCGGGCGCATCAGGAAGCCTGCGCCAAACACCGCGAAAGTCATCATCAGGGAGGCGAACTCGCTGCTCGCCGGGAAGAACACCGCCGCGATCTGCGTGGCGTAGAAGCCGAACAGAAAGAAATCGAACTGTTCGAGGAAGTTGCCCGAGGTCACCCGGAAGATGGCACCGGCCCGCGAGCCGTTGGTAGGGATTGAGGCTGTCATAGAAAAGTACTCCACCGCTTTTATGACGTGCGCTACGGAGAAGCGGCGCACGGTTTTTATTGAGGTGGATGGTGGCGCAGATGTAACAATCTGTTAATTGCATTGTTGGCATGGATTGATGCGTGTTGCGGATCAATCCGTTACGTGGAGCGCTGTCAATGTGGGAGCGAGCCTGCTCGCGAAGGCGTCTGGTCAGGCGGTGATTTTTGCAGGTCGACCGGGTACATATCCGTTGCTGCGGTAACGGCGGCTTAGGGTTCCGCCCTTACGGCGGGTCACCTTTTTCAAACGCCGGAGTGCCGGCCCAGCAAAAAGGTAACCCAAAAGGCTTGCTCCTGCGTTCGGCCCTCGCAGGCTCGGGTT